>JAJUGZ010000053.1 GCA_029265715.1 Bacteroidota bacterium
ATATTGAACCATTGGCCTGGCTCACGCGAACACTGGCTGTCATATCCGATTATCCGGCCAATCAACTGCACAAACTCCTGCCCGGGCAAAAGTAAAACCAATTTCTACAAAATGGCAGATGCTCATGCGCGGCGGCTTACACTATAACAACTTGCTTTTTTAGCAGCATGGAACTCTATGTTGCTGAAAATTATTATCATATCTCTGGGTGTTGTGAAGCAACATGTTCGTTTCATTATGAGAGTTAGCTCGAGCTCAGTAAGTGCAATTTGTCACAATCTGCCAAAATAAGTTATTTGTGTTTTATTAATTCGGAAGGCGATTGCCCGTAGTGCTTCTTGAATACGGTACTGAAATATCCAGAACTGGCAAACCCTGCCAGTTCGCTTACTTCAGCAACAGTATACTTCTGGCTATTAAGCATTTCAAGAGCATACTCAAGCCGAACATTTTTAATGAAATCGGTAGGAGACAAACCTGTTAATGCCTTGGTTTTTTTGTACAACAACGAAGTGCTTACATTCATTAACGAAGCAAAGTCTTCTTTCCCGAAACTGGAATTGGAAATATTTTGGCGAACAGCATCAAGCATACGTTGCAGAAATTGGTTATTCAGGTTATTTGAAACAATATCGCCCAACTTCCCCATCTCATTTTGTTTAAGAGTTTTTTCTCTGATGATTTCACGATTTAAGAGAATCGATTTTATTTTTTGACGAAGAATTTCCATATCAAAAGGTTTGGTCAGGTAGTCGTCAGCCCCCAGGCCAAGTCCATGCAATTGTTCTGCTTTTCCGGTTAACGCGGTTAAAAGGATTACCGGGATGTGTGACGTTTCGTAATTCGACTTGATCTGTTCACACAACTCGAACCCATTCATTTGGGGCATCATGATGTCTGAGACAACAAAATCGGGTATCGTTTTTTGAATTATTTCCCAAGCGATCAACCCATTTTCAGCAGTTATTATATCAAAATCCGAAGATAAAACATGGCTCAAAAACTGACATAAATCTTCATTGTCTTCGACAATTAGAATCGACAATTTCGAAACCAAAAGTTCCACTGCTTCTTCATCTCCAAGCCCCTGTTCACAACCTATCGCATCATTCAGTTCGGATTCGTTAGCTTCCGATGGAGATGATACCTGAAATGCAACTTTGAACATGGAGCCTACATTCTCCTGACTTTTAAACGTAATTTTACCTTTAAGAAGCGAAACATATTTTTTCACAAGCAAAAGGCCGATACCAGAACCCACAATTTTTGCATTCACCGCATTCTCGGCCCGATAAAACTCGCTGAACAGCCGGTGATGATCTTTCGGGTTTATCCCAATTCCTTGATCCAAAACTTCGATGCTCCATTCTTTTGCACCACATATCAATGTTACTGTTACAGTACTATTTTCGAACGAATACTTCACTGCATTTGAAAGTAAGTTATCGAGGATTTTTTCTACAAGCATTGAGTGTGTCATGGCAAAATAACGATCTTGTGATGTATGAAACACTAGTTTTATGTGCTTTTTCATGGCATAAGGTTCATACATTCTAATGTGTTTTTTTACCAAGTCAACTACTTCGACATTTGAAAATACAACTTGCTCTTTGCCTTCATCGACTTTCTGAAAGTCCATTAAATGAGTTACCACTTTGGCGAGCCGTTTTGCCTGCTGTGTGGCTAACTGCAAATAGTATTTACCCGAGTCTGAAAGTCCTTTTTCTTTAGTAAGCTCTTCAACCGGAGCTTTCATTAACGTGAGCGAAGTGCGTATATCATGAACAGTATTAATAAAGAAACGGATTTTTTCCTTGGTATAGTGTTGTTTTATCGAGTTAACATAGAAAACAACCGAGAAATATAAAGCACTCGATAACACAATAAAAGCTACGATTAAAAACCACCAAGTGTCCCAAAATGGTGGCAATACGTCTAATGATATGGAACGTTCATCGAGAATGGTCGACAGCGATTCATCGTACATTCGTATTTTTAACGAAAGCTTCTTACTTGGAATATTTGCATAATTGATTATTCTGTGGCTTGAAGGAATGCTCCACCCCTCATCCGAACCTTCCAGCTTCCAGGAGAACTTTGAGTTGGGCACTGTTCCAACAGACAATAATTCAATAGCAACCGAATTTTGGTTGTACCGCAACTTAATTCTATTCAACTCATCAACCGGACAATCGAGCTTAAACGAGGGGATATCGCGTACCGAACGCCCTGCAACAATCAGATCCTGTATATAAATTCGGCCATTTACCGGGTTCTGATGTATCGTTTCGGGATTAAAAAATACGGCACCGTTATTCGTGCCCCAGGCAAATGTTCCATTTTTTAGTTTAAACTTAGCCCTGGCATTAAATGAAAAAGTTGTAAGCGCAGGAAACGATGAATAAACAAAAAATTGCTTGTTTTCAGGATTAAACCGACATAGTCCCTTTTCTGTTCCGAGCCAAAGGTAGCCATTACTATATGCCACCGAGTTTACAAATTTCGATGGCGAACCTTGCGAGACCGAAAATTGCTTGGATTCATTGCTTTTAGGATCGAAACATACCAATCCGTTTCCTTCCGTTCCAAGCCAAACCAGATCATTATGAACCAGAATATCTGATATATAAAATCCTTCCATCACCAAGCGAAATGTCTCTTTCGCTTTATTAAATTCCATCAAACCATATGAACAGCCGATGTACATTGTCGTATCGTGATACTCGGCAATAACATTTGCCGGTAGTTTCCAATACTTTTTGAACTCATCCTTATCCCGGTTGTATTGAACAATTTCACCATCAACCCCAACAATCCAAATATTTCCTTGCCGGTCTTTTTTTATATCAAATACAAAACTGTTGTCAAAAGGTGAATTTTTGTCGGCATTCGAATAATGCTTCAATTCCCGACCAGTATTACGATCTAAAATATAAACACCCGAGGCATAGCTTCCCGCCCAAATACGTTCGCCATCTTCGCAAAGGGTCAGGAAAACATGAGACTGGCATTTCTCGTTCGCATGAAAATGTGTCCAACGGTCAGCCGATACATTCCAAAAGCTGATGCCATTGTTGGTAGCAAACCAAAGATTGCCGTTTTGGTCTTCAATAACCGAATTTACATCATTACTAATCAGTGAGTTATATTGATTCTTCTCGTGAGTGATTTGCTCAATAATTGGCATTGTCTGATCGAAATATGAAACTCCCCCGGTATAGGTACTAACCCAAACACGATGCGTATCGGGATCGAGATATACATCATAAACGCCATTGCCCCTAAGCGAATTTGATACATCTAAGTCTTCTTTGTAAACCGATTTAATTTGGTTGGTCTTCCGATCAATCCGCCAAAGCCCCTGTCCATCAACGCCAACCATCAGGTCGCGTTCGTTAATGGCCGTAATACTCATAACAGGTTGTTTGGGAAAATCGGAACTACTCAATGAATAAAGCTGTCTATCGTTCAAGTTGTAATAAAATAATCCCAACGAATTGGTTCCTAACCATAATTTGTTTTGATCAGAATCAAAATATATGCTACGAACCTGTTTCAGATCGTCATTCAAATTAGTAATCAACACCAGGTTTTTATGCGATTGTGTATCGAAAAACTCGATACTGGTGGAGGTTACCACAAATAATTTGGTTTTATTAAACCACTCGATGGCATTCACTCGCTTGTTTTCGTATCCACACAATTCTATTTTTCCTTCGCGCGAACAATAAAGGCCAACATTGCTAGCAATCCAATAAACATCTCTGTTTTCTAAAAGCAAACGATAAAATGAACTTCTGATCTGATCTCCAACATATACTTCCAAACAAAACTGATCGAGTATCGGGTTGTATTTGAATATTTGTCCATTGTTTGTATAAGCGTACAATGCCCCATCTTTGTATTGCATACGAGTCCAAAGAACATTCTCTACTTCCAAGGGCAATTGATAGATTCGGTAATCATCCTCAGTCAATCGCAAAATACCCGATTTTGTTGAAACCCAGACAAACCCATTTCCATCTTTGCAAACCGAACTGGCTTGCCTGTAGGTAATACCATATAGTGAATTGACACTATAAAATTTTACATCGCTGCGATTTTTACCCAAAGATGCAACCGAAAGGAATAGAATCAATAAGCTACATACGTACCTCATTACTCACACTTTTTTTAGTGAATTTATAACAATAGGGAACACTTAAAACCCATTCCATCTCGAAATTTGCTTCTTAAAATGGTAGTATGGAACTCCATGTTGCTGAAAATTATTATCATATCTCTGGGTGTTGTGAAGCAACACGTTCGTTCATCCGTATAAATTTTCAATGTTGGTTCGTACAATTTCCGTAACAGCTTTTGCTTTTCACTCAATTAACATCGACATGGATTTGAGCTTGCGAGTCGAAACGCAGCAAAGATCCACACTGTGAAATCCGCAAAACGAATGGCCATTTGTATATTTTTTGGGGGCATGAGCCTGGACTCTTAGGGCTATTTTCAATCATTTAAACAACAATTGCGCAAAATGGTACAGGTTGTTCCGCCATACCGGCCAAGAATGGCCACCAGGATATTCGCTATAGGTGTATTTAATCTTCATCTCGTCAAATTTCGAAAGCATTGTCTGGCAATTCTTCCAGGCGATATCCTCCTGACCACCTTGAGAAATCCAGAATTGTTTCAGGTTTGTATTGATTTTATCGGCATTGATTTTCATATATTCGTACTGTGTGTCGGCTATGCTGCCCTGCATAGGAAGTATCCATCCCGAACTAAATACCCCCAAATAAGCGAACATATCGGTGTTCTTTACTCCCGCATACAGCGTCTGAATCCCGCCCAATGATAAACCAGCCAGGGCACGACTTTGAGCGTCGGTTTTTACCCGGTAGTTTTTCTCGACAAACGGAATAACGCACTGTTTCAGCTCCGCTTCGAACAACATTAAAAAATCTTCGCCAAAAGAATTCAGTGGCAGGTTCCCGTCAACCATGACCACAATCATGGGAACGGCTTTTTTCTCTGCAATCAGGTTATCGACAATTAAATCCGTTTTCCCCTGAACTGCCCAGCCTCTCTGATCTTCGCCTCCGCCATGCATGATGTAAAGCACCGGATATTTTTCGTTGGTATTTTCGTCATACCCCGGCGGCGTATACATATAAAAATCGCGCCAGGTATTGGTTATGTTCGAGTAATAACGTTTTATCCGGATATCGCCATGTGGAATATTTCTTACTTCGTAGTAGCTGTCGCCTTTAAAAGGGACTTCGATACCACTGGCCATGCGCCCCATGCCATAGAATGTTTCGCTGGCAGGATCGGCTACAGGCACCCCGTCAATAAGTACTGAATAATAATGGAAACCTTCGCTTAACGAATCGGTCGTAACGGCCCAAACACCATCGTCGTCTTTCACCATGTCGTACTTTTTACCGAGGTCTAGTTGCACGTTACGGGCATCAGGCGCTCTGAGTTGAAATGTGGCACGTCCGTCGGGAAGCATTTGGGGATAGGCAGACTTGCGAACATTGGTTTCTGCTGGTCGGCCTGCATTACTAATCTGATCAAACAAAGCCGTATCGACAGGCTTGAAGATTAGCTGCGAAAACATATACAAGCTGTGTTTCCAAACATTCCAGTCGTGATAACCATGATCAACGTAATAAATATGCGGGACTTTGTTCTTTTCGAGATAATCGTGCGTGCGCTTGCTAAACGGAATCAGTCCGTCTTTGTCGCCACACGAAATCCAGAGCAACTTCAGCAGCACCTTTGCTTTGGCCGGATCGGGAACCAGTTCTTCCGGAGTTTTTGTATTCGGAGCCGAAGAAAACCCGCCAACCCATGCAAACTTATCGAGATTTCCCAGTCCAAAATTAAGCGATTGCCCACCTCCCATCGATAGCCCGGCAATGGCACGATGTTCACGGTCTTTTATCGCCGGATAGTTCTTTTCAATAAACGGAACCAGATCATTCAGCAAATCCTTTTCGAAAAGGGCAAACGCTTCAACTTTATCTTTGCCATAAATATTGCCGATTGCCCGGTCGTCTTTCATGGCACGCCCGTTTGGCAAAACAACAATCATCGGTTCGAGCTTATTTTCGGCATACAGATTATCCAGAATTATATTAGGCTGACCATGAGTAAACCACTCTTTTTCATCGCCACCAATCCCGTGCAACAAGTAAAGCACCGGGTATTTTTTGTCTTTCGAATAACCGGGAGGAGTATAAATCAGAGCCTTTCGTACGGTTCCAACCGTCTTTGACTTATAGGTAACCGTATCAACTGTCCCATGTTGAATTAAAGGGCGAACAATGTCGAAACCAGCAGGAGCAGTTGTAACACGATTTTGTGAAAACACCGTTACAAAAAGTAAAAGTATGGCCGCCAGGGTTAAATTTAGTTTTTTCATTGTTAGGTACTTATTCTATTGCTTTGTTTATAATGGGTTATTTCGTAAAATTAGATTACCTCAAACACTCAGCCGTTCGATTTTGCTTATCGTTTTTCATATATGCGGAAGACTTTTAACGGCAATTGAATCCAGGGGTGATAATCCGGTATTTTCCGCTCAGGTGCATCAGACTAAACAGATAAAGCAACCCATCGTAATATGGATCAAAATAACCGTCATCGTATGGCCCGAGCTTTGCATCCCAGAGCGCCCGGATAAACTCCGGATTAGCATTGTTGTTAATCATCGAAGCGGATGCAGAAGTAGCAACCAAGCCTAATGAATGCCTTCGCTTTTGAAATCCGCCAGCCTGAAGAATAAAGTCAGGCGTGGAACCATCAATGTTGTATTGATCGACAAACGTGTCAACGCCCTGACTTTTCAGAAAATTTTGAATTCGCATGGCATAATCTTTCTGCCACTCAGCATCCTTTCCAAACCACACGTAATCCATAGCAATATTCATGGGAACTCTCCACGAGTCGTATCGAAATGCGGCAGGCATCCACGGAGTTGAAAGGGGTTTCCCTGAAAAGTCGGTGTAATCGGTATTTAGCCCGGTTTTCGGATGGCAGGCCCTGTGCAGAAAAACCCGGGCTGTATCGGCACAATCGCGATAAAACTGTTCATGTCCATCTTTCGCATATTCGGCCCAGATCTCATAGAAAGCCGGTAAATGGTACGACGGATCAGTCCACTCGTAGCCTTTCCCTTCAGGAACAAAAGAAATCTGCTTATGCTCTGTATTGATCAGGTTGTAGATGTTGTCTGTGCCATCTTTTTCCCACATGGCATCCAGAATTCTTCGAGCTTCTGCATAATAATCAATGCCAGTATCATTTCCCCAACGGTTCGACGCAAATAACAGGCTGGTTATATAATACAATTCACCATCCGATGCAGAACCCTCAGCATTTCGAGTCATAGTAACAGGATTGAAACTCCAGGCAAAATAACCTTCCCGTGGCCCGCTCTGATGTTGCAAATATTTCTTCGACCATCGCCAGATCCGGTCAAACACATCTTTTTTATTCAATTGAACGGCTATCATCATGCCATACGAAAGCCCTTCCGTACGAGCATCGTGATTTTTCAAGTCCGAAATGTAACCCAGGGAATCGCCAACTTCGAAGTACACACGGTTAGGCCCTTCAAAAAGGTCGGAATAAACAGCGTCGATTTTTCGGTCTATCTCAACCGGAGTGTATCCAGCTTCACAAAAAAAGTTCCGATAAATCCCGGTGTAAAAAGCCGCGCCATTGTTATGCTCCTTGAGTGTCTTATCCTCTTGCCCGATTAATGGCCCATCAAATAGTAAAAATGTCACCAGTAGTAACAACATATTTCTCACAGGTAAATGAGTTTTTAAGTTTAGTGTAGGTTTCATCGGTTGCGGTTATTTGTTTAGATTGTTCTTTTAATCGCTTTTCCTTTCTGCAGGTCCAGTAATCTGGCAACTCTGGCGGCTCATTTCAAAGTAAAAGTAAGGTCTGTTTTTCTCGGAGGTATCTAATTTTAGATATTCATTTTCCAATCGGGGGTAATTCTCCAAGATGCTAAAAAAAGAAAATACAAGCTCAAATACCCCGTCTATTGATATTTATACATTCAGAAAGAGGAGGAAAACACGATGGAATTCCTCCTCTTTTATTCTCATGTCAAGATAAAGTTACATTTTCAAGAATATAACGTGGCAGGTCTATTTGTATGCGTCATTCTGATCACACAGTGGGTTTTTCAACAACTCATCTGTCGGGATCGGCATGTCCATCTTTTTAAGGTCAAAGTCAAAATTACGGTAAGTCTGCCAGGCATCCTGCACCAGAGGGTTCGTATTTGGATATCCAACCCCCTTGGGATAATTGTGAGCAATGTGGTCTTCAATAAACCCGGAACGGATCAGATCCTGGGCAAGGCACCATTCGGTATTAAATTCCTTGCGGCGTTCCATCCCAAGTGCGACCAGCCATACCGGCGAAGTAAAACCCTTGTCTGCTTTTACCTGAGTATAATAAACTTGCGCATCAGGAACAGCTACAGTAACCTCATTGAATGGGAGAGGATATTCATCAGGGATTTTTAGATCGGTATTGCCTTTACTAATGTAATATGTTGCAAGATCCTTATAATACGGAAGATACGTTGCCGTCAGGGCTTCCTTCTTCCCAACTTCCAGATTACCAAAGGCCCGGTTGCGAATCTGATTAATATAGCCCCAGGCGGTTGCATCGCCTGCGCCATTCAAATTGAACAAACATTCTGCATAATCTAACAATACATTCGCATACCGTTTATAATAAATCTGCTGGGGCCCCCACATTCCTTGCCAGTTTGCACGGCATGTGCGCCAGGTTTTCAAACTCCAGATGGAAGGTGCTGCTTCTCCATTCATGTAAAAATGATAATGCGTATTTAATCCATCCGGAACTGTCAGGCTTTGCTGAAGATACGGATTGTACCCGTAATTTGTGGCCGATTTCCATGCCGGGTTAATATTTTTTATCGCACCCGTACATGCTGACGCTTCGCGGCGTTTGTCGCCTGGCTCATAAGAACTCCACCATTCCCACGACAGGTACAACGTACCCCATCCACCAAGAGACGGGCAGGCAGTAAAATAGGTCATCCAGGTATGGGCATCAGTCAGGTTGCTCCAGCTGTTCCATTGTGAGCCTTCGTCGAGCACCTCTTCCCAAATACATTCTTTTGTCCAGACAGCGCCCGGGTCCCACAACGTGGTGAATGATGGGTTTAATTCGTATTTTCCGCTATTAATTACCTGCAATAACGCAGCAGCTGCTAATTGATAGTTTTCTCCGGCTTTTTCCGGGACTCGATATGCTTTCCACATATAAGCTTCGCCCAGGTACGAAAGTGCAAATCCTTTGGTACAACGGCCATACTCTCCATTCAGCGGATCCCAGTCCAGTTCATCAACAGCTACTTTCAGGTCTTCGATAATAAAATCCCACATTTCTGCGTAAGTTTGGGCACGGGCCTTGGCTGGTGTATTTACATAGTTTTCACCTGTTGCCAACATGGGCACACGTCCGAACGCTTTGGCCAGCCACATATAGAAGAAAGCGCGAATAGATCTGGCCTGGCCGTCGAGCGACGTTTTCAAAGAAGGGGTAATATTATCTGCCTTCCCAAGACCGTCAAGGAAATCGTTACAGCGGGCAATTGCCTTGTATGCATGTTTCCATCCGCTTAACAATTCAGGGCTTCCCGGGTTCCAGTTTTGTGTGTTCCAGTCTTTATCCCATCCGGTAGCCTGAGTATCCATGGTAGGATGGCCGCCAATAAACAGGTTTGGTTTGATACCCCAGTCGCCGTTGGTCTCCGAAACCGGGAGCATCATATCGTAACAGCCAATCAGACCAGCCTTGGCATCCTTGTCTGTTTTAAACATTTGATTGGCATCCAAAATGGAATAATGATCTACTGTCAGAAATTCATCATTGTTGCATGAGCTCATGCCCAACAGCAATAGCCCACCGACAAGAGTATATATTATTTTTGAAACATTTTTCATAACACTAATCGAAGTTTATGTGAAACAATTAGAACCGAATATTCAACCCACATGAATAAATACGTGGCATGGGATAACGGCCTGTATCCAAACCGGTGTAAAGTACACTTCCCTGGCCGACTTCGGGGTCGCCATATTTATTGTATGAAGAGAAGCAGAACAAGTTTTGAACCGAAACGTAAAGACGGGCGCCGTCAATCCGTAATGATTTCAACTGTTGTCTGTCAAAATTGTATCCAACCTGGACTGTGCTGATTTTCAAATAATCACCTTTTTTCACCCATACATCAGAACCACGCATGTTGTAATTCTGATCCAGGAACGATAATTTTGAGAGGGTTGTGCTATGATTTTCAGGAGTCCAGGCATTTTTTGACGCTTCGTTCAGCAGATTGGGCGTAGTACCGTTATCGCTCGGGAACATGTTAGACAAAGTCATTGCTGAGTAAGAATAGATTTTTGCCCCCAAAACGCCATACGAGTAAACAGAAAAATCCCAATTCTTATATGTAGCATTTAAGGTCAAACCATAGTTTACTTTAGGGAAACCATTACCTAAGATAGTCATATCTTTTTCATCGATAAAACCATCATCATTAAGGTCTTTGTACTTAAAATCGCCAGGTCCGGTTTGTGCATTCTGGTATTGCGCGTGACCGTGTTCAACGGCAATAGCATTTGCGGCATCAACTTCCGCCTGATTCTGGAAAACACCTTCAACTTTGTATCCATAGAAAGAACCTACAGCGTAACCTTCCCGGCAAATTGAATGACCGTTCCAGTGAGTCCCGGAAGGGGCTCCGATCGCACCTACATTTGAACCGTCATTGGTCGAGCCAGTGTTTTCATTGAACAAATCAGCGCCCATCGCTATAATTTTGTTTTTCAATGTTGAACCAGTCAACGTAGCACCGATGGTAAAATCATTGTCAATCCGTTTTTTATAGTCAAGACTGAACTCAATACCCTTGTTCTGGATTTCACCGTAGTTTGTGTATACTGTCGTGTAACCAGCCGAGGGGCGTATGGCCTGCCATAGCAAAAGGTCTTTAGATGCACGGGTGAAGTAATCCACTGTAAAATTCAGATCATTATTCAATAACCCCAAGTCAATACCGATGTTGGTTTGTTCATTGGTTTCCCATTTCAAGTTGGTATCAACCAGTGTCCTGACATAACCATTCGCGGTCTGGCGTGTTGAACCTAATCCTGCAATTCCGTTCTGTCCATAGAAATAGTACGCGATGGTATTAGATGTCAATGCCGCAACAGAAGCATCTGTCGGACCGCCTGAGTTGCCGGTTTGACCCCATCCTAACCGAAGTTTCAAATTGCTGATAGTCGGATTATTTTTCAGGAAACTCTCTTCCGAAATTCGCCATGCTAAAGCTGCCGACGGGAAGGTACCAAACCGGTTTCCAGAACCAAAGTTCGAAGAACCGTCGCGACGAACCGTACCAGTCAGGATATAACGGTTCATCAACGTATAGGTAGCACGGCCAAAGTAAGATATCCCGCGCACTTCCAGATTATATGCGCCGCTTCCGGTTCTGGTAGTGGGGTCGCTGGTCAAACTGATGTCGCGAATGTTGTCAGCCGGGAAATCTACAGCCGAAGCCGAGCTCCAGTTTCCGAAACTTTTGTTTACAGAATTACCAGCCATCAAGGTCAGGTTGTGAATATTATTCTTCCAATTGTAGGTCAGATAACTTTCAAGAGCAAGTGTGTTATAATTAGAATTACTGATTGATAATTGATAACGTGCATCATAATTATACAAAACAACAGGAGTTACCCCATCAGGCATGTAACGTTTTTTGTTACCCCAGAAGTTATACCAGTTGCCCGCCGAAAAATTATATGAGCCTAACGTTTTAAACGTTAATCCTTTAAATAATTTAATGTCGGCATACGTGCTAAGAATTACCTGGTTATTTTTGCTTATCCCCGTATTTTCCATTTGTGCGGCATAAATGTTATCAGACAACATTCCGTCGTAAGCGCCTACGTTGCCTTGAATAGGAGATCCATACGTTCCATTAGAATTCTTAACGTTAGGGCTTACATAGGCTCCGGTAGTCGGGTCTACATAGTCCATTGTCGGACACTGGAATGCCCAGTCGCGAACAGAAGAAAGGTTCCCGTTATTGCCGAAACCTGCATTACTACCGCTTGTTTCTGTATGTACAAAATTGATATCACCTCCTATCTCAATGAAATCGCCCACTTTGGTGATTATATTGGCACGACCCGTAATCCGGTTCATATTCGAATTGATAACAATCCCGTCGTGGTTCAGATAACTTATCGATAAATTAGACTGGGTTTTTTCAGTACCACCTGAAGTAGAAAGATTATATTGCTGTTTCAGTGCAACTCGTGTCATTTCCTTTTGCCAGTCGATGGTCTTTCTTTTGCCGTCATACTGCGCAGAGAAAACTTGGTTTTGCAGAACTGCTCCATCATTCTCCCGTGCCTTACGTATATTTTTAGCATATTGGTCAGCATCGCCTACATCCAGTGTCGATGCTAAAGTTTGCACCCCAAAGTCTGCTGAAAAAGTAATATGCGAAGCACCAGGCCTACCATGTTTGGTGGTAATCATGATAACACCGTTAGCTCCGGCAGCACCATAAATCGCGGTCGCAGAAGCATCTTTCAATATTTCAATGCTTTCTACATCATTGGGGTTAATAAAATTGGCATTTGTTCCAACCTGTACCCCATCGACTACATATAGTGGGTTGGCGCTACCATTAATCGTGGCAACACCACGGATACGAATGGCCGAGTTTGCATCCGGAGCACCATCTTGTCCGGTAACCATTACACCCGCAGCTGCCCCTTTGATACCTTGCAAAATGTTGGTTGGGGCTTTTTTCATCATTTCCTCGTTACTGACAGAAACAACAGATCCGGAAATATCGCTCTTTTTAATACTACCATAACCAACAACTACAACGTCGGCAACCTCAATGGCCGATGGAGCAAGTTTAACATTTAATTCTGTCTTGTTGTTAACCGGGATATTCTGGGTTTCGTAGCCCAAAAAAGAAAAACTCAATGTAGCCTTTGCGTCAACTCGGATCTGATATTTTCCCTCAACATCAGTTATGGTTCCGTTAGTTGTCCCTTGTACCACTACATTAACTCCAATCATCGGCTCTCCGGAGGAGAGGTCTGTAACAACTCCTTTTACCGTGAGGGTTTGAGCAAACCCCAGATAAGAAAATAAGATCAATGGCAGCATGATCAACACTCCCATGACTTGCTTGTTTTTTTTCATAAGTTTGATTTTTGATACAACTGTTTGGTTTATTAATAAATGATTTTGCTACCAACTCGCACTTGCTCTTTTGATAGCATTGCCGGATAACCCGGACTGTTAAATGATTGTTTTTTAGTACGTACCTCCTTTTTTTTTTTTTGTTACTGGTTTCTGAGAGATAAATCGCCTATAATCAGCGACAACCTAAAACTGTTCTGTTCTGGTCTTATTGTGGTTCAAAAAAATATTTTGGCTGAGTAACTTTTTGTAAAAAAAATTCCTTCCCATTAAGGGTTTCACTTACAACAACGGTCTTCCCCCGGGAAAAATAGATTATCGAACAAATAACATTACCGATAAATAATGTAGGCCAAATGACAAGCCAATGGCATGAAAATGTCTTTTTCATAAAGCTTAGGTCATTATTAGTGAATAATCTTTCTGTAAAAATAAAGAAGGGCTGACCCTTAAATATTTAATTTTAGATATTCATTTTCTACTTCTGGATAATTCGTGCTTTTAACAGATAGCAGGAAGTAAA
Organism: Bacteroidota bacterium; assembly: GCA_029265715.1. GTDB lineage: Bacteria > Bacteroidota > Bacteroidia > Bacteroidales > Prolixibacteraceae > Aquipluma. The sequence continues at coordinate 13,811 of JAJUGZ010000053.1, forward strand.
GTTCATACGCTATCCGACAGCGAGCAAATCCCCCAATGATTTGCATAAAATGAACCAGAGAAACTTACAAAAAGGTTCCCCAAAAGTACCGAGTGAGTTGAACGCAAAAACAGTTTTTTATGCCGGATTAACCCGAAAAGTTAGACAACTATTATTCCAAGATCTCGGTTGGCGATTTCCCGTAGTGTTTTTTAAACACCGTGCTAAAATACCCAATACTGGCAAATCCACACAACTCGCTAACCTCTGTAACAGTATAGTTCCGGCTTTGTAGCAGTTCAAGCGCATGATTAAGCCTGACAGTTTTAATGAAATCGGTAGGCGACTGATTGGTTAGTGACTTTATTTTTTTGTAAAGTAACGACGAGCTGATATTCATCGCCGAGGCAAATTCATCTTTATTAAATTCTGCATTGGCCAGATTGGCCTTAACCACCTCCATCATTTTTTTTACAAACTTATCGTTCAGCTCGTTACTTAGTACAGGCTCTTCTGCCCGAACTTTGATGAGTTTAAGTGCTTTCTCCCGAACCACTTCCCTATTCCGGATAATCGACTTTATCCGTTGAACCAAAAGATTCATATCAAAAGGTTTGGTCAGATAGTCATCGGCGCCAAGCCCTAATCCATGCAATTGCTCGGCCTTCCCCGAAAGTGCGGTGAGTAAAACAATCGGAATATGAGAAGTCTCCCATGTCGATTTCATCGTCTGGCACAATTCAAAACCATCCATGTTGGGCATCATCACATCAGAAACAACCAGATCTGGTTCATGCTTCAAAATAAATTCCCAGGCCTTTGCTCCATCACTAACACTAAATACCTTAAAATCAGAACTCAATACACGAACCATAAAATTCAAAAGATCTTCATTGTCTTCTACCACCAAGACCTTCATTTCTTTTGAAGCTTGATTTTCGTTCTCAATGAACATTGAACCTGAGTGCATTAAAGAATAAACAGGCATCTCCGATTCGATTGCCGGTGAAATAACCTTTTTCTCTTCCACAAACCTCCGAAACGGAACAACAATCTGAAACGTAGATCCGGAGTTTTCCTGGCTCTCACAACGAACGCTCCCGCCATGCATAGTCACATAGTTTTTCACCAATAAAAGCCCAATTCCGGAACCAACAACCTTCGAATTAATTGCATTATCGCACCGATAAAACTCCTTAAAAAGTTTACGCTGCGCTTTCCGGCTAATACCTATTCCGTGATCAGTTACCTGAAGCGCCCACTGATTAGGGGAACACTCCAGTTTGATCAAAACCTGGCTTTCAGAATACGAATACTTCACTGCATTTGAGATCAGGTTGTCAATCACCTTTTCCATTTTTGTTTCGTCGACTGCCGTTTCGTACGAGTCTGAGTTGGTAGAGAATACCAACTCAACATGCTTACTTTGGGCGAACGAATCAAGTATCAGAACCCGGTTCGAAATCAGTTGTACAATATCAATGTTCGATAACGACAAGTGTTCTTTCCCGACATCCACTTTCTGAAAATCCATCAACTGGGTAACTACCGAAGTGAGCTTCCTTGCCTGATCCAACGCCAGGGTTAAATAATACCGGCCCGAGACTGATAATCCGGTTTCTTTGTTCAACTCCTCAACCGGCGCTTTAATCAACGTAAGCGAGGTTCTAATATCATGGGCTGTTTGGGTAAAGAACTGGATTTTTTCCTCGGTATGCTTTTGCTTTAAACTATTAATATAATACAATAAATAAAGGAAGATGATCCCTGTTACTAAAATAGTTGCCAAAATCCAGAACCAAGCTGTTCTCCAGAAAGGAGGGATCAAATGAATGACAATGGCCCGCTCGCTCAAAACCTTAGATGTTGAGCTTTCGAGCAACTTGACTTTTAGCGTAAATTTTCCGCTGGGAAGATTTGTATAGGTAATAAACCGGTTGTTTGTCGGCTGATTCCAGTTTTTGTCAAAACCGTCTAATTTATAGGTAAATTTTGCACCTGAAAGCACACCGATTGGAAGCAGCTCCAGGCTTATTGTATTCTGAAAATATTTCAGGTTTATGGATTGCAGGCTGTCGACGGGTTTATTCAATTTAATGGAAGAAATCTCGCGTATCGAACGGCCGGAAACCATCAAATCCTGAAAAAAGATCTTTCGCACAGATGGAGCTTCGGTAATCGAAGCCGGATCAAAAAACACCGCTCCGTTATTTGTTCCCCAGACTAACTGCCCATTCTTTAACCGACAAACAGAACTTTTATTATAAGATAACCCTGACAATGGAAATATGGATGAAAAAGTAAGAACAGTTTCATTTTTAGGATCAATACGGCATAACCCGCCTTCGGTGCCGACCCATAAGTATCCGGACGCAAAAGCGATACTATTGATAAAGTTGGAGGGAACGCCCGATTGCGTTGTAAATTTCTTTGTTTCACCGGTCTCAATATGATACTTCACCAAGCCATCGCCACTCGTACAAATCCAGATATCTCCGTTCAATACCAACATATCTTGAGCGACCAAACCCGTCAATAAGTTTTTTATTTCGCCAGTCTGCTTGTTCAAAAGCGATATTCCGTAACTGAACCCCAGAAGAATCTGGTTGGGGGCCAACTCGGCAAAAGAACTTAATGGTTTCTCGGTATAAATTCTGAATTTACCTTCTTTCGACAGGTAGCAAACGTATTTCCCATTGACACCCCCAACCCATAAATCGCCCTGACTATCCTTAAAAATATACATGATAAAATTGCTCACTTCCGGAGAGTCGGCAATATCACTTGAATAATGAGCCAACTGACGGCCGGTTTCCCGGTCAAGAACATATACTCCGGAGGAATAACTGCCTGCCCAGATTCGTCCTTGGCCATCTTCGCTGAGCGATAAGAAAACCTGGGCCTGCTCAAGCTTATTCCCAAAATAATTCGACCACTTATCTTTTGCCTTGTCCCAGCAACTAATCCCATTGTTTGTGGCAAACCAGATTTTACCGGTGCTATCCTCGTAAATGCTGTTAACATCGTTATTTACCAGCGAATTACTATTATTTGTTTGATGAACAACCTGAGTTACATGCTGAGTGCCAAGTTCAAAGAATGAAACGCCGCCGCTAATAGAGCCAACCCAAATCCGTTTACCTCCGTCGTTAAAAATAGTGTAAACTCCATTTCCCCGTAATGAATACGGATCGTCAGAATTTTCCTTATAAACAGTTAGAATTTGTTCGGCATTTTTACGAATTTCCCAAATTCCCTGACCATCGATACCCAGCAAAAGTGTTGAATCAGAGCTCTCTTCGATTGCCAACACAGGTTGCTTAGGCAATAAACCACTGAGGATATGCGAGAAAACTTTGGATCTGAAATTATATGAAAACAATCCGTTTGATAACGTCCCCATCCATAACGTATTCTGCTCCTTGTCAACAAACAAGGATGACACAATAAATGGCCCGGAATTATGGATATCAAAGACTGGCTTAATCTGAAGAGTTTGAGTATCAAAGAGCCTGATCCCACCTGTTGTCGTAATTATCAAGTGTTGATCATCGTACCAGGCAATAGAAAACCTTTCTTCTGAAATTTTATCACACATGAGCAGTTTCCCCTGACGGTACAAGTACAACCCCAGATTGGAAGCGATCCAATAATCACCCTTCCCACTAAGAAGGATGGTATAAACATCAACATTACTACTATTATTATTTAGGTTTAAAACCAAATCAAACCGATCGGAAATCGGATTATAATTGAAAACCTGGCCGTTATTGGTGTAAGCAACAAGGTTGGGTCTTTGATAAATTAGATTTACACTTATTGCCCCAGTCGTTTCGTAAGGAAGGTTATAGATACGATAATCGCTATCAGTCAACCGCATAACCCCTGTTTTTGACGATGCCCAGATAAAACCATTATCATCCTTACAAATTGAATTGGTAATGCGGGTCGAGATTCCAAAAATTGAGTTTACACTGTAAAACTTTACCGCAAGTAAATTTGAATGGACAGCAAAAAATAATAAGAATAACGCAAGAAACCTATTTATAAAAGAATTATACATGAAGATGCCAACTTTTGTAATGTGATTCTACTCTTCTGCGTTGTTTACTTTAATGTGCCCTAAATTAGTAATTTTATACGAAGCGCTCATCTGAGACGTAAAACTTCCGGTTAAATCGCTTTTACCATTTACATAAGATCGGAATAACTCGGTGATAAATAATCAATTTATGAGGTTAAAAAACAAAAAGACACGAGAACAAAATTAGTTTGTTCCCGTGTCTTAAAAATTGGATTATCAACTCTGTTTAATTGGCAAATACAATTTCAACAGGCAAGCTACTCATACCGCTGACAACCACATCGTAAGTAGTTTCTTCATTTCGTGGCACATCTTCGTCAAAAATAACCAGGTCATTTTGGGTTATGAGCACCTGTTTCGAGATAACCTGTCCATCGCGTTCCCTGCGAACAATCACATAAGCTCCCGCCCAGATGTCGACATACGAATTCGGGTGCATCCGAAAACCAGCCCTAATTGGTTTTGCGCTCTGAAAACCGCCAAGCTTGAACTTATAAACAACTGAGTAGCCATAACAGGTTGGGCGTCTGAATATCTGCCCTTTCTGGTTATAATAAAATGTCTCCACATTTTCGCCATCCTGAAACAGGGGCGGATCAAAGCCGGTTATCACAAAACGATATGGATTATCGGTCGTAATTTCACGTTTTGGCAGGGTCGCCGAAACCATGGCTCCCGAACCCGCCCCACGCAGCGCATTATCAACCATCATGATATCGTTTGTCGCAACCTTTCTAAGTACCTGACTCTCGTAACCGGGCGACAGCGCATACACATCACAGAAAAGTTTCATCCCGGCATATTCCGAACCGTCCGGATTTTGTATACTGACATTTAACAAGCCATTAAACGTACTTTTCACAGGCTCATTAGGAGGAACAGTATTCATAAAAATCCAGCGGGCCGAGGCTGCCGGATCTGCAGCCGAAAACGCCGGAATTTCGATCTGGTTTCCAACTCTCAGTTCGTTATTATTTAACCTGTTGGCAAACCAATCGTGCCAAACTCCGCACATCGCGCCTTCCATGCCATTTGCTTCAGTCCAGCTTATGGCACTCGACGAGTTCATTTTTATCCGAAGCGGTTTGCTGTCTTTGTTCCACATCAACACTCCAAACTTCAGGGCGTGACCGATGTCGTTACAATGCTCCCAATAAATATTGGCATTCCCCTGAACCAGACATCTGACTAGGTAAAAACCATTTTCGCCCAGACAGTCTTTTTCTGGTTTCAGTTCCTCCGGCGAATTGGAAATTACGTAAGTTAACAAATTTGAAGGATTTCCCTTCGAATCGAGTTTTTGCAGAGACGGCAACCGGTCGTCAATTTTTACTTTCACAATATACTCAACAACCTGTATGTCAGGAATTACTTCAATATAATATTTGCGGGGATTGCCCGAAGTTACAAAATACGACATGCGGTTTTTCTGATACCATCCGCCATAAGATTTTACCGGCTTATTGTCCTCGTCAACCAGCCGGATTGCATAGGAATTTTGGCTTGGCAGGTACTGTCCATCAAGCCAGACTAAAACAACCTTATCGGCCGGAACAGGTGTATCGAGCTCAATGCGAACCGTATCGGCTACAGTAACCGCTCCTTCGCCCTGCACCAAGTGAATAACGGGTTTTGACCCGGCATTTGGGGTTATTGTTTGTGCATCGCTGGTACACCGGACTAAAAATAAACTCAGGATTAGCCCAAACAAAAATAGCTTTTTACTCATTTTTTATGATTTTATGGACCTCAACCTGTCCCTGTTTCCCTATGATTTTTACCAAGTAAATGCCTCCCTTCAATGCCCCAAGATCGACCTGAGAACTTACTACAGGCCTCAAAACCTCGGTTCCGGCGATTGAGAAAATACCGATTGATTCAATTTCAGAAACATTACTGACCCGGATTGCCCGATTAACCGGATTCGGAAAAACCGAAAACAAATCTTTCTTTTCGATTTTTCGGGTGGTGGTAGTTACCCCGTCGAGACGATGTGCTGTGATGCCATTATTGGTCCATAGCATGAAGATATAGCGGTTCCCGTTAATCGTGTCGGTTGCAATATCCGATGTACGGTTCCCGTTTACTGCGTCTCCAATTCCGGAGGTTGAAAAACATCCTTCGCCATTGTTCATATTCGTCGAAATGTCTTTTACAAACAGGTTGGCATCGTAGTTTATATTCGGGTCACAAGCCACCGTTGCCAGGAATTTCCGACCTTTTTCGCTAAAAACAACGATCGAACTATTAAATGGATAGCTCCAGTTCATGTACCCAAAATAAAGGCTATCGCATGTTGCCCCGGTTTTATCAATCAACGTTGGATACATTGAGTTCCCGTTTACAACCAGGCCCTCGTCGGAGCTTATACCTGCCGGAGCCACTTTGGGATCGCTGCCAAAAGCGCCGTTCACATAATAATAGTCGGATGTTTCAAACTGCACCAGCAATCTTTTTGCCTGAATAATCTCGGGAGTTGGAGAATCAAGCCCCCCACCGGTAACGGTCCACATATAAATTTTATCGTTCTGCAATGCTTTCCCCGGATGATAGGCCGTTGCCGCATAGATGTATGCTTTCTTCCCGGCCGCGAAACTTCCCTGAACAGTAAAGTGATCGCCCATGCGGACATCGGCCGGCAAATCGTATTCAAGAAATAATTTCGGATCGGCAGTTTCGCTGGCCCATTTGAAAATCTTAAATTTGTTCATGCCGGCTGCAACATCCGAACCGAGAGCCAGGTTGCAGGTAAGAATTTGCCCATCCTCCGAAACTTCAATATCGTTTGCCACAAACGACAAATGTCCGCCCGTTCCCTCCAATCCGTTCACACTAAGCATACCGGTTTGTTCGCCGGTTTCTGCATTCAGGACCCGAATCTCGGCAGTTTTAGGCGTTGTTGTCAAAATGCGGGTCACCACATATAATCTATGGTTCCAGGCGGCCATACCTCGGGTGACATCGGTTCCGAACCAGCCAGGCAAAGTCGAGTTTTTAACATTTTTACCCCAAACCTGAGGCAGGCTCAACTCCCCCTGTCCCATTGCCGTCATTTCCATCGAAGTGATACAAACAACTGAAAAAATAATTTTAAAAAAGGTAATGATTTGCTTCATAATAATTGGATTTTTAGTTGGTAATTATCCCAGTCGTCATTCATTATAGAATTCAACCTCAAGCGGCAAACTGCTCATACCGCTTATAATCAAATAATAAGTCTGGGTTTGATCCAGCGGAACATTTTCATCAAAAACATATTCCTGACCAATTAATACCTGCTTTGAAAAAATAGCTCCGGTGCGCTGGCATTTCCCAATTACATACATTCCGGACCAAGGATCCATTAATGCATTGGGGTTTGTATAAGGGTTGAATTTGAACCTCGCCTTTACCGGCCGGTCGCTTCGGAATCCGGAGAAATTGTACTTGTATACCACAGCATACCCAAAAGCGGTAGGTAATTGTCCGATGCTGCCATCTTTGTTGTAATAATAAGTCACAATATTTTCACCATCCTGAAAATGCGGCGGATCGTGCCCGGTCATCAGGAAACAAAATGGTTTCTCCGGGGTAATCTCAACGGGAGCGACAGATGTTTCGAGCATTGCACCGGAACCCGAACCCCGCAGGGCTTTGGCTACCGGAACAATATCGTTGGTTGCTACATGCGATAACACCCTCGCTTCATCGCCTTTTTTCATAATGTAGGTATCGCAAAACAAATGATCGCCCGAAAAAAGACTCCCGTCGGCGTTGGTCAGACTGACATTGATCAGCCCATTGAACGTATTACTGACCGGATTATTTGTCTCGACTGTCTGAATCAATATCCATCTGGCCGATGCCGACGGATTTTCCGGGCTGTAAGCCGGTAGCTCAAAAGATTTTCTGAAATCATCGGGCAGGTCATTGTCATTCAGTTTCCCTTTCAGCCAATCGAGCCAGACCCCGCACATGGCTGGTTCCATCGATCCGGCATCAGTCCAACTTTTAGCGCTGGTTGAGTTCAGCTTAACCGTAACGGGCTTGTCTTCTTTATTCCAGAGCAGTACGCCAAATTTCGCATCATAGCCAAGGTAATTGCAATGTTCCCAATAGATATTTGCATTGCCCTGAATTTTTCCCCGGGCCAGGTACCATCCGTTTTCGCCCAGGCAGCCGGCTTCATTTTCCAGATTTTCCGGGGAGTTCGACATGAAATAAGTGAACAGATCACTCGGCTGTTCTTTGGAATCAAGCCTTGAAAACGGCCCCATCCGCTCAACCACTTTCACGTTTAAATCGAATTCAGGAACCGGTTGGGTTGGCGTTATTTGCAGATAATAGTTTTTCGGCTCGCCGGAAGTAATAAAATACGTCATCCGGCTTTTTTTATACCGACGGCCGAAAGCTTCGGCAACCATCCGGTTACCCGAAGCATCAAACAACTGAATAATAAACTTGTTGGTATCGGGCAGTTGTTCGCCGTCGAGCGAAGCAACAACAACTTTGCCAGTCCCGATCTTTTCATTAATTGCCACCCGGATGCTTTCTCCAGACATGGCCGATAAGGTGATTTTTCCTTCCGATTTTTTCAACTTCAGGAGTGGCCCCTGTTTTCCGGCCATTGCATCGAAGGTTAAAAAAACAGTTATAATCAGGACCAATCGACAAAAATTCATTTTTAACATACTGCTTTTTGATTTTCAGTTATTGATTTGTTTTCATCGGGTTTCCTGCCCCGTCATAAAACAGGTTTTGAAGTTTCATTACCTGTTCGTCGGCCTTTACTTCTCGAAAAGCTTTTATGAGTCCATTTACAGTAGCAGCGAGCATGGCTGTTCCCAGGCTGGTGGTTGCCGCCGCCGCATTGCCAGCATAATGGTTCGGATAACTTGCATACCAGCCAATACCGGATGTTACCATTTTCAAGTGCCCCAACCGTTCCTGGTTTTCACCAGACTCGGATTCTGCTTTTTCTGGTTTAAACAAATCAGGCCGGATCAAAAGAATCTCGGCAGCTTCATCTGCGCCGGCATGTCCCAGCGAGCCTTCAGGTAACTTTTGAATCTGGTCGTCGACAAGTTTTCGTTGTTGCTCATTGATATATAAGTCCCAGGCATTAGTCAGATAAATCGCGTAATCATGTTTTTGGCTCAGCCGGGCCATCGAGAAATAGGCCAGCAAACTATTATTCCCTCCATGCCCGTTTACAAGAATGATTTTTTCGAAACCATTTCGGGCAATCTCGTCGCAAGTTTCATCAAGCATTTTCCAGACCAACTCCGGGCTATAAGCTATTGTTCCCGGCTGATGACGGGCTTCGTTGATCTGCCCGACAAAAAATTCGGGAAAGACCACAACATACTCTTCCTGGGCCGCTTTTAGAACAACGTCGCGGACAATCATCAAATCTGTTCCAAGCGGTAATGCAGGCCCATGCTTTTCGATTATCCCGAGCGGAATCACACAGACCTTTGCGGCTTTCCCAACTGCTTCGGGAAAATCGGGTGCTGATAATTCTTCCCATTTTACCGGAAGCTGTCCTCTCGATTGTACCAAAGCAAACAGAGCCACAACGACAAAAAAGAATTTCATCTGTAAATAATTTGTTTTTAAGTTGTCAGATGGAATAGCCATGATCCGTTTTATTATTTTCATTATCGGTTGGTGTTTGCAAATCATGGCTATTTCACATGTAAATATTGTTGTTAAAATATTGAAATTTAGGTGTATACTTATGGAACTCCATGCCATGAAAATTAGCTTCTCTAATAATATTTACATGGCCTTTGGTGCCACCACCATAAATTTTGTTACCGTGGCATGTTCGTTTCATCCGTATAAAATTTCAATATTGGTTCGTACAATTTTCGTAACAGTGTTCGCTTTTCAATCTGAATTCCAACGGATGGAATAGCCATTTGTACATTTTCGGTTAGCATGAGCTCCGGCTCTCATAGCCATTTCATCTTTTTTAGCATAAAAAACTACTCATCAACACAATAGCCCATCACACAAGAGTCGCAGTAAGGACGTAACCCGCCCTAACTTTTGTTATAAAGCTGCATAAAGGGGATTTTCAGAACAAGGGAAAGACTACCACTCGATCCCACCAGGCCCAACCGATAGTCTTATCGTTTCCCCTTTTTACCACCCCGGATTCTGTGTCAGATTTTTATTTTTGTTGATTTCGTCAAACGGAATCGGGAATAAACTGAATGTTTTCTTGAACACGCGTTTTTCGTAAACCACCCGTCGATAAAAATTAGATGTAGCCGGAGCGCTCACAACGGTGCTGATATTCATTCCGTGGAAGTCTTTATTCAGCACATTCTCTCCGAGTTTCCATTGAGTAATATCGAAATAGCGAAGGCTTTCACAGAAAAATTCAATTTGTCGTTCATGCAAGATAGCCGCACGCATTTTTTCTTTATCGCCAAGCAGTGAGGCCGATAAACCCGGAATACCTGCCCGTTCACGCACCATATTTATATATTTCAGGATATCGGCATTGCCCGGTTCATATTCGTTGAGCGCTTCTGCATAGTTCAGGTAAAATTCGGCCAGACGGAACAAAACAACCGGTCTGTACAATGTTTCTTTGTTGATGCTGTTGAAAGTTGGGTCAACCATTTTCCGGGGTGAATACCCTGTTTGGTTATGATACCAGGCACCGCCCCACGATGCAAAATCAACAATCTCTCTGGATTGCGGGCAAACCTGACCGTTAAACATGATATCGACATAAAAACGGGGTTCGCGGTTGATATACATGTTGAAGGTTCCGGCGGGGGCCAGTAAACCCACTTGTCCTGAAACATCCTCCCATTTGGTATTGGTAGCGTACAAAGGCACCGATGAAAACCCGGTTTCTTTGTATTCCGGGTCATCTTTAATATCGAGCCCGTTTTTTGTATAAAAAGCATCAACAGCTTCCTGGGTTACTGAAAGAAATCCCAGAGCATTCCAATCGGCCGGGTCAGATGTTGGAGGCGTACAAAAACTGTCCCACTCAAAATTCTGGGTATTATCGGTGCGCGCAAATATGATTTCCTTATTCTTTGAATTGAAAAACGTATTAATCAACGACATATACGGATCGATCGTTCCGTTAGCATTATACTCTTTGTGCAGCTCGTAAACCCCCAGATCAAAAAGTTCCTTGGTTGCATCGGCCGCCCGTTTCCATTTCTCGGCTGAATAAGTTCGGTTGAATAACGATGTACCGTCAGGATTCATAATTCCGGACAAATCGGGGTTTCCGTTGAACAACGGCCGCGCTGCCTGAAGCAAGACACGGGCCCTGACAGCTAAAGCCGCACCTTTGGTTGGCTGTCCATAATACCAGTCTTTGTCGTTCACAGAAAGCGGCAGTTGGCCGGCAAGCTCTTTCAATTCCTGATCGAGCCAATCAACAATCTCATCATACGGCGTTCGAGGGAAGTCGCCTTTTCCCGAGAACGAAACTTCGTCCAGTATTAACGGGACTGGCCCATAGACCTGAATCAGATAGGCATAATAATACGCGCGCAAAAATCTGACTTCCAGCTTGGCCTTATCCACATCTTCCTGTTTAAACTCACCGGTTGCATGAACTGATTTCAGGAATAAATGAACCTGTCTGATCGCCCGATAAAAATGGGCCCAATAGTTACACTGATCGCTGGTTGGTGAACTGGCCGTCCAGTTTCCTTTCTGAATGGCATCGGCCCAATACCCGGCACCTGCAAAGTTTCCCGTATAATCCAGTTCATCCGACATACCGTTCCACCCGCTTTGTCCAACAGGCGAATTGCCGAAATACGGATAGCCAATAGTCAAATGGTTAACCGGAATATACGAGTAACAGTTTGCAATCCATTGTTTAATTGTTTTCGGGTTGTCAAAGACTACTTCCTGAGTTAGTAATCCCTGAGGTGTCTGGTCCAGATAATCTTCGCACGATGAGGCTGCCAACAGGACCAGGATACTTGATATATAGAATATTTTCTTCATTTTGTTGCAATATTTACGTTTAGAAATTTACTTCAAGCCCAAGAGTAACAACCTTGTTGGTTGGATATTTCATCCCGTTCGGTGAATTCAGCTCGGGGTCCCACAGGTCTTTGAAGTCTTTACTCCAAGTAAGCAGGTTTGTTCCACGGAGGTAAACCCGCAACAAACTGATCTTGCTTTTCATCGCATCAATCTTGTAACCGATTTCCAGGTTTTTCAGGCGACAAAAACTGGCATCGCGCAACCACCAGGTCGAAGGTTGATTGTTATTCTTATTGATGCCGTTTGTCGACAAGCGGGGCCAGAATACATTCTGTCTGGGGTTTTCGACCGTCCAGCGATCGTCAATATTACTCAGAATATTGCCTTGGGTACCACTGCTTTGGGCCGGGAAGAAAAAAGATGAAATTCCGGAGTCATCGTCTCCCAGCATCAATGATGTATTGGCGACCCCTTGGAACAAAAATCCCAAATCGAAGTTTTTGTATTGAAGGCTGGCCCCCAATCCATAAACAATCTCCGGATTTTCGGCGTACCCGATGGCAACCTTATCGTAATCGTTGATTACCTTGTCGTCATTGTAATCGATGTATTTAATATCACCCGGGAAAACCCGGTTCATGTACAATGGAACAGCGATACCGTCTTTCAACGTGCCATCGGCATTGAAATCATCGTCGGTATATAACCGCTCGGCTTGCAAACCAAAAATCTGCCCATACCGTTTGCCGGTTTTGTTCTGGTAAGCATATTTCGATTCAGGCTCGTCCATTTTTTCAATTTTATTACGAGCGTATGTGAATGAGCCATTTACAGAAAGGAATAAATCTTTATTGATTTTCTTGTTCACAATCAGGCTAAGATCAACTCCATGATTCGACATTTCGCCCAGGTTCCCGTAAGGCAGATTGGTTATGCCTGTTGAAGCCGGAACCGAGTTCATTCGCATATAAATATCAGAGCGGTACTCGTAATAATAATCCACATTCAGGTCTATCATGTTTAACAAACCAAGCTCCATCCCGACGTTTGTCTTTTGGGCTTTTTCCCAGGTCATGTTCAGGTCGCCGTATTCAGAAACACCAATCCCACCCCACGAATATTTCCCGTCGGCACCCCACGAATACCCGTTTAATCCGGTTGTCAGTATTGTCAGATAACCAAAGCGACGATTGGCCGAAATTTGATCATTCCCGACCAATCCGTATGAGGCCTTAAATTTCAGCTTGTTCACAAGTTTTTGAATGGATGATGAAAAGAACTTTTCCTGCGATACCAACCACCCTGCGGCTACTGATGGGAAAAATCCGTATTTATTTCCCGGAGCAAAGTTTTCTGAACCGTTATATCCGAAGTTTCCTTCAATAAAGTAGCGATCGGCATAGTTGTATGTCAACCTTCCGGCAATACCGTTTGTACGATAGGGTAATGAGCCAACCTCTGAATAAGCTGGCGTATATTTTGCTCCCGACTGATTATAGAGGATCAATCCTGATACATTATGCACATCATTAAATGTTCGGACATAATTTATTTGTGCTTCAATGTATGTACTCCGGCTGCTTGTATTGGACTCATCGGTCAGACTAACATAATCAGAACCTTCTTCCGGTTTCAGAATCAATTTGCCATCGGCATCCCGGCCCATTGCATAATACGTGGTTGGGTGTTTCCGCAAAACGGTCAACTGGTTGTTATAAGCATCGAAAGAGAATAACCCTTTTGCACTGAGACCTTTGGCCAGAAAATCAAGTTTTTGCTCCAGGGCAATTGTCGATTCAATCTGGTTTTCTGTATTCATTGAATAACCCGAATGGGTCGAAGCCATCCAAGGGTTCATCTGAGTTCCGCCTAAGTGCGCGTATGAACCATCGGAATATATTTTGGGATAACTAATTGGCGTTGCGGCCAGTGTCGCAAAAAAGATTTCGGAAACGCCATAACCGGGTTGCCCTTTTTCTTTGTAATAGCCACCCAGATTAAGCTTGAACAGGGTGGTTTTACTCAGGTCGATATCGACATTGCTCCTGAAGTTAAACCGGTCGAATTTCAATTTCGACTTACTATCTTCCATTTCATCGGTTTTCAATATCCCGTTCTCGTGCAGATAAGCCCCCGACATATAATAACGTATTTTATCAGTCCCTCCGGAAACATTCAGGTTTACCTTTTCGTTTCTGGCAAAATCCTGAAATACTTCGTCGAGCCAATCGACATTGGGGTATAAATCCGGGTCTTCTCCCGAACGTGTTTTATCAATCCGCGCCTGCGAGAATTTCTCAATTACACCGCTGTTCCGGCAAGCCTCGTTATATATTTCCATATAGGTTGCACCATCGATATACTCCGGGAGCTTAACCGGAGCATTCAGGCTTTGCTCGACCTGAACCTGAATTCGGGGCTCTCCGGTTTTACCCTTCTTGGTATTAATAAGAATAACCCCGTTTGCACCCCGCACCCCGTAAACAGCGGTTGCAGTGGCGTCTTTCAGTATTGAGAAGGATTCGATATCAAGCGGATCGACATTGTTCAGGTCTCGTTCAACCCCATCAACCAGCACCATGGCTTTTTGCGAGTTCGCATTAAACGTGCTGACCCCCCTGATCCAGAAATCGCTCTGGTCGCGTCCTGGCTCTCCGGAACGTTGTACGGCCAAAACTCCCGCCAGCTGACCAGCCAAACTGCTGCTCAGATTTGCATTCGAGGTAATCAGTTTCCGGGGTTCGATAGTGCTGACCGAGCCGATGATGCTTATTTTCTTCTGAGCTCCATAACCTACCGCCACGATCTCGTCTAACCCAATAGATTCTTCCTCCAGAATAACATTA
>JAJUGZ010000119.1 GCA_029265715.1 Bacteroidota bacterium
AAATAGGCCTAGCATATTGATATTCTTCATTGTTGCTCTTTTTTGTACTGTAAAATAGGCAATCTAACCATATATCCCATGCTTAAAATATTAACAATTAAACAAATATATTAACATTGGGTTTTTAGAGATGCCCTAAAGTACTCCACTACTTTATCGCGTACTTCGAACACATGGGGATATATTTTTTTCTTTTCTACCCTTGCTTTCTGACCATGAATACCTTGTTCGAGTGTTTCCCAATCAACAGGGGCTTCTATTAAGTCGTGTAAATTTATCCTTGTTACCGGAGGTTTTTGATTTTTAAAGACTTCCAGTGCGTTTGTACCCCATTTGTTGGTGGTCGAAATCCAAAGCCTCTGGGCAAAGCTCGTTGTTTTCGAATCTTCGCCCCTAAATTCGCGGCCCGAAGTGGCAAGAAAACTGTCCACGGCAGGTTTATCAATGGTAGCCGTTTCCTGATAGCATTTGCATTGAATAGCCCAGTATTCGTCGAAATGGGTAACTGCCACCAAATCTATCCCTGTATCGGCCCCGCCCAAATCGTCTTTGCCGGGAAACTCGTCCCATAACCATACTTTCCTAAATTGGTGGGCATATTGCGGGTCGGTGAGCAAATATGCCTGCATTAAACGTTCAAAACGGACGCCTTTATCTCTTTCGGAAAAGGATATTTTACGGTATTTGTCTAATATTTTGATGAAACTCATTTCAATTATGTAAGTGCTCTAAGTTAATAATCTCTTTGTTGTGTGGAGTTGTTTGGTATACCGTTTTTTGTTATCTGTCTTTTAACCGCAAATTGTCTGCAATGTTGGCGTTTTTTTCAATTATACCCAACTATCCGGCCAGTTCGACAACTGTAATCCCGGCGCCACCGAACTGGACGTGTTCGTCGCGGAATGATGCCACCACCGGATCGGCTTTCAGAAAGTTGCGGATCATTTCTTTCAGGATGCCGTTCCCTTTGCCGTGCAGGATGCGCAGTTCTTTGAAATCAAGCATGATGGCGTCGTCGATAAATGCCTGGATGTTTTGCAGCGCTTCTTCGGCCCGCTGGCCCCGCACATCAATTTCGGTTTTAAAAGTCAGGCGTTTTTCCATCAGGTTTTTGTTGATATGCGTCATCGTTTTGTTGTAGGCCCGCTGCTGTTTTTTTGCTTCGTTGTTGCTAATGCGTATCAGTTTGCTTCGCTTGACGCTGGTCCGGAGCTGGCCAAAAGCTACCACAACAGTTTTGTCTCCAATTTCCAGGATCTCGCCAATGTTTTCGTTGCCTTCCATACGTACACGGTCGCCAGGTTTCCATTCGTCGGGTTCCGGGGCAGTCTCTACTTTTTCAGTTTTTTGCTTTTTTATCGGACGGCGTTCGTTGCGGCGTGCTTCTTTTTCTTTCAGCCTGGCTATTTTGCGGTTGATCTGTTCGTCGTCGTTCTCCTGAACTTTTTCTTCCAGTTCTTTTTTGAAGTCGTCAAGTTGAGAGCGCAGTTGCCTGGTTTTTTCTTTTTCGGCCTGACTTTCCCGGATTTCGCGGATTGTATTTTCAATGCGGCGGTTGGCTTCGGCCAGCACGGCTTCGGCATCTTCTTTGGCTTTTTTCAGGATTTCTTTGCGCTGTTTTTCCAGTGTGTTGAGGTCTGTTTCGTATTTTTCGGCCAGTTCGTCGAGCGATTTTTCCACTTTGCGGATACGTTCGCGCTTGGTTTCCCAGTAGCGTTTGTCGCGCACAATATCGCGCAGGTGCTTGTCGAAGTTGATGTGGTCTTTCCCGACTTTGTCGGTGGCCATTTGCAGGATTTCTTCCGGGAGCCCGATTTTGCGGGCAATTTCAAAGGCAAACGAACTGCCGGGTTTCCCGATTTCGAGTTTGAAAAGCGGTTCCATCCGGGCTGTATCATACAACATGGCACCATTTTCAATGCCTTCGGCCGACGAGGCGAAGTGTTTCAGGTTGGTGTAGTGGGTTGTAATGACGCCAAAAGTCCGGTATTTACACAGCCGGTCGAGAATTGATTCGGCAATGGCACCGCCCAGCATCGGCTCTGTGCCGGTTCCGAACTCATCGATCAGCACCAGGGTACGTTCGTTTGCATTTTTCAGGAAAAACTTCATGTTCATCAGGTGCGAACTGTAGGTACTCAGGTCGTTTTCAATCGATTGTTCGTCGCCGATATCGATAAACAGTTTTTCAAAGATCCCGGTTGTGCTGCCTTCGCCAACCGGAATGAGCAACCCGCACTGCAGCATATATTGCAACAACCCTACTGTTTTCAGGCATACCGATTTACCCCCGGCATTGGGCCCTGATATCAGCAGGATATGTTTTTGGGGAGAGAGCGTGATGTCGAGCGGGACGACCTGCCGGTTTTCCCTGCGCAGGTTTTTCTCCAGCAACGGGTGAACGGCTTTTTCCCACATAAGTTGGCTTTGGTTCTCGAAAACCGGGAAAATCCCGTTTATATCGACGGCCAGCAACGCTTTGGCGCGGTAAAAATCAACTTTCCCCAGAAAATGGTATGCCTGCATCAACTCCGGAAGATAAGGGCGGATGTCGTTTGAAAATTCGATCAGGATACGCATGATTTCGCGGCGTTCGGCATATTCCAGTTCGCGGATCTGGTTGTTCAGTTCGACGACTTCGGCCGGCTCGATGTACGAGGTTTTTCCGGTGGCCGATTCGTCGTGCACAATCCCGCTCATCCGGCGTTTCATGGCCGAAGCAACCGGGATCACGGCCCGTCCGTCGCGGATGGAAACCTGGGCATCTTCATCAACCAGCCCTTCGTCCTGGGCTTTTTTCAGGATAGCCTGAAGGCGCTTTGAAACACCCGATTGTTTGGCTAGCAGTTCTTTGCGTATTTTAGCCAGTTCGGGCGAGGCATTGTCTTTTATTTTCCCGTATTTGTTCAGGATGGCATCGATGCGGTCGATCACATAGGGATAAACCTGCACTTCGGCCAGCAGTTGCTTGACGGTAGGGTAGAGTTCGTCGCTGGCCTGTTTCAGGAACCTGACGATGCCGGTAACGGTTTCGAGCGAACGTTTCAGGTCGAACAGTTCCTGCACTTCGAGAAAGCGGCCTTCGATGCGGATTTTCTGCAAGGCTTCGCGCATGTCGAAATAAAAGCTGGTCGGGAAGTTGTCGGCTTCCCGGACGATCAGTACAAATTCGCGCGTCAGGGCCAGATCGTGCCGGATTGTTTCATAGTCGTTTTTGAAACAGATCTGCTCGACCCATTCGGCGCCCAGTGTGCTGAGACACTTTTCTTTCAGGAGTTCGCGTATCTTGTCAAAACCAATCTTCGATTCAAAATTTTCGGGAAAAACCAGTGCCATAAAAACGTAAAAAGTGGGATGACAAAGGTAAAAAGAAAGTTAATTGCGCCGACATGAAATACCGGCGAATGGGAAAATGAGACTTGATGGATCAGTTCTTTTTTGCGAATAGCGATTTTTATCGGGCAGCCAGTTCTTCCAAAATCATCCGTCCCAATTCCCGGGCTGATTCTGATTCTGATCTGCCCAGGCTTTCGGCAAACGCGGTGCATTGCCGGTGCAGGTTTTCACTGCGTCGGGCAATCAGCAAAAATGAGCGGTAGAACACATGTTTTAGTTGCGGGTCTTTTGCCAGCGGAGTCAACACTTCGAAATACGGTTCAAACATTTCGTCGATTGCTTTTTTGTCAGTCATAGCCAGTCGTCCCATCAAGTGCAGCCCGGTGTAATGGACCAGGTATTTTTTGCCGACGATCCATTCGAGCGACTTGGCATAGGCGAACTTGGTCTTTACCCACAAGTTGGCCGACAACATTTCGGCAAGCTCGGTGTTTTCGAGGCTTTTGGTCCAGTAGTCCATCTGTTCTTCGGTAACCTCATCCGGAACGTCAAGCAGGCTGGCCAAAATCATGGCTTCGCGCCATTTTTTGTTCCAGAGTTTCAGGGCCAGCAGGTGGTTGGGCTCGTAGCGGGCAGCAATTTCCTTCAGGTGCATCAGCGAAACGCCCCAGTTCAACTTGTATTCCAGCCCCATTTTTTTCATTTGTGCCGAGGTTTCCCCGTTTTTCCGAAGCCGGATCAGGGCTAGTATTTCGCGAAACTGTTGTTCGATGGCCGGGTCGTCAATCAGGATGTCCATATCAGAAAATTATAAATTCAACCAACACGAAAGTGAGGCACAAAAATAATGAATAAACCACATGGCGCGATATAGGAAGGTATTCGGAAGGGTGTATCCTGAAATTCCTGTAAACGGCCATCATCAGGTAGAACTTTTCGAACAGGTAAGCCACCAATGTTCCGTAGGCGATGCCGGCGATGCCAAACAGGTGTGCCAGCCAAAGGCTGGAAGCCACATTGACAATGATTTCGAGCGCCGAGGCCTGCAGTATAATGCTGTTTTTTTTCATACCGGTCAACAGGACCTGAGGGAACATCAACCGGCTTATAATCAGGAGCAGGTAAATGTTGAAGATGGTTGCACTTTCGCGGAACCCGGCATTAAAAACGATCGGGAATACCCAGTGCGAAACCAGCAGCATAACTCCGGAAAGCGGGAAAAGCCAGGTTCCCATCCGGAGCGAGTTTTCTTTGATGCGCCTTACATTTTCGTGCAATTTCTCCGGATTGGAAAATTCAGGGAGCATGCCCATACTGAAAGCGTTGGCCAGTAGCATGACCAGCGGAAATTCACGGGCCCCGTACCGGAAAATGGCCAGGGTTGCTTCATCAAATCGGGCTGTAACGATGAACCCGTCGATGTACTGGGCCGAACCGCTAAAAAAAGCTGAAAGCACAAGCGGCCAGGCCAGACGGAGATGCTGATTGATGAAATTACGGTTTAAGGTGGGCGAAGAATACCTCATCAGCAAAACCAGTAACCAGATGTACCGGACTACGGCAGAGATGACCAGCCCTGCCAGGCTGTATCCGATTGACAAGCCGGCAAGCGATGGCACAGTTACGAATGTGAACATCAGAAAAAAACTGATACACCCATAACCGACAAGGGCCCGGCTTTTTGCTTTTAACAAATAGATGTATTCGACCAGGCTTGAAGGAACCGAGAAAAAAAGATAAGCTACGACGTATTTAAAAAAAGGGATCTGGCTTTTTTGAAGAATAGCGCCGGCAAACGACCGGTTAAAGATCAGAAGAAAAAAGATTGCGATTAGTGTCAGAACGCTTAGCAGGTAGAATACATTAAACAGCCGGTCGCTCCTGTGGGAAACTTCGCTGGCTGGTTGCATCGGCAGAAAAGACTGAATTAGTCCGTTGAGCCAAAAAAAGCTAACAGCACCGGAAACCAAAATGACTGTTTCGTACAAGCCAATGTCTGCTTGCGATAAACCGCTTTTGGCAAAAACAATTCCAATCAACATAAAGGTTGAAAACCTCAGGAGCTGGAAAAACTGAAGGGCCGAAAGGACTGTAATTTTTTGTATCATGGTTCAAAGCTAAAATAAAAACCTGACAGAACATAACTGAGGGGCTGAATGGGGAGGGGGCTTCCTGTGGCAATATTCAGGTTGCAAATTTAGACTGTGCCGCATTATAGAGCCTGTTTAAATTAAACTCACCCTGTCGATTTATCGGGCTTGGGGTGAGTCTAAAATTGAAGTAAAACAACTCCAAACAATATTCTTTCTATTTTTAACCAGTTTCTTCACTACCTTTAACCGTATCATTTAAAAGACTATGGATTATGCGCACGTTAGGCAATATCATTTGGTTGGTTTTTGGCGGGTTTTTAATTTTTTGGAATATCTGGTCGGTGCCATTTTGCTGAGCCTGACCATTGTCGGGATACCTTTTGGGCTTCAGGTTTTTAAACTGGCTGGCATGGCATTGTGGCCATTCGACAAGACAATCGGGTATAAAGGGTATGCCCCGGGTTGTCTTTCAACAATCATGAACATCATCTGGTTATTGGTTGGAGGGATTTGGATTGCACTCTCTCATCTTGTTTTTGGGTTGTTGCTGGGAATCACCATTGTCGGCATTCCCTGGGCGGGTCAACATTTCAAATTAATGTCGCTTGCGTTGGCGCCCTTCGGGAAAGAAGTTTTGTATAAATAAGCATCGTCAGCGTGTTCAGCCAAACAGTTGTCTGCTGTAAAAACGGAATCAGAACTCTTGTTCTGTTAGGCCGGAGGGTTCATTGTCCCGAATTTTGAACCTCTATTCGTTCCAGTTTCATTTGGTAACCAGTTCGTTCCCATCCGCTTACTTTAAACAAGGCTGTGAACGGGAAATCTTCGATGTGGTTTTTCTTATTGAAGCAGGCCAGCGAATCGGCGTTTGTAAAATAATTCAAGACGTTGATTACGCCGATATCGTTGTCGGAAACGAACAGTAAAATGGTGTTTCTATTAGGCCCTTTTATTTTTGAAACCAGCGTGTAGTCGGTTGTTTCTTTGCCTGTTGCTGAATAAAAACGGGTTGTGTCGCGGTTGTCAGCTCCGGTTACTTCAACCGTTCCTCCTGAAATCCGGAATCGCGGGTTGTTTTCCCGAAAGATATTTAGCAGGAATCCCATTGTTTTGTATTGTCCCACGTAGATGATATTTTCTTCCGAAATTTTGGAACGGTCCCATTCTGAATTTAGTTTGAGCTGAAACGGGAGGTGATATTGTTGAAAAAAATCGCCGAGGGTTTTGGTGCAATATGGCCCCATTTTGGTCACGTAAGTATACGGGTTGGGAGATAGTTGTGAGGCGCTCTCCGGGTGTTGGCGGATATATTGGGCAAAATCACTTTCGGAGTTGATACTGAACGCCCTGATCAGGCCAGGTCCATTCAACGGAATAGGCCCGTCGATCATGAAATGGTCACCAATCAGTACCGAAATCGGGAATTTGTTATCCAGAACGCTTTGCCATACGGGTGAGGGTTTTTGTTTGTGTATTAATGTGAAATACAGGCAGATGGTTGCAATACTGGCAAGTCCGAACAAAAGCCATTGTTTTTTTCTTGTTCCCGAAATCCCGGATTTTTGGGCAGCCGGGATAAAATGAACGGAGTATTGTCCTTTTTCAATTTCAAAAATAATCGGGTCGTTGTGACCTTCCCCGACATAATATTCAGCAAGCTTTTTTCGAAGATTATGAATGTAAACCCGGACTTTCGTATCGTTCTTTACCGGGTCGTACGACTTCCCGAAAATAGCCGAACCAATCGATGCTTCTTTGAGCTTGGTCCCTTCGATGGTCGCATTGACCAGCAACGAAAGCAGCGATGTATTAACCGGCGACCGTGAAAAAAGGCTGCTATCGGTGATTCGTTTTAGCTGTTCGGATATCTCGTTTAGTTCGGGCATTTTGTAACGCTGTGTGCGGCAAATATAGCCAAAAGGCATTTGTTGTCAATGGTTTTTGAGAAACATTCCATTATTTGGCCGGTCATCTTTTAACGGTTAAACAAACGTAATTTGCAGGTTGAAATACCGGGCAATCCGGTCACTTGATGTACTTTTCATCGTTGAGAAACTAGTTTGAAAAACAGAAATAGATACGAAAATTGCAAGAAACAACTTTGAAAATTTATACAGATGAAACCCAATCTCTTACTTGTTTTGTTATTGTTTATTCAGTTTTCGTGGGCCCAGGAAACCGAAATTCAATATTTGTCGGGAACAGGGGCCGATCGAACAGTTGACTGGCAGTTTTATTGTTCGGCTGGAATGAACAGCGGAAGATGGACTACGATTCTGGTGCCTTCGTGTTGGGAGCAACAAGGTTTTGGCTCGTATAATTACGGGCATGATAAACTGGAAACCCGACTGAACGAAACCGGTACTTACCGATATCGTTTTACAGTTCCGGACAACTGGAAAAATAAACAGGTGCAAATTGTTTTTGACGGGGTCATGACCGATGCGCTGGTGAAGATTAATGGGAAGTTGGCCGGCCCGGTGCATCAGGGGGCTTTTTATCAATTTAAATACGATATTACGAAATTGCTTCGCTGGGGGCGAGAGAACCAGTTGGAGGTTTTTGTAAAGAAAAACTCCGATAATTTGTCGGTTACCAGGGCTGAGCGGGAGGCAGACTTTTGGATTTTCGGCGGAATTTTCCGTCCGGTTTTTTTGGAAGCCAAACCCATAGAAAACATTCAGCGTGTAGCTATCGATGCCAAAGCCAGTGGCGACTTTCAGGCTGATATTTATTTGTCCGGACTAAAAAACGCCGTTAAGCTGGCAGCCGAGATTCTGTCGCCGGAAGGAAAAACTGTCGCTGTTTTTCAATCAACGCCTCAGGTTCCGGTTACACGGCTTTCCGGCAAAGTTGATTCGCCAAAGACATGGAACCCCGAATCGCCTAATCTATACACTGTTGTTTTTACTTTGTTTGATAAAAAGGGCCAGCCTATTCATCAGGTAACCAAACGAATTGGCTTTCGAACTGTTGAAGTGCGCGAGGCTGATGGCATTTATGTTAATGGAGTACGGATCAAGATGAAAGGGGTTTGCCGGCATACGTTTCACCCCAAATATGGCCGCACTTCGTCGAAAGCGCTGAGTCTGGAAGATCTGAACCTGATGAAAGAAATGAACATGAATGCGGTACGCATGTCGCATTATCCTCCGGAAGAACATTTTCTGGATGCCTGTGATTCGTTGGGAATGTTCGTTTTAGATGAACTGACGGCCTGGCAGCGCCCGTCGTACGATGATGTGGTGGGACGAAAGTTGCTTGAAGAAATGATTGCCCGCGATGTGAACCATCCGTCTGTCATTTTGTGGGACAATGGAAATGAGGGGGGAGAGAACAACAACCTGAACGACGATTTTGCAGAACTTGACATTCAGAAACGTAAGGTTTTGCATCCCTGGCAGGATTACGATTTGACAAATACGTTGCATTACATTGATTACAATTACCTTTCGTTGGACGGGTTTAGCAAACGGAAAATATTTTTCCCGACCGAGTTTTTACATGGTTTGTACGACGGAGGCCATGGCGCCGGATTAGACGATTACTGGGATAAAATGTGGAACGATCCGCTTTGTGCCGGAGGTTTTTTATGGGTTTTTGCCGATGAATCGGTTGAACGAACTGACCGGAACCGGGAACTGGATTCCGATGGCAATCATGCCCCCGACGGCATTCTTGGGCCCTATCACGAAAAAGAGGGGAGTTTTTATACGATCAAAGAAATTTGGGCGCCGGTGTATTTTGAGAAACGGTATATTACCCCCGAGTTTGACGGGACTTTCCGGATAGAGAACCGCTACCTGTACACTAATCTGAACCAATGTGCCATTCGTGCGGAATGGGTCAGGTTTGCAGGGCCCAATGAGCCAGCCGGGGAAAAAATAACCAGTGTTGAAAACCTGAAATTGGATTTGGGCGCCGGTCAGAAAGGAATTCTTCAGGTGCAATTGCCTTCTGATTGGCGGCAACAGGATGCCCTTCGCTTGAAAATTACCGATGCAACAGGTCGTTTGCTGAATACTTGGAGCTGGCCTGTAAAATTTGCTGAAACAAAAGCCAGCGAGTTGATTGTGGGGGCGCCGGGAAATACTCCCGTTGTCAATGAATTTGAGAACAGGTTGACCATTACGGCCGGAAAAATTGCGGTTACCTTTAATCTGTCTGACGGAACGGTTGCACAACTTACAACTGATGGCAGGCTGGTCCCTCTTTCCGGAGGCCCGTTGTTTGTTGGCCAAGACAAAGCCATAAAACAGGTTGTACATCGGATTGAGAATAATCATGTTATCGTCGAAGTACAGTACGAAAATTCAGATCAGGTAAAATGGACCATTAAGCCAGATGGTTTGCTGGATTTAAATGTGTCTTATGAGCCGGCCCATAATTGTCTGTTCGCCGGCATCACGTTCAATTATCCGGAAGATAAAATTGCCGGTATGAAATGGCTGGGGAATGGACCTTACCGGGTTTATAAAAACCGGATGAAGGGAACGGCATTTGGATTGTGGGGAAAGGCCTACAATAATTCGGTAACTGGTGAGTCCGGTTTTATTTATCCGGAGTTTAAAGGCTATCATGCCAATACTTACTGGGTGAAGGTTCTGGGAAACGATGTTCCTGACTTTACAATCTTTGTGCATTCAAACGACATCTTTCTGCGGATGTTAACGCCCCGGGAACCGAAGGCGCCGGCTCAGGCAAAGATGGAATACCCTCAGGGTGATCTTTCCTTTCTACAGGGAATTAATGCCATTGGAAATAAATTTATGGATGCAACGTCGTTAGGCCCGCAATCGTCGACTTACTTTTACTATCCAAGCCGGTTTCATGGCGCGAAACAAACGATCTGGCTGACTTTTGATTTCAGGTAGAATCATTAAACAACGTATAGGACAAAGGCTGCTTCATTCCGATGGGGCAGCCTTCGTTTTGGTGGCAGCTCGATTTACGTTTCCGTGCCGAACATTTCCGGTCGAGGCTTGTTTGGTAAACTAATTAGTGGATAACAAGATCTTGTTGTTTAATTTTTTAGTCTGATCACTAAACAAGAATTGTTTCTCACTTGTTTACACAACTAAAAATGGAGGAAGCAGGAAATGAAAATAAATGGATTTGTTCAGAATACTCCGGTTGTCCGCAAGGTCAATGGGAATAGCATACGGATTAAAAATGATTTTAACGGGCACGATGTGATTGGCGATAACCACATTGCAACATCAATAGAGACTCCGATGCGCGAAGATGCCTTTGTGTTGAGCGACGAGCAGAAGATGGCCATCATCGAAGACCGGTTCCGGGACATCATGGAAACACTGGGGCTCGATTTGACCGACGACAGTTTGAGCGGAACACCGCACCGGGTTGCCAAAATGTTTGTCCGGGAAATTTTTTATGGGTTGAACCCCGGGAACAAGCCCAACATTTCGGTTTTTGAAAACAAATTCAAATATGGCGAGATGCTGGTTGAAAAAAACATTAACCTGAACTCGACCTGCGAGCACCATTTTTTGCCCATCATTGGGAAGGTTCACGTAGCCTATGTATCGAGCGGGGAAGTGATCGGGCTGTCGAAGATTAACCGAATTGTTGATTATTTTGCCCGTCGCCCACAGGTTCAGGAACGCCTGACAGTACAGGTTGCCAGCGAGTTGAAAAAAATTCTGAAAACCGAAGATGTGGCTGTAGTGGTCGATGCCAAACACCTGTGTGTTTCTTCGCGTGGCATTCAGGACGAAAGAAGCTCGACTATTACCGCCGAATATGGTGGTGTGTTTAAAGAAACCGCCCGCAGAGAAGAGTTCTTAAAGTATTTGGCTCTTGATTAGATTCAGAGTTGTTTTTATTTTGGGATGATTGACGAACTTGTTTTTCGGGGCAGGTTCGTTTTTTTATGTGGATGTTTGTACTTTTTTCAGACATTAGCGCGAAAAATTAACCCACAATGGACGGACAAATCAGAACCCGGATAAAGCCTGGCGCGAAAGTGAGGGTAGTACAAAAACAGCATCAGCGGACAGGAACGTTAACCGAAGGCATTGTGCAGGATATCCTGACCAATTCACCTTCACATCCGCATGGTATTAAAGTACGCCTTACCTCTGGTATTGTAGGGCGGGTGCAGGAAATTGTTCAGGAAGAATAGACTGGTTTTGCCGTGGGATTATGATGCAATTCGTTGCAGGTTGTAAACCATAAAAAACAGGGCCAGCGCATATAAAACCAAAAGGGCATTGATTACCAGTTGAAACCGTGTCTTCAATAAGTGCATAATTAAGCCGGCAAGAGCAAAAAGCCCGACTCCCGACAGGGTCACAAAATAAGAAACAGTCCGGGCTTCTTTGGGCAATTGGTCTCCGGTAAATTCGGGAACAACAATCTGATGGCTGAGCAAGATCCACAGGGCAAACAAGCTGAGGGCGATAAAAACGGACTGACCAGCCATCAGCAGGTTAAATTTTTTCTCGATTCCGGCGTAGCAAATCAACCCGATTCCCAGGAACAGTCCCCATTGCGACAGGCTGGTTAATAGTAAATAATTTGTTCCCATTTCTTTGACTTTTGGACTACAAATGTGTTAATTTTTCCTTAAACAAAAAAAGCAGACCCGGGCACCTGATTTTTATTACCTACTTTTGCCCCCGAATTATGAAACAAGCCATGAGAGATCGTCTCACACACAAGAGCATGATTATAATGGCGAGTTCCATCTGGTAATTAAAATCATATTATAAGCAGATGAAATAGCCATGTGCGCCAAAGTTCACACCAACAGAAAAATGAACAAATGGTTATTCCATGAGTACGTGCCAAAGTTCAATAGGGGAAAGACAATTTATACGAATGAAACGAACATGCCACGGTAACAAAATTTATGGTGGTGGCACCAAAGGCCATGTAAATATTATTAGAGAAGCTAATTTTCATGGCATGGAGTTCCATAAGTACACACCTAAATTTCAATATTTTAACAACAATATTTAC
>JAJUGZ010000187.1 GCA_029265715.1 Bacteroidota bacterium
GATATGGTTTATTTTTCCTATCTTCCAAATCTTTTTTTAGAAAATTTCAAACTCCCTCAAAAAGACTGCTAACCACCACCTTATGAACTCCGCTTAACACCCGGGGAATACCCCGGTCCCGTTTAGCGGCTGCAAATATACGCCCTTTTTATTCCCTTCCAAACCTTTTTTATGCTTTTTTTATACCTACTCATCCCTCTCTGAAACTATCAACCTGATTTACAAATAATATCCTAAAACATTTTTTTATGCCCATACCTCCCAAACTAAACACTTCATCAAAAAAAATGTGTGTTGTTGAATAATTCCGTCCGACTCACAACTATTTCCTAAACCTGCACGAATTGGAATTAACTTCGTTTTTGTATGTTTGCATAACAGAACAGAACACCTTTTATTTAACCCATTTATGGAAAGCAAATTTCACTTTCAGGTAAACCCGAAATCGAACCTGCTCAAGTTTCAGCAATTAATCGACTCTATTAACGACGCAATCAGCAGAAACCTGTTAAAAGTCGGGGATATCCTGCCCTCGGTTAATCAACTATGCAAAGAAAGTTCCCTTTCGCGCGATACCGTATTTAAAGCGTATGCCGAATTAAAAAACAGAGGAATAATCGAATCAGTGCCAAACAGAGGGTATTTTGTAGCCAAGGCTATTACCAAGGTTTTCTTGTTCCTTGATACATTCAAAGCTTACAAAGAAGTACTATATGGCTCATTCCGGGAAAATCTGCCAGAACAGGTTGCCGTCGATCTGCATTTCCACCATTATAACATTGAAGTATTCGAAAAAATCATCAAAGAAAGCCTGGGCAAGTATTCGAAATATGTCATTATGAACTTCGATCACGAGCGGGTACCTGAAATAATTTCCCAGATTCCGGAAAATAAGCTACTGATTATTGACTGGAACATCAATGTTCCGGCTAATGTTCCGTCGGTATACCAAGATTTCGGGCAACCTGTTTATGATTGCTTGGCTTCAAACATCGAGTTAATCAGAAAATACAAGCAATTCATTTATCTGTATCCGGAATTTACGTATCACCCGAAAGAATCAATCGAATACTTTCAAAAGTTTTGCAAGGATTTCAATATCACTCACGCCGTCCTTTACGATTATAAAAAATTCAATATCCAAAAAGGCGACTTATATTTATTGGTCAGCGACCGGACTCTTGCAAAATTTCTGGATCAGTGCCACCAGAAAGAATTAATACCGGGACAAGATGTCGGGGTGATTTCCTATAATGAAACGCCTATGAAGAAATATGTAAAAGATGGGATCACGGTTATCTCAACCGACTTTGAATTAATGGGAAAAGCCGCGGCAGAGTTTATTGCGACCGGCGAAAAAGTAAACCGGAAAATCCCGACCCAGTTAACAGTCCGGAAATCGGTTTAAAAGCACATGCTGTAAAACACCATTCCAGATTTTGAGCCGGGGAAAAACACATCTAAATTTGTCGGGCATACCAGAACAGAACGGTTTAATTGACAAAATCACACAAATTATTAATATACATGTATTTACTTGGATTTGACATAGGGAGTTCTTCCATCAAAGCATCGCTTATAAACGGGGAAACCGGTGAATGCCTGTCTTCGGCATTTTATCCGAAACAAGAAATGAAGATTACAGCAGTAAAACCAGGCTGGGCAGAACAGGAACCTGAGCTTTGGTGGGAAAACCTCAAACTGGCCCTGAACGAGGTACTTCATGCCACACACATTGAAAAAGAAAAAATAGAAGCAATCGGGATTTCGTACCAGATGCACGGTCTTGTATTGGTTGACAGGAACCAACAAGTACTACGCCCGTCTATTATATGGTGCGACAGTCGCGCCGCCGAAATTGGACAAAAAGCTTTTCAGGAAATCGGCGAAGAAAAATGCTTGTCGGCCTTACTAAATTCACCCGGTAACTTCACGGCATCAAAACTGAAATGGGTAAAAGACAACGAACCGTCGCTATACGAGAGAATCGACAAAATCATGCTTCCTGGTGATTATATCGCCATGAAACTTTCAGGAGAAGTTAAAACGACAGCCAGCGGGCTTTCCGAAGGTATTCTCTGGAATTTCCGAGAAAATAAGGTAGCCGACCTGCTACTCGATTATTACGGGTTTGAAAAATCGTTTATTCCTGAAATTGCTCCCACCTTCTCGGTTCAAGGAGAACTTAGCCACCAAGCAGCTGACGAACTGGGATTAGTCCCCGGAATAAAAATCAGCTACCGTGCTGGCGACCAGCCCAACAACGCACTGTCACTAAATGTGTTGAATCCTGGCGAGATTGCCACGACAGCCGGAACTTCCGGAGTCGTATATGGGGTAAGCGGCGAAGTAAAATACGATCCATACTCGCGCGTCAATACCTTTGCCCACGTCAACCACACAGCCGAAGCAAACCGGTTGGGTGTTCTGCTTTGCATCAACGGGACCGGGATCCTGAACTCGTGGCTCAATAAAAACGTTGGCAGCGGAGCCCTTTCATACCAGCAGATGAACGAGAAAGCCTCCGAAGTTGCGATTGGCTCTGATGGACTGAGCATTCTACCTTTTGGGAATGGTGCGGAACGGGTTCTTCAAAACAAAAACATTGGTGCCCATTTCTCCGGATTAAGTTTCAACACCCATTCGGCAGCTCACCTTTTCCGAGCGGCACAGGAAGGAATTGTATTCTCGTTCCAATATGGGATGGAAATCATGGAGCAGATCGGCATCCAGGCCAAGGTTATCCGCGCCGGAAAAGCCAATATGTTCCTAAGCCCGATTTTCCGCGAAACATTGGCGGGAATATCCGGAGCAACCATTGAACTCTACAACACCGACGGATCAATTGGAGCGGCTCGCGGAGCCGGAATTGGTTCAGGATATTACGCTTCGGCGAAAGAAGCATTTGCAAACCTGAAAAAATTGGAGACTGTTGAACCTGACCTGAATAAAAAAGCTCAGTACGAAGAAGCATATCTGGTCTGGAAATCAGCGTTGAAAAAAGTATTGTAAAAGCCCCTTCCCGTTTCTCCACGGCAAAACGATTTGGGCAGTAACTATGCTAAGCAATAATAAAAAACAATCACTACTGAACGAGTAAAAAATTAAAAAATAGGGGTTACTCCCCGAAGGTTTGGCCCCATGTTGTAAGTTTGTTTTGCGAAAAAACCACAACATGGGTAAAAATACGGAAATAAAATTTGTCGGACAGCCGA
>JAJUGZ010000197.1 GCA_029265715.1 Bacteroidota bacterium
ACTGCTCTTGGCGGTCCACGTTACCGTTGCTTTGCCTCCGCATGCATCCGGTGCCCCACTCGAGTTATTGGTTACTTTCAGGTCGCAGCCTCCTTCGTATTTCACACTGGCTAACCACGTGTCGTATGCAGCTTTAACTGCGTCTGCCCCCAGACAGGCGTCGACCGTCTTGTCGGCAGGCGGGGTCAGAACTACCTTCGGGGCCGATGTTACCTTAAAGTTACTGGTGCAACTTTCCGAATTTTCACAAAAATCTTTAACCACATACGTAAATGACAGCGTTCCCCCAGTGCAGGCAAAGTTTGCCGGCAGCGACGGGAATTTATCCATATTATCGGTTACAGGAGCTACTCCTCCGCTGTATGAAAAACCGGCTTTCCAGTTATCGTAAGCCATTTTAACATCTACCGGATCAGAACATGCTTCGATGAAAACGTCTTTCGGACAGTTAATAGCCAGATCATTCATATACAGGTCAATCTGTATGGGCGCACCCGGAAGGTCTTTCAATTCAGACTGAGCTGAATTTCCGGAAGAACGGGTCCGGACAAAAACAGTGCTCAGCTTAAAGCACGGATTCTGATCCAGATGGAACAATTGGCTCAAATTTACGGCTCCTTCGGCCCATTGGTTTACATCGTAAGTATTGCCGCCGTAAGCATCAAATGGTACCGTTGTTATGGCTGTATTTACAGTGGCATAAATGGCGCCGGTAAATTCAGAATTTGGATGGACTACATACTGATATCCACTGCCTACTTGTTCCCACACATTGATAACTACCGTAGCAACCGGGCCACCGTTGGTAAATTCAACCGTCACCAGCACATCACCGACCGTACGGCCACCATGAGGGCCATCCGACTGGAAAGTCCCGCCCGGGAGCATCTTCAGCGAGGCCTGTAAAAATTCAAAATCGACATAACTGCTACCATTGACTTGCCAACGGTCGGCTGCAAACAAACACCACAGGTCGTCGGCATTGCCACCTAACGAAGGTTCGCCCCAGGTAAAATGTACACCTACATTCTGGATTTCGTTTTTCGGAGGTACATTGCCCAATCCCCAGGTATAGGTATTGGGATTGTCGTTGATTTTGTTTGTCGAAGTAAACGTCGTGTAATCATCCTGTTTATTTCCCCAGGCGTCAATTAACTGATAGGTATACGGATATAAAAAATTGTATGGCGGATCAGGATTATAAAGTCCGCCACCGGTTCCGGGAGGATTAAAAAACCAGTCTCCGACCCCGTCATACCCAGCCGGAGTATTGGCAAAAGCATCGCCATCAACACCAAACCCTCCAATAGGGGTTTGTACCGGAGCTTTTCCCTGAATATTCTGCCCCACCGCTGCAACATTAAAGATCATCAGCGCCAGTAAAAATACCAGGGAGTAAACCACACGAACCCACCAGGGCCATTTTTTCGTTTGTTTAGCAGATAAAACCGTTTTGTCTTCCGCTATCTCGAGGTAGTTATTCCTCATAACCGCAAACTTTTAGAATTTATACAACACATAGTCTTTCGACATCCTATCACCCTCTCTTCTCCGAATAATTTAGAAAGGATTAAAAAGCGCATCGCTCATTTTGTTCCTACACCTTTAAAATTTCACGAACCGCAATAAGAAATTTGAAAAATGACAGAAACTAAACAGCTGTTACAGACGTTAGTGTTCTTGGTCCAGCTTTCAAACAAAGGTACGATGACACAAAACAGAATTCAATCCGGATTATTCCGGATGAAAAAGTCTTATTTATATATAAGAATATATAAACCAGGAACTTAGACATACATACGCAAGACAAGGTTAATCCATTGATTTATTGAAGCTTCAAAAACGAAGGATTACTTTACCCCCAAAAACATCATTGCCTTTCGATAATCTTTTACACTACTGAACGAGTAAAAAATTAAAAAATAGGGGTTACTCCCCGAAGGTTTGGCCCCATGTTGTAAGTTTGTTTTGCGAAAAAACCACAACATGGGTAAAAATACGGAAATAAAATTTGTCGGACAGCCGATTTTC
>JAJUGZ010000184.1 GCA_029265715.1 Bacteroidota bacterium
AAATAGGCCTAGCATATTGATATTCTTCATTGTTGCTCTTTTTTGTACTGTAAAATAGGCAATCTAACCATATATCCCATGCTTAAAATATTAACAATTAAACAAATATATTAACATTGGGTTTTTAGAGATGCCCATTAATAAAAAACATCCCTTTCCTCCTCATTTTTTTACATCGAACTGACGTTAAATAAGCTGCACTCATTTCCGGGTTGGCAGTACGACAATCCGGAAATGAATTGACACGGGAAGATTGACAATCAGACCAGGAACCCGTAACAAATTCCGGTCACAGCCACAATTTCAAACAACAACCCCCTTCAATCCTTCTGGACTTCAGTCTCTCCGTCCTTCAGTATCCCGATTCGTTCCAGTCTTTCCGAAGCAGCCATTCCATTTGGGTTGCAGCCCGGTAAACCCTCGGGAATTTCGATGCCCAGCTTTTGATAATGCTCAACCCAGGCCTCCGGGAACTCACCGGTTTGCGGATCTTTAAAGGTCATTGGCGCCAATGCAAAAACCGAATCCGGGGCAAAAGCCCGGTAAATAAACTCGGAGCAATAATGGGCGCTGTCAGAAAGAATATACGAGAAATTATAAGGTTTGCCCAGCATCTGGTTAGCCCGTTCAAGAGCTTCAGGAACAGACGACCGCCACGCTGGTTTCAACCGGTAAACAACAACTAAGACCGAATCGTGTGCCGGATGCAGGAATTCATCCAGCGATACCCGGCAAGTCCCTTTTTCGGGTTCGGCATGCAACACCCAGACGCCCGCCGAATCAACTTCGGCCAGGCCCACATGACTGAAATGTGTTTCAGCCGCCGTTTGTGTCACCTGATCGATGGCTTGCGAAAGTTTTCCGTCAATGGTTTGACGGAACAACAAATCGCCGGTTTGTACCTGAATTTGCGTTTCAGGTTGCCGGCAAGCACTGATAAAAAGAAGGACCAGAATTGAAAGGTATTTGTACATAACTGAAAAATTACACACTAAAAATCGGGCTTTCCCCGAAGTGATTTTTTCTCGGAAAGCTGCTTCTTGGAGGCTAGTCGTTTCTCGACCGAAGCTTTTGTGGGGCTGGTGGCTTTGCGCTTTTTCACCGGGCGAAAGGCTTTTTCGAGCAAGGCATAAAATTTCCGGACCGCTTCTTCTTTGTTCAAAAGCTGAGATCGCTCGACCTGGCAAACGACTTGTAAAATTCCGTCAGCCGTAATACGGGCTGCCAGTTTCTCCAACAGGATTTGCTTATGCTCCTCTGTCAGCAAAAGCGAGTTCGGCACATCAAACCGAAGCTCCACCCGCGAATTGACTTTATTGACGTTTTGTCCACCGGAGCCACTGCTTCGTGAAGTCTGAAATACAAACTCCGGACTCAGGTCGGGAATAGATGTGAAATGAGGTTCCATGCCGGCAAAGTTAGCCGGTTTTCTTATATGAATAAGGTCTTTTCGGCTTATAACTGTAGTAATAGGCCACTTTTTCAATCGCTTTCCGAATAGTCTCGTTGATCGGGTTATAATCGTTGGCGAGAGTTGGATCGATGGCATATAACTGCGTATAATAATCGGCAACAATCGGGATCTTTAATCCATTGTTGATTTTCTCGTTCGTCTGGGCATATTCTTCGGACTGATCTTCCTTCATCAGGGCACACGTGTAAACCGACAGCGCCCCAATCTTGTTGCGTACACCTGAAAATCCGAACAAACGGCAAATCAAGCCGCGATTCGGATACACCGAACAGCCCCCGGTTTGCCCGTGAATCTGCAAAACCGAAAGGTTCACACAGTGTTTCGGACTGGTATCAAGCTGCCCGAGCACCTGTTCGTGCAGGTTATTCTTCACCAAATGCCAAGCCAGTGGCATAAACTCCAACACATTAGCTTCCAGGCCTTCCTTCTGGCAACATGTTGTGCAGTTTGTCAGACAATGCAACCCTGATTGCTTTACAAATTTCGCATTCTCTTTTTCGAGTTGCCTGAAAAGGTGTTCAACTTTTCTAATCTTCTCGTACATACAAATCCGAAAAATCGACGCCAAATTTAGGCGAAATCCAAATTGTTGATACGAAATTTATTGATCTGCCGAAAAAATTTTTCGCCCCCTGATGGGTTTATGGAACCATTCCGCCCGGCCCGGTGTTCATTTGGATACGGGTTTCGATTTTCACCTTGTCGGAAACTTTATATTGAAGAAACATCGAGGCGCCGCGAATATTCATCTCATTAACGGATGGGTTCAGTTTCACCGGATCGAACAGGGAACGACCGGCAAAACTGTTTCCTCCCAGCGTAAGCCGGTCGCTTAATTTATAATGTCCCTGGGTTAAAACCCTGAACGATGAAACAAACGGCGAATACAAAACCAACGGATAACCGACAGCCACCGAATAGCTGTCAAACAATTTAAAATCAGATGAAAACCCGGAGTTCGAAATTAGAGGTTGCTTCAAAAAATCAGGCATTTTAAATGCTGTGGGATTCACAAAAAAATCATTTCCGGACAGATTAAGGCCTTGCAGAAACAACAATTTCTGTTCAAATACAGTTGGCCCGTTAACGTTCAGGCTATCCCGGAAAATCCTCTCCTGTGCCTCAGCCCGAAAGCCGGAACTGAAGAAGCTCAAAAGAATTATCGTGTTTAAAAGCTTGTTCACGCTTAAAACAGTTTGATACCCAAACTTACGACAAACATTTTGTTATCGAGACTAAAAGCATCGTTCGCATCATAAATGTCCTTGAGCGACTCCAACCGGGCATCCACGGTCAAGAACAGGAAATCGGCACCTACGCCATATTGCCAGCCCGACAAATTATCTTTCAGATCTTGCTTGTCGAACCGGTCATTATCCCCTTTTATATCCTTATTGGTTACGAAAGTAAACAAGGGTCCGGCCATTACCCGAACATTGAAGTCCTTCTTGTTGATTAGTTTAACACCCGCCAAAACCGGTACATCAACCGATTTCAGGTCGAATGAGCTGGGTGTTTCAACGCCGTTCAGCACTTCCGAAAGTTTTCCGCCTTTCGAGTTGTAATAAGCCTCCGGCTGCAAGTACAACCGCCCCAGACTAACCCGGGCAAAGGCCCCGACCAGAAAGTTGTTAATGGTCTCATCGTTAAAGTTATTCTGGTTTATGCTCACTTTTGAATTATTGACGCCGGCCTTCAGTCCCAGATCAAAAAAATCCTGGGCATTCACGGTGTTGCCCAGAATCAGCAGCAACAAAGCAAAAATTAAACGAATCTGTTTCATTGTCTTCATCTGTATAAATTTTCAAAGTTGTTTCTTGCAATTTTCGTATCTATTTCTGTTTTTCAAACTAGTTTTTCAACGAGATGGAATAGCCATTTATACATTCCCGGTTGGTATAAGCTTCAGCTTTTATGGCTATTTCATC
>JAJUGZ010000059.1 GCA_029265715.1 Bacteroidota bacterium
TGCCTTCGTCTGCAAAAACGTTTGATTTGAATGCGCTAACCTTGACAAAACTTCAGGTTGTGGGGACTAATACTATTGCGCCAACAATCGCTGGAGCAAAAGAGCCGGGCCCAACCCTGAAAATGTACGAGAATAACAAAGAAATTCTTTCATTTGAGTCACCACAGGGGGCCGGAGTGGACATCGTGCCTGTGCCAATGGTGCAAGTTTCAGCCGGACTGATGCCGTATACCGATGTAATTGTCCGTACTGTGCCGAAGATCAAGATTTCGACTGGCGACGACGATACAAAAATCAATTTGTTTGGTCTGGGAATTAAACACAATTTCAAGGAATGGATGCCCCTTTTAAAACATTTGCCATTTGATGCCGCCGTATTTGCCGGATTCACGAATGTGAATTCAGAATCGGGTATTACGATGACCCCTGCGGATTATGGAAATCAGCAGGACATCTCGGTTACATTTACCCCGGAAGACAATCAACGGTTGACTATTGAATCAAAATCCGTGAAAGTTGGGCTGATACTTTCCAAAAAGCTGGGCCCGTTGACCCTCTTCGGAGGAGTTGGCGAAACTTCCAGTAAAACGAATGTCGATTTACTGGGGAAATATCCGATTGTGACCACATTGAGCACCGGAGCTTTGGTAATCAGCGACGAAGATGCGCTGTATGACCCGATTTTATTGAAATACGATAAACGGTCAAATCTTTCTTACGAGGCCGGATTTCGTTTTAAAATGGCCTTTTTTAGTTTGTTTGCATCGGTGGGGCATTCCGAATATACCTCAGCCAACGCCGGGTTTAGTTTCGGGCTCAGATAGTTCTTGTTTTAAATTAGCAAAAGATATCAAAGCCTTGTTTCTTTATGGAAGCAAGGCTTTTTATTTTGGAACGGATGTGTATTTTCCGGAAGATTGATTCATTTTATCAGTCAATTATGATTATCTTTGCCCCCTGTTTAAAAAATGTATAAAACCAGTTCAATGATAAAGATTACATTACCCGATGGCAGCATTCGGGAATATGAAAGCGGAATATCAGGGATGGAAATTGCTGAATCAATTAGTAGCCGTTTGGCTAAAGATGTTTTGTCCATTTCTGTTGATGGTGAAGTTTGGGATTTATCACGCCCGGTCACAAAAGATGCAACTATTCGCTTATACACGTGGGATGATCGCGCTGGCAAAGAAACGTTCTGGCATTCATCAGCTCACCTGATGGCCGAGGCCATTGAATTCTTCTTCCCGGGGACTAAGTTCGGTATTGGGCCTACGGTTGACACTGGTTTTTACTATGACATTGATCTTCCGGCAGGACAGCAAATCAGCGAGAAAGATCTCGAAAAAATCGAGAAAAAAATGCTGGAACTGGCCCGTGAAAAACGAGATATCGTTCGTTCTGAGATTTCGAAAGACGATGCATTAAAAATGTTCGGTGATAAAGGAGATGTATTGAAGCTGGAATTGATCAGCGAATTGGCCGACGGGACCATTACCATATACAACCAGGGCGGATTTACGGACTTATGCCGTGGCCCGCACTTGCCGAATACCGGTTACATCAAAGCTGTAAAACTAACCTCAATTGCTGGTGCTTATTGGCGTGGTAACGAAAAGAACAAAATGCTTACCCGCATTTATGGCGTAACATTCCCGAAACAAAAGATGCTGGATGAATATCTGGCATTGATTGAAGAAGCCAAAAAGCGCGACCACCGCAAAATCGGAAAAGAAATGGAGCTGTTCACGTTCTCGCAGGCTGTTGGCCAGGGATTGCCCTTGTGGTTGCCCAAAGGCGCAATGTTGCGTCAGCGCCTGGAAGACTTTCTCCGGAAGGTTCAGAAGAAATATGGATATGAACAGGTGATTACTCCGCACATTGGACAGAAAGAATTGTACGTGACCTCAGGGCATTATGCAAAATACGGACAGGATTCGTTCCGCCCGATCAGCACGCCGCAGGAAGGAGAGGAGTTTTTGCTGAAGCCGATGAACTGTCCTCATCATTGCGAAATTTTCAAATGGAAACCACGTTCTTATAAAGACCTTCCGATCCGTATGGCCGAATTTGGTACGGTGTACCGTTACGAACAAAGTGGAGAGCTGCATGGGCTGACACGTGTTCGCGGGTTTACCCAGGACGATGCACACTTGTTCTGTCGTCCGGATCAGCTAAAAGACGAATTCAAAAAAGTAATTGATATTATCTTTATCATTTTTAAAGCGTTGAATTTTGAAGATTATACGGCTCAAATCTCGTTGCGTGATCCCAATAACCCGATCAAGTACATTGGATCGGCCGAAAACTGGGAGAAAGCCGAGCGGGCTATTGTTGAAGCTTGCGAAGAGAAAGGGCTGAAAACAGTTACCGAATTGGGCGAGGCTGCATTCTACGGGCCCAAGCTTGATTTTATGATTAAAGACGCCCTTGGCCGTAGCTGGCAATTGGGAACTATTCAGGTTGATTATAACCTTCCGGAACGCTTTGATCTGGAATATATTGGAGCCGACGACAAACGCCACCGCCCGGTTATGATCCATCGTGCACCGTTCGGTTCAATGGAACGCTTTGTTGCCGTATTGATTGAGCATACCGCCGGTAAGTTTCCGTTGTGGTTAACGCCTGAACAAGTGGTAGTTCTGCCAATCAGTGAAAAGTATAACGATTATGCGAAAAGTGTTTTAAATTACCTAAATAATTCCGATATTCGCGCAATCATTGACGACCGTAACGAAAAAATCGGTCGTAAGATCAGGGATAACGAATTGAAACGTATCCCTTATTTATTGGTAGTTGGCGAACAAGAATCTGAGTCACAGTCGGTTTCGGTGAGAAAGCAGGGGGAAGGTGATAAAGGTTCCATGTCGGTTGATGCATTTATTGAGTTTATTAATGCTGAAGTAAAAGAACAATTATCATCATTTTATAATTAAAGTATTAACTTAATCAGGAGGAAGCTTGACTTTTCCAGACAAAAGACCAATGAGAGGCGGTCCCCGTGCGGAAGCCGCTCCACAGCACCGAATTAATGAACGTATTCGTGTGCCGCAAGTCAGACTTGTAGGTGAAAACATTGAAAACCCGGGCGTTTATTCAACATCGGAAGCCCTGAAGATGGCAGACATGCAAGGGCTCGATTTAGTGGAGATTTCACCATCTGCTGATCCGCCAGTATGCAAGATTATTGATTACCAGAAGTTTCTGTACCAACAGAAAAAGAAACAGAAGGAAATTAAAGCCAAAACGGTAAAGGTAGTCGTAAAAGAAATCCGTTTCGGTCCGAATACTGACGATCATGACTTCCAGTTTAAATTACGTCATGCTGAAAAATTCCTGAAAGAAGGGGCTAAAGTTAAAGCATACGTATTTTTTAAAGGACGTTCGATCCTGTTTAAGGAACAAGGCGAAATTTTGCTGCTGAAATTTGCTCAGGAACTTGAAGAAATCGGAAAGGTTGAGCAGCTCCCGCAGCTTGAAGGAAAACGAATGACCATGTTTATTTCACCTAAAAAGAAGAAATAAATTTCGACTATAAAACAGAAGTAAGATGCCAAAAATGAAAACTATTTCCGGAGCAAAAAAAAGGTTCAAATTAACCGGCACCGGGAAAATTAAAAGGAAACATGCTTACAAAAGTCACATCCTGACGAAAAAAACGACTAAGCAGAAAAGAAACCTGACCTATTGGGGCGTTGTTTCAAAAGCTGACGAAGCCGGGGTTAAGTCAATGTTGTGTATGTAATCGTGTTTTGAGAGTAAAAAATAAAGTTTATCAATCGAGTGAATTAGCTTAAAGTCTTCGCTTGTATCGAAGCGCTAACCATTCTAAATTAAGTAATTATGCCAAGATCAGTTAATGCAGTAGCATCTCGGGCCCGTAGAAAAAAAGTCCTGAAGTTAACCAAAGGTTACTTCGGCGCCCGCAAAAACGTCTGGACGGTTGCTAAAAATACCTGGGAAAAAGGGTTACAATATGCATACCGTGACAGAAAAGCCAAAAAAGGTAATTTCCGCGCTTTGTGGATTCAGCGTATTAACGCTGCTGTTCGCGAAGAAGGTTTGTCTTATTCGCAGTTTATTGGTTTGCTGAAAAAAGCAAACATCGAAATCAACCGTAAAGTACTGGCCGATTTAGCCATGAACCATCCGGTTGCATTTAAAGCGATTGTTGCAAAGGTGAAATAAAAATATCCTCGAAATTTATAGGTGAGATAAACATAAACCCTGCCGGTTCCGGCAGGGTTTTTTATTGCCATACGCCTTTTATTTTAGCTTGACAAAACTTACATTTTCCTTCAGCTAGGTTATTTGTCAGAATTGTGAACCCTTGCCGTTCAATGACTAATTTCCCGCATTGGGGACAATGAGTATCTTCAAACCCTTTCCCCGGAATATTGCCAATGTAAACATACTTACATCCTTCTTCGCTGGCAATTTCTTTTGCTTTGAGCAAGGTGTTTAATGGTGTTGCCGGGAGTTGGGTTAGTTTATGCCGTGGATAAAACCGGCTGAAATGCAGAGGTATTTCTGAAAATCCGTTGTTAACCAGCCATTTGCACATTTTTCGAATCATGTCCGGTGAGTCGGTCCAGGAAGGAACAACTAAATTTGTAATTTCAAGCCAGACAGGACTGCCTTTTAGTGTAAGCAATGTGTCGAGGACTGGTTGCAATGTGCCTCCCGTTAGCTTCAGGTGAAGCTGGCTGTCGAAAGCCTTCAGGTCGATGTTGGCTGCGTCCAGAAAAGGTATTAATTTTTTTAACGGCTCCGGGTTCATGTATCCATTGGAAACCAGTATATTCCGGATGCTCTTT
The DNA here is from genome assembly GCA_029265715.1 of Bacteroidota bacterium. Taxonomy (GTDB): domain Bacteria; phylum Bacteroidota; class Bacteroidia; order Bacteroidales; family Prolixibacteraceae; genus Aquipluma. The sequence continues at coordinate 4,818 of JAJUGZ010000059.1, forward strand.
TCGTGGGCTATCCGGGCTGTGTCGTACATGTATTCGTAAAATGAAATTGGCTCGGAGTATGTATAAGAAATTGATTCGCAGGTATTTGTAATGCAGTTTTGAACCACAGCTTCAGGCATTAAAGCGGTGTTTTGCGTATCGTTCGGACTGGCTTGTGAAATTTCCCAATTCTGACAGTTCAAACAGGCAAAATTACATCCGGCGGTAGCAATCGAAAAGGTACGCGACTGAGGTAGAAAATGGAACAAAGGCTTCTTCTCGACCGGATCGACATGGACGGCGCATGGATTGCCGTAAGCAATCGAATATAACTTGTTGTTGTAATTGACCCGGTTGTGGCAAATGCTTTCTTCTCCGGGTTTCAGGGTACATTCATTTGGACAGACTCCGCATCTGACCCCTCGCGGAGTTGTGGTATAGAAATATGCTTCCCGGCTGAATTTCCCGGGCTGAGAGCTATTGGCAAAGGCCGAAACCATTGCGGGACACAACAATCCGGCCGTACAAAATGCGGTTCTTCTGACAAATTCTCTTTTCGAAATCTTTTCCATGACCGATTTTTCGTTTAAAACTCCTATAAAGTTACTTTAAAAAGCTCCAAAGGGTCTTCGGGGTTTCTGCAATTTGAGTTACGTATTTTGTTTTCGTAAGTTCAGGAGTATGGCTATCAGGTTTAATCCGGCAATTAAAAGGCACGTGGATTTAAATCCCAGCAGGGGGGCCATAAAAAACGTTAATAAAATGGCACCAAGCGCTGAACCCCATAGATCAGCTGAATAGATGATGGCCGCCGATTTTTTTAGATCAGGAAGATAAATGAAAGTTGTCGATGCATACTGAAAGCCGGTCAGGGTTGCTAAAATCAGCAAAACCGGAATGAATATCATCCAGATAAACGAACCGGTTACACTGATTTTCCCAATATCCCATAGTAAAGCAAGAATCAGCGGGTATAAAGCAAGTAAGCCTTGTCCGGCCAGAAAATGGTTACGGGTTATGGCCGTTTTCGAACCCCAGTAGGAACCCAGGGCAAGGCCACCCATGAAGATGGCAAAGATGAGTCCGATGGCCGCATAGATATAGCCCAAAACGATTTGAAACCAAAAAATGAGCAGAATTTCAACTGATGCAGCCGTAAATCCAGTGATGTACATGGCTGAGGATACAGGTTTCAGGAATAAAACCGGGGAGAGAAGAAGTATAAAAGGTATTAGTAACCAATAAAATTTGCGTCCTACAAATTGCGATAAGTAATGCAGTGATTCGTAAAAAACAGGAATCGGTTGGTTGTCGGTATTGAGAATCGAAAGCTTATTTAATTGTTCCTGAATTTGCGTACCCCGGTTTACAATAGACCGATCGTCCATGTAATCGGAATTAACATAGCTGGCTGTAATATTTCGTTGGTCAGATAATTCGGCTATGTTTGCCGAAAGAGGGGAATCTGATCCAATAAAATAATCTTTTTCGCCGGGAATAATTACGAAGTACTTGAAATGGCCTTTAATACTATTGTAAATAGAGGCTTCTTGTTGCTTTTTCTCCGGTCCCAGATAATTTCCGGAGGATGAAACGGCACATAAAACAACCCCGTTCTTGGTTATTTTTTGTTTTAGGATTTTGAAGAACTCGGTGGTATAAAACCGGTTGATATGCAGGCTTGAAGGATCGGGAACAGCTAAAATTATGACATCAAACCGATGGTTTGATTGTTGGATAAACCGCCGACCATCGTCGTAAATAACATGAAGCCGGTTGTCGTTTGGCAGTGGTTTAAACAACCTCCCGAGTTTAATAATTTGAGAGTTGAGTTCTACATAACTAACGTTTTTTACCGTGGGGTATTTCAGTGTTTCATCCAGCATACCCGAAATCCCACCCGAAATCAGCAGAATGTTTTCAGGAGCAGGGTGCTGAAGCATGGCGTAATGGACGTATTCTTCGGTTTGTATGATATCGCCGGTAGCGAACAGGAGTGATCCGTTTTCAAAGAAAGAATATTCGCCGGCATTTTCGGTAATTGTAAGGTTGCCAAAAAATGTTTCCTGACTTTTCAGAACCTTCTGGTTTTGAAATAGAACAGATTTGATTGTCCGGTCAACCGGTAGAACAAAAAACAGAATCAGGCCCGACATCAAGATTGAAACAGAGAAAATTAATCGCAGGGTTGTTTTTTCAAAAAGCAAAACCAGATGGATGACAATTGCTACCAGTAGCATTGCCTGTGAAATACTAACCCAGCGGATAAGTAGAAATGATGCCACAATTCCTCCGATGAGGCTTCCTGCCGACTCAAATGAGTACACGTTGATAATTTTATCCTTGTTGTTCTTCTGGACATGGATCAACAATGAATAGGCAAATCCTGCAAGGAGGCATAGCGGAGCAAGCAGGATTATCATTATCACCAGAAACCCAAACGGGTTAACTAATTCGCCCGGAAGGAAAAACAAGTGTTTGCACAGGTTAATCAGGATGATTGTTCCAATAGGCAAGTAGCTCAGCAGGGTGAATATCCGCCTGACAATTTGTGGCAAATTTGTGTTGTAAAACGAACGTCCCAGCCACGTTCCGCTACCGGTTAAAAACATCCAGATACCAATGGTCCAGGCCATCATTAGCTCGTTACCCTGAAAGACGGTGGTAATTTCACGGATTAACAGAACCTGGACGGTTGTTGTAAAAAAGCCCAGTACAACAATCAGCAGATTTATGAGTCGGCCTGAATTAACATCTTTCGGTGTTTTTGTTGAAGGGCCCGTTGTGGGTTGGTTTTTTTGAAACAGCTTGACATAATAATCCAAATGCCAGATCAGATGGAAAATGGAAACAATACACATGGCAATCCCGAAGTCAACATGCCATGTTAAAAGTTTTTTTACAATTGGCCATTCCAGCTTGTAGTTGATCTGAATGGCGATCAATAATCCCAAAATTCCGGAAACAAGGAATGTAATGAGCAAAACCGAGTTCCATATTTTGCGGTGTGTGACTTTTGAAAGAATGCCCGTTTTTACCAGCAAAATACCAATCAGGTAGGCTGTTATTAAGAAAATGATAATGGGAAATATCAGATAGGGTGATTGTTTCATTTCTGTTGGTTCAGAAATTCATGTTCATGAAAGATCAACGCCTGATATTTATATAATTCGGTGTCGGCCTCTTTCCAGCCATTCCATCCGATTCCGGCCTTGTCGCGGGCACAGTGTCCCATGAATTCGTCCAGGCTCCAGCGGGTTTCGGTGGCAACTTGGGGTAAAAAAGTTCCCGACCGGTTTCCTTTTCGCATATAAATACCATCCCGACCCAGCTCAAATTCGTCAAGCGATCGGATTTTTTGAAGCGGGGTCAAAACGGAAATTTCAATTTCAATGGACTTCAGTTCATTCGGGGTAACCGGAATAAAGCGGGAATCCTGAGTTGCTGCTGCGATTGCCATTGACTGAACGACCTGGTATAATGGTTTTTCCGGATTGAAGCTTCCGATGCAGCCACGTAATTCTCCTTTCTGTTTCAGGGTGACAAATGCTCCGGTTGGGGTGAGAAGATTTGGCGAAAGATTCTTTTCATCTAATTTTGGTAGTTTGTTTGTTTTCAGGTATTCTTCAATGGAATTTCTGGCCAGAGTGAGTAGTGCCAGTTTATCTGAATCAGACAGCTCAAATGCCTGTTTTTCCCCGGAATTTTTGACTACTGCCAAGGCCCAGTAACCAACGACCCTGTTTTTATCTCCGGAAGGACTATCTCCGCTGTTTTTGTACAAAATTTCCTGAAAACGAATATCCTTATGGTTTTGGGTGATCTGGAGCAAAGTCAGCATCGGCATAAAACCACACATGGCTGTTGCAATGTTGGAATATCCCTGGGTCTCAATTTCATTTTTTATAGTCATAAATCGGTCCGGATTATTCTGTTTGATGGCTTCTTTCAGCTTTTTATCAACTGATTGGGCGATTGAATAATTCGGGTAATGCGAGAAATCAGAACTAATAATAAACAGATTCTCGGGCGAGAAATATGGTTCTAAAACTGAGGCCAATTGCCGGCACGTTTCCCGGGATTCGCCGCCCACCAAAATCGGGATTATGCTGAACGGCTTTTGCAGCCAGTATTGCAAAAATGGGAGCTGTACTTCGAGGCAATGTTCGAGCCGATGAGGAGCCGGATCTGAATTTATTACGTCAGATTTCTTGGATAGCTCAGATGCCAGCGGATCAATAGGCACAATACCCAGCGGGGTTTGAAAGCCACCCTGCGTATAAATGGATACGCCATTGAAATACATGCGGTGGCTTGATCCGATAATAAAAATGTGTTTATACGATTGATTCCGTGGAATTTGTTTAAATCCGGCTGCTGCTACTTCTCCGGAAAAGACATAGCCGGCATGAGGTACGACTAATGCTAACGGAGTAAGTTCTGATGGTTCCGGAGCCTTGTTGAAGAATTCTTCAAGCATCTTTAAAAGCGCTGGTTGGGAGGCCGGGTAAAAAGAACCCGAGACGGCTGCCTCCCGGATAGTTACACTGTTTTGAGCCTTGCTCAAGCCGGCAGCGGAAAGCAGGATGATATGTGCGGTAAGTGCTATTAGAATACGGTTCATGGTCGCATTTTAATATGGTTATGGAGAACTGCTATCACATAGTCGGGCATAGAGAACTTAGGACGACTGTTGTTCAAAAGAAAAACGAAAGCGCTGAAAAATAAGTTACAGGTTAAGGCGGGCTCGAATAAAATTAATACAGAAACATCATGTAACATTTATAAAACACGAATGGGAATCATCGATTAGGAGGATTCCCATTCACTTCAGGCATTTTTTAAAGTTAGTACCTTAGGTGTCAGACTACGGTTATTATAGCCGGCCACATCCGTTTGTCTTTCGATTCCGGTCTGTAGCCCTGAACCATCCAGCTTTGCGGGCTAAGGCAAAACTTTCAGGCTGTTCGCTCGCTATTCTTTCGAATCTTGCTTCGCGAACGAAGTGTCTTCAAAGCCAACCGTTTTTACGGCTCCCTTGACTGGTCGCCTTGCGGTTGATAATTTGTTTAGAATTATCGAAAGATCAGTTTGAACTTTGTTCTCTTCTGTCTTTCGTCTTATCCGACTCACTGGTTTAAAGAACGTATTAGCGTCAAAAACCAATTGACCTACTTCCAATACTTTCGTTTTGTTTTCGGACTTCGGCCCCTCTGCGATGCAGGTTATCATCCCTGTAAGATTAAAAAAATCATTCAGCTAAGAACACTTTTTCTTTCTCATCGCCTTCAGGGCAGCTTTTTATGGCTTGTCTGATGATACTAATTTACAACCTTCCGAGTGGCAAAGTCAATAGGGCGTGAACTTTTTCTATCCACATTCTATTAACTGAAGTTATTAACAATTTGTTGATTTCTTTTTATCTGGATTATTGTGCTTATTGTCAGGGTATTGTGATTGATAAAATCGCTTTTGTCAAAAAGCGATAGTTCAGATGTTAACAATTTTTAATATTTAACACATACAAGTAGGCCCGTGCTTGTTTTTTCCACAGAAGAAATTTTTGTTTTAGATGTGCTGATTTTATTACCGAAGGAAGCTAATGAATAATAAAATATTCAAAAATGTAACAATTGAGCCAATTACCAACATGATGACTGTTGTTGACTTTGAATTGACATATTTACCCATTACCTTGCTTGAGGAAGTCAGGTAAATTTGAAGAAAGATCGTAAATGGCAGCTGAATGCTTAAAACCATCTGAGAAATAATTAAAGCGAAGAAAGGGTCTTGCACTGCAAATATTATAAACAGCGACAGCACCAGGGAGATAGCCACGCCTAAACGACTGTGGTTATCTTTTATGTCGTAGGGTTCACCAAATAATCCGGCAAAAATACTTCCTCCGGCCATCCCGGAGGTGACGGAACTGGCAATCCCGGCAAAAAGCAAGGCTACTGCAAAAACATCACTGGCATGGCTTCCAAGCAGTGGGCCAAGTAACGATTGCGCTTGCTGAAGTTCATCGACAGCTTGTTTGTTTTTAAAGAAAGTTGTTGCAGCCAAAATGATCATGGAACTGTTAATAGCCCACCCAATAACCATAGATAACAACGTATCTACGAATTCATAGTCTAATTGCTTTTTGATTACCTCGTCATTCTCGAGGTTCCACTGCCGACTTTGGATGATTTCCGAATGAAGGAATAGGTTGTGTGGCATAACAACAGCACCTAAAACACTCATAACAATCAGGATAGAGCCTTCGGGCAATGAGGGCGTAATCCACGATTTGCAACTTTGAGCCCAATCAATATCAACCAGGCTGAGTTCGTAAAGAAATGATAGGCCGATGATTGATACAAATGCGATAATAATTTTTTCAATAAGCCGATAGGAGTTGGTAAACAGCATGATCAATACAAATGCAACAATTAAAACTGCTCCAATCGGGATGGGAACATTAAACAGCATTTTCAACGCAATGCTGCCACCCAGGATTTCGGCCATCGATGTGGATACAGAAGCAAGCATTGCGGTGCCCAAAATACTTCTGGACACCCAGGGGCGAGTGTAAATGGTTGCGGCTTCTGACAGGCACAAGCCGGTTGCAATTCCTAAGTGGGCAACGTTGTGCTGTAAAATGATAAGCATAATTGTAGAAAGGGTTACAATCCAGAGTAGCGAGAGGCCAAAGTTGGCACCCGCTGCTATGTTTGATGCCCAGTTTCCCGGATCAATAAACCCGACGGTCACTAACAGCCCGGGCCCGATGTATTTTAAAATTTTTAGTGCGCCTAAGGAAGGCTTATGGTCTCGTCGGCGTAAATCCCTGAAAAAATTAAACATACATCTTTTAAAATAGGTTCTTTACAAATATACAAAACGTGTTTTTACCGAACGATTTAAACTCGCGGTCACGGCTCAATGTTTTGATTTGAGTGTTAAGGATTAATTAAATCTTTCAGAAAACATTTTTTCTGATGTAGCACCAAAAGCGTTTGATTACCCTTCATATAATGGTGTATTGGCCGGACGTTTATGTTTCCAGCGTCGGTGCGACCACAACCAGTATTCAGGAGTTTCCCGAATAATTGACTCCATTTTTTTTGCATACAGATGCAGTAATTCATTTTCAGGAAGATCTTTGGGCGAATCTGACATTTTGATTAGTTCGGCTTTGTAATACCCGCGCTTAAGTTTCCGGAGGTCAAGAAAATAAACAGGTGCATTGGTTTTGTGGGCAATTTTGTCGGCACCCTGAAAAAAAGGCGTTTCCTGATTCAGGAAACTGGTCCAAAAGTGGGTTGTCGGTGGTGGTGTTTGATCGGCACAGAACCAGGCTCCAAACAATTCATTCCGACGAGCATAGTCTAAAATTGTTTTGTATGTATGCTCCATTGGAAGCGGAATAGCGCCGAACCGGGTCCTGATTCCGGTAATAAACTGTTCATAGTCGGGGTTAGCCAAAATCCGATAAACAACGAGGTATTTGTGCGTTTTGTGTGTTGCGGCGTAGAGCATCCATTCCCAGTTGGCATAGTGGGTTGAAAATGCAATCAGTCCGCGTCCTTTCTGGTATTCCTCATCAAAAACACGAAAAACCTGGGTCAGGTCAATGCGTTTGCTGAAGTCTTGTTCCGTCATGCTATATGCTTTGATCGACTCAAGAAACAAGTCTGAAAGATGATGGTAGAACTTACGCTCAATGATGTTTCGTTCTTTTTCGGTCTTCTCCGGAAATGAATTTCTAAGATTCTGCGTCACCACTTTTCTGCGATACCGAACAAGGTAATACATCACATAAAACATTCCATCCGAAATGAAGTAAATGATAGGAAAAGGTAAGTGGGAAATTCCTTTCTGGAATAAAATACCCAACCGATTAAGAAATCTTTTCACGTTTATTAAATTAGTAAATGAAATTTTGAGAACCCCGGGGTTCCCGGTTCGTCCATGCGAATGAACTGCCCAAAAATAGACAATTCAAAAACAATAGAAACTGAAAGTTCTGTTTACAGATCGTTAAAAATAGGACGGGCGACCATAATGCCTGTATTCTTTGTCCCTGGTTTTAGAAAGTCAGCCAATGGTTCTTCTGAAACAACAACTTTTCCTTTGCTCTGAGAGGCATGCAGTAAAAATATGTGTCCTTCTTTTTCGAGTAAAATGCCCATGTGCACCGTATCGATTCCCGGAATGTTCGTCGTAATTCCAATGATATCGCCCGTTTTGAAAAGATGTTCTGAGTGAAAAACCATGTCTTTGGGGAAATAATAGGTCTTTCTGGCCGATACTTCTTTTTCTGTTTCGGCAATCAGGGGAACCAGCTCTGGATTTGATTTCAAAACAGGATAGCTGTCGGGGTGGGCGCTCATGAAATTTAGTGAAAGAGGAAATTCAACGCCTTTTTGGTTGACGGAATTATCTACCAATTGCTTTTTTGTGTTATCTCCAATCCAATCGCTTGTGTAGTGCAATCGGGAAACATAGCCATTTCGGATGCCCCCGCGGTACCTGATCGTTTGAAGCTGGCTCTCAAACTCATCAATCGTTTTTTCCCCGCTTTTTATTGTTCGGGCTAATGCCAGACAGCTTTCGGCAAATGTTGTACAATCGAACGTGTGTAAATTAACAACCAGTTTTTCCTGAATTCCGTTTTCGAGAGTTGCCGCTTCGTATGGTGTATTCAGAAACGACAAGCCGACCTCGGCCACCAATTGTCCGATCGGGAGGCTTTGCCTGGATTGAAATTCATGCATTTTTTGACTGAAAATAAGACTGTCGTCGCTCGTGATTAGAATTTGATCCGGAGAGATCTGGGGCGTGGTGACAGCGTTTTGCGGCGTAAGGAAGAAGGATGGAAGAAACAACCAGATGAAAATGCTTATTAGATTCATGCTGTAGTAATGTTTGTTATGAGTTTTCTGATTAATTGAACCAGCTAAAGATATAAAAGTTTTCCCCGCTGTTAGACATTGTATTGTCAATCAGGAACAGATATGCCTCAAATATGAAAAATATGTTCTTCGGCATAGAATGTGAACTAAATGTGTCTTAAATGTCAAATTAATGATGCGGAAAATCCTCTGGTTCAATCAGGAAATGGAGGATCGGGAAAAAGGATCTGCCCCCAATAAGGTACAATTTGATCCATGTATCTGATTGAATATTTGGGGTGTTTAACAAATCGAGACTGATTTGTTTTGTTATCTTTACCCCGAAATTAAAGAGGGGATGTATTAATTGAATGTTATGCTAAAATTAAATCGTTTTTTTGTTGCATCAGCTATTGTCCTTTCCTCGCTGATGTCGGTTTATGCTCAGGAAGAAAAAGATTCAGAAAATAAGGGATATCAGTTCACAGTAATTAAAGAACTTCCCAATACGCCGGTAAAAGATCAGTACCGGTCGGGGACTTGTTGGTCTTTTTCAGGATTAGGTTTCATTGAAGCAGAAATGTTGCGTGTTGGCAAGCCTGAAGTTGACCTGTCTGAAATGTTTGTCGTTTGGCATGCTTATTCGGATAAGGCAATAAAAGATGTTCGCTTGCATGGCAGTTTGAACTTTGGGGCAGGAGGGGCATTTCACGACGTTACCAATGTTATCCGGAAATATGGGATTGTTCCGGAAGAAGTTTATCGCGGGCTGAATTACGGTGAAGAGAAACATGTGCACAGCGAACTTGACCGTGTATTGGCCGAGCAGGTTAAAGCTGTAATTGATAACCCAAACAAAAAATTGAGCACAGCCTGGCACGATGCATTTGACGGAACGCTGAATTCGTACTTGGGCGAACTGCCTGTAAAATTTGAGTATAAAGGGCAGGAATATACCCCTCAAAGTTTTGCCCGTGATTACGTTGGCTTGAACATGGACGATTATGTCGAAATTACTTCTTACACCCACCATCCGTTCTATTCAAAATTTATTTTGGAGGTTCCGGATAACTGGTCGTGGGACGAAGTTTACAATGTTCCGATGGAAGAAATGATGGAAATTATCGAGAATTCAATAAATACGGGTTACACAGTTGCCTGGGCTGCCGATGTTAGCGAGAAAGGCTTTTCTACTTCAGAAAAAGGCGTAGCGGTGGTCCCGGAAGTGAATGTAAAAGAAATGACCGATGCAGAAATTGCCAAATGGGAAAAACTGACGGAAAAACAAAAATCGGAACAGCTATATAAATTGGAAAAACCTGGTTTGGAAAAAACAATTACCCAGGAAATGCGCCAAACTGATTTTGACAACTTTCAGACAACCGACGATCATGGGATGTTAATTGTGGGGACGGCAAAAGATCAAAACGGGAATCGTTATTATAAAGTGAAAAACTCGTGGGGCGATTACAATTCGTATGGCGGTTACTTCTTTGCCTCGATACCCTATGTAAAATACAAAACAATGAGCATCATGGTAAACAAAGATGCCATTCCGAAAAATATTCGAAAAAAGCTCAATTTGTAACCAATAAAATAAGACCCTGCCAAAAACGGCGGGGTTTTTTGTTGCCATTTGTTTGCCTTTTATATTTTTGGTGTATGAAACAAAAAATCATTTTCCTGCTGTTTTCACTTTTGTCTTTACCGGCGCTGGCAGAAAAAGATTATTCCTGGTGGAACGAAATTCATGGATGGGTTCCCGGAGGGCCAAGCTGGCGTTTATTTCTGCACATATCCCCCGGATATTTGGGCCCCAACGGATTGCCTGTTCCTGAAGTAGCCAAGGGCATTTTGTCCGAAAAAAAATCTATTGAGCTTGGTTCCGGAATCCATTTTCAGAAAGGAGATAACGCCCAGGATTTGTTTGGTAAGTTTTATTATCCGTTTGCCAATAGTCGGATTGCCATCGAAATTTATGGCGTTGGAATAGAGCACTACGCTATGTCCGATTCGGTCAGGGATGCCCGTGTTTCGCGGGTTAAAAGCGGAGAGGGAATCGCATTTGGCGATCTGTATTTTGCAACTTTAATTCAGATATGCCGGGATCGGCGTTTCCCCAACACGCTGCTCCGGATGGCTTGTAAAACGGCCTCGGGTGACCCCTTGGAAGCGGTTCGTTATTCCGATAGTCCGGGCTATTTTTTCGACCTTAGTTTTTCCAAACAATATGGGGCCGAAGGTGCGTGGAAATGGTTGCCTTTTGCATCCGGAGGGTTCTATTCCTGGCAAACCAGTCAGCCTGAGATCTGGCAAAACGATGCTTATATGTACGCTGCCGGTCTGGAATGTTCGAAAAAAAATTGGACGGTTACCCATTCGATTTCTGGCTACTCGGGCTATAAAGATGAGTTGGACTGTCCGATGGTTTACACGTTCGATGTAAAAAAACAGATGAAAAAAAATGTCATTAGAGTGCAGTACTTGCATGGTTTTCGAGACTGGTTATACAATTCGGTCAAGATTTCGTACGTTTGGACTTGGTAAAATGACGACTTGAAATAATGTTTCAGAAAATAATAAACAATCGGGCCTATTTGTTATTCTGTTGCTTGTATGCCACTTTTTTGCTGGCTGGCGTTGTGTTTTTCCTGACCTTGAAACATGGCGATATGGTGCTTTTTATCAATCGTCATTCCAACGAGATTTTTGATCCAATCATGGTGATTTTTACCGATCTGGGACTGGGAAGTTACATGATTATTCTTGTCTTGTTGCTGTCTTTTTGGAAAGTCCGATATTCGATTATGGGGCTGATTGATATGGCTTTCGTCGGCATTTTTGCCGGAGTTGGGAAGCGCCTGGCCTTTGCCGATCGCGGCCGCCCTATGATGTACTTTTATTACGATGACTTTACGCGCTTTATTCACACTGCCGAGCTAAATTATTTCTTCTCGTTTCCCTCCGGGCATACCATGACAGCCTTTGCTATTATGGCTTTGCTGACATACATTGTCGGGAAAAGATGGCTTGCCGTTGTTTTCTTTTTACTCGCCCTGATGGTTGGATTTTCGCGCATGTATTTGCTCCAACATTTCTTTTTAGATGTTTATTTTGGTTCGTTGTTTGGGATGATTTCCTGTTTCCTGACGATTTGGCTGTGCGAATCGCGCATTCGCGTACTGTCGCATCCGGTATTGAACCACAGCGTGGTTGGACTTTTCCGTCGCTCCAGGAACAATTAATTTGTTTTTTTCTGGATCAGGACAACTGTTGGTGCTTCGAATATTTCTTTTGCCATGAACACAATCTCTAAATTATCAGGCAGAATGATATCTTTCAATTTTTTTGTTGTCGAAATCAAAATTCCGTTCGGATTTTCATCAAAAAAATTACCAATTTGGTCAGCCATAATTTCAGGAATGGGTTTCCGGAGGTAGAACGAGTAGGCCGGACTAAACTGCCCCCAATAGGCAACTGGCTTATTTTGAATGATAGTCAGACTTTTTGACACCGGGTTTTGTCGGTCCATTGCCGGGAAGATGCTGGTGAAAAACACCAGCATGGTTACGATGGCCGTAGCCCCGGTTGTATAAAACGCTTTAGCTAATTCGTGCTTTTTATAAAAATACCAGGCCAGGCCGAACCCAATGGGCAAGGTTAAGAAAAGCAGCGTTTGGGTGCGTATATTTTTTAAAATCGGGTCGAAATTGAGCCCGACATACAAGCCGGCAACCAACAAAATTCCAAAGCCAGTCATGATCGCAAAAAAAGGCTTCAGGTTCTTTTGGCTGAAATCGGTATTTGTCAAATAATTACCAAGTAGAATGGCCAAAAAAGGGTAGGATGGAACCGTATAATTCGGGAGTTTGGTACTTGATATGGCAAAAAAGCCAATGATTACCGATGAAGCAATTAATGAAAAAAGTATCCAGTCGTTACCTTTATCTTTTATTGCACGCCGGAAACTTTGAACAAGAAACCCGGTAAACGGGAACATACCGACTAAAACATAGGCTATTGTAATCAGAAAAATTCCTCCGTGCCCTTCCATTTTATCGGTGAACCGGCCCAGATTGTGTTTCAGGAAAAAACCTTCGGTCCAGGCTCCGTTGGTTTGCTGATGCACTAAAATATACCACGGTAAGGCAATTGTCAGAACAATTAAAACTCCGGACCAGGGTTTTAGGGTTCGAATAGTTGTCCATTTGAGATTGCGGCTGAAAATCAAGAAAAGTAGAAAAATCAGTCCGGGCAGGGCAATGGCTACCGGTCCTTTTGACAAGGATCCAAACCCGATGGCGAGATAAAGCAGAAAGACCGCTTGCAGGCTTCCGGATTTGACTGCATCGAAAAAGAGGAACAGGCTCCAGGTGATAAAAAATATCAAATACGGATCGGGGACGGCCAAATGAAACTGGAACGCCAGGTGCATGGACGACAATAAGACAAACGTAGTCCAGAATGCCTGCCTGGCAGAGGTGAATTTTCGGGTATATAAAAACGTGATAAGAATAGTCAGCGCTCCGAAAAGTCCGGAGAAAAAGCGGGCTGCATATTCATTCACACCAAACAAATGGTAACCGGCAATCATGAAAAAATAATGGAGCGGTGGTTTATCGGTACGCAGTTCGTAATTGAATGTCGGGACGACCCAATCACCTTTTTCGAACATTTCCCGCGCGCACTCGCTGTTTTTTACCTCGTCGAGAATGTTGATGCTGGTCCCCTGATTATTAAGGGTATATAAACTAAAAGCAATGGCAAAAAAAACCAACGGGATAAACCGGGATTTAGCTAACTGACTGAACATGATTGTTAAATTGTAATTAAAAAGGTTAACTCATGGCAATCACTAACCTTTTTTGTTAATTTCGCTACGCTAAATAACGAAAAAAAACAAAAAGTCCGGATCTTCGGATTAAACAGGAAAACAAGGATCTATGAAACAATTGAGTGTTGTCGTATGTGTTTACAACGAAGAACTGAATATTCGTCCGTTAAGTGAACAGATCAAATCTGCCCTTGCAGGGTACAATTTTGAAGCCATTTTTGTGGATGATGGTTCAACCGATCGCACCCGGGAAGAAATCATGGGCATCAATGATGAACGTTTTGTGCTGGTTGAACTTAAACGAAATTACGGGCAGAGTTCGGCTTTGCAAGCCGGGATCGATCATGCTGAAGGCGAGCATATTGTTTTACTTGATGGCGACTTGCAAAACGATCCGGCCGATATCCCGTCGATGTTAAAAATGGCGATCGATGGGAACTGGGATTTGGTAGCCGGTGTTCGTGCTAACCGCAAAGATGGGATGTTTCTGCGCAAAATACCCAGTAAAATAGCAAATTACATTATTCGTGAGTCAACCGGCATTAAAATGAAAGATTTAGGCTGCACCCTGAAGGTTTTCACGAAAGAAGCGGCCAAAAGCATTCATATTTATGGCGAATTGCACCGGTTTATCCCTGTCTTGGTTGCACTGGAGGGGAACGTCCGGATTACTCAGGTTGATGTAAATCATCGTCCTCGGGAATTCGGCAAATCAAAATATAACCTGAGCCGGACAACCCGTGTAATGAGCGACTTATTGCTAATGCTGTTTTTCAAAAAGTATATGCAACGCCCTATGCACTTTTTCGGGGGACTTGGGATTATTACGTTTGGACTGGGTATTCTAATCAACCTATATTTGCTAATTCTGAAACTGTTTGGGCATGATTTATGGGGCAAACCAATTCTGATTCTGGGGTTGATGCTTGTGGTGGCCGGTATTCAGTTTATTACGATCGGTATTATGGCCGAATTGCAAATGAGGACCTATTTTGAATCGCAAAACAAAACGCCTTATCAGGTTCGCAAGGTGGTGACGGCCAAGAAGTAAAAGAGATCTTGCCGATGTGTGAGATAACGATGTGAGCCAAGGTTCACATCAATAAAAAATGTATAAATGGCTATTCCATCTCGTTGAAAAACTAGTTTGAAAAACAGAAATAGATACGAAAATTGTACGAACCAACATTGAAAATTTATACGGATGAAAGACCGGCAATCAGATTCTGCTGGTCTTTTTTTAGTTTTTCGGTAATTGGTCTTCCGAATTGAGTTGCTTGGAAAGTAGTTCGATTTCTTTTTTGCGAAGAGCCAGAATGTTGATATAACGCTGACAATTGGCCTGATGTTCTTTATTGGGCACTTTGTAACTGTTGTACGAGTCGGCCAGCCAGTTGATTCCTGTTTTGGGCCTGCCTTCCATTTCGCAGGCCAACGCCAGGTTGTATTTGGCTTTTGCTGCAATATTCGGGTTTTTGTTGGCTGTTTCTTTTTTCCATACATCTGCCGCATTGTTCCAATCGCCTGCTTTCATGTATTTTTCGGCTTTCAGCATTTCCGGGTTGTTAGACTTATAATACATTCGCTCAACGTTATTCCAGGAGGGAGTTAGTTTCCCGGCCATACTTTCGCCCATAAACCGGGCCGAATTTTCCAGCATCAGCGGACGAGCATTATTTTTAAACAATGCCGGGTTATCAATGCTGTTCCAAAAAAGCGTATCGTTCTGATTGAGAACATAGAGATTGGTGTCTGATTTAACAGAAATAGACCAGATAACCGAGGCGACAACATGAACGTTATCTGTCTCAAGATACCTCACCCGGTTATCCAGCAATACAAAATAGTCCAGAAACAGGAAGACACTGTATCCCAGGCTGTCGTGAAGGGTGTTCATCTGTTCCGAAGATATATTTTCAGGGAACAAGTTGTTCAACGAATCGGAAAAATTATGTACCGATTTAAAATAGTGATACTGTTCGGCCGACGAAGCAAATTGCCCGGCGCAGGCTTTTGATAACGTTCGGTTGCTGACCAATGTGTCTTCAACCGCGACATAGTTGCGCATGGTGAACCGAGGAAGCGTATCTGACTGGTATCTGTCCCTGACAAAGACCGCAATGTTATCAGAGTCTTGCTTAAAGGTGAAAACCGAAGGTTTCATGACCTCGATGTTTAAAATGCCAACATTGGTTGTTGTGACACACGCTTGGATGTAGGGGATCAGGAAAGCCAGAAGCAGCGCTATTCGGTTAGGTTTCATCAGTTATTCAGCTTTAGTTCTTCAGGAACAAAACTTATTCTTGCTTCATTTCCTGATCTAATTTTTTGATTTCTAACATTCGAATATACAAAATGACATGATAATTTTTTGCAAGCTCTTTGGCTGTACCCAACTTTGTTGCAGCCATTGCTTTTGTAATGTTTTCGAGTGCTTCATCGATGTTCCCCTGCATTTCGTTGCAAAGGGCCAGATTGTAAAAGGCTGCAAACCGGATTGCCATATTCGGATCATTTTTGTGCACTTCCCACAATTGTTGGGCTTTATCCCATTCCGAATTTTGGGCCAGTCTGGCAGCTTTGATGAAGTCATCGTGTTTGTTTAGTACCATGCTGCGGTAAACTTTTTCCCACCCCGGGACGAAGTTCTTGCTGAAATTTTCTCCGCAAACGCTTGCTGCTAACGCAATAGCTTCGGGCTTAGGCGGTATTTTGCCAACCATATTGTCCCAGTACAATGTGTCGATGATTGTTTGGCGGGCCAATAGTTGCTCTTTTTTCGCATCGTAAAACGACCAGATTCCGGTCATGATAACATCAGCACGGCTGCCCGTCTCTCCGTTGGGCGAGAATTTGGAGTAAAAGTAACTCAATAAGTCTAATGAGATAATGCCATCACATTGAGTTTGTTCCCGAATGCTTCTGACCGTTTCGTCCGACATGGGCATTACCCGGGTTACGGTAGCCGGACGGAACCTGTCATAGGGAAGAACCCGCACCGTGTCGAACCGTTGTGCCATTTTTAGTTGCGCTTCGGCTGAATTTAAGAATGCAGAAACGGCGATGCTGTCGTTGTTGTGCAATTGCATGTCTTTCCGGAGCCGGTAATCTGCCTGGAAATAATTTTTCAGCGTGTCTTCCTTGAATTTTAGGTTTCGGGAGACAAGCACCAAATTTCGCATATCTGGCAGAACTGAAATCTTAGCAGGTTTAAAGACCTCGACCGGGAAGTCTTTCGTAGAAATACAGGCCTGCAAGCCAACCAGTAATGCCAATCCCCACAGCAGTTTATTTTTTGTCAGATTTCTGTTCATTCAGAGCATCCCTTTTGCTTTTTAATTTTAGCAAATAGTTTTCGGTTTGAACCCGATAATAAGAATAATAGGATTTAACGGCCCATTTAATGGCCGATTCAATATCTCCGTTCATTTCAGCTGCCAAGGCCAGGTTATATTCGGCTTTACTCCTGGTTTTTGCATTGGCCGACCGGGCAAAAGTAGTCCAATATGTTTCTGCCTTGGGCCAATTATTTTCTAAGACGGCAATTTTCCCCGGATCGTCCTTTTTTTGAAATAAAAAGTATCCGCGTTTCTCCTGATCCCATGTTGGTGAAATCAGATCATCCAAATCGAGCGCTACTTTAATCCCGGCGTTGATTACTGCTTGTTTGACTGAAGGGAGATGTCGAAATAAATCGACCTGGGTAAAATCGGAGTTATCCCAGTAAAGCGTATCGGCAAGTTTAATTTCGCTTACCGGCTGCGACATTCCGGGAGCATATACCCTGAATAACGCCTCGTATCTTACATCAATTGAGGCATAATGCGCTTTTACCGGTGTTGCAGAAAAATCGGTGTACACATAGTCCGAACTATAATCGGTCATTACTTTGGTTGTGAAATTTTCCATTACCAGCAATGCGTCGGTATTATAATTTGAGCAAATGGAGTCGACCACGTCCGGATCGATGGGTTGTATAACTTCCCATAGCGTGTCCCGCCAGAAGTTTCGTTCGACAGGTACAACTGTTTCAAATCGGCCTGATTCGAACACGACCTGGGCCAGCGCCTTGATGGTGGTGTCGGACGCTAAGCTGTCGTTAATGACTTTCGATAACTGAAACCCGTGCCGGTAAAAGTATCGTTGAATGGAATCGGCCGGCTCATTGCTAAATCTTGGAGTCATGCTGCGGTTCATAATTGTCAGGCTGTTGATGCCCGCAGGTAATTCTTTTTTGGGCGGGCGTTCATTTTCAATTAAAACCGTCGAGTAATAGCTGGAGCATGAAGATGCCGCAAGGGTTAACGATATCCCGGCTAATATATTTAGTAATCGTTTACATACCATGTTCTCTTTTTTTTATGCGATCCTGTTGTTTCCCGATTAAGTGACTGTTTAAATTTAGGTTATCGAAAATTTTTAAACTCAATTTTATCATTTTTCACTCACCGGCGCATCGAAGATGCGACAGGGGTGAGTATGGGGGACAAATAGAATTTAAACAGTTTCTAATAAATGCCCCAAAATTTTCTTAAAAACCATTCCGCGCCAAATACCAGCACCAAAAACGCAAAAACCAGTTTAAGGTTTATCATTTCTGAAAAATTGGTCTGGACATGTTTCTCCGGCGCTATGTTTTTATTGTTCTCAATCTGAGCGACGACCGACCGAAAATCAGGTTTATAAAATGCAGTTCCACCCGAGGCGGCTGCCAGATCGTTCATAACTTTCAGGTTCGCGGTTGTGTTTTGCATCTCAGTATTCAGGGCCAAAACGCTGAATGTTCCGTTTTCTTCAAAGCTTTTTTCGCCCAGTTTGGTTGACGCAGTAAACCGGTAGTCGCCCGGTTGCAGCATGCCGAGGTTCAGCTTGTAGTAATTGCTGATGCGGTCGAAGGTATAGGTAAATTCCTTTGAACTATCGTTTTTTAATGTCAGGTTAACTTCCGGGTCGTTCACTTGTTCGTAGCTATCGTTGTATAAATCTGCGGTTATCTCGATTTCATTATTTTCCGGATAGGTTGCCGAATAATAAACGTTAAAGTTGTCTTCGTTTTCTTTAAGCGAAAGATATTGAATGATTTTACGGATAAGCTCATCAAATGCTTCGTGATTGCCTTCGCGCAAATAGTTTTGAAGTCGCCAACGCCAGATACCTTCTCCGGCAATGTACCCGATTCTTCTGCCACTAATTGCTCCCAGTCCAATCAGCACATTGGGCGTAGCGATACCCTTAATTGTTTGGAGTGCCAGTGTTTGTAAAAGGGGCGACGATTCGGTTGTTCCAAACGGGACTACGAGCGGTGGAGCATACTCAAACATCGCTCCGATATTTTCGGAAACAGTAAACGCGGTAAAGGCTGGTGCGAAACGTGGAGTGGCCTCTTCGGTCCCGGCCTGATTTTTTATTCCGAAATTCATATTCAGGTTGTTGAACTGCGGAATGTTGGTTTGAGGCCCTAAAATGAAAAGCACCGGGATCCGGCTTTCTTTTAATTCTTGGGTCAATCGGACAGAGGGACTTTTTACCGAAGGCAATTGGTTTACGATTAGCAGGCTGTATTCGCCAAGATTCTCCGGGACTGATGACTCTGACACCAGGCTGAAATCATAATTCTGGAGTCCGAGTAAACTGTTTTTAATAGCTCCTAAATCAGGATGAGGTCCATCGCTCACAGCCAATATCTTTTGCTTATTTTCAAGGACCTGAACCACAATTTCAAATTCATTGTTTTCCAGGTTTATTTCTCCATCAAGCGGAAGAACCCGTGCCTTGTAGTGCTGGAGTCCTTTTTTGTTTGCCAGAATACTGGCATATTCCAGCTTAAAATCGTTGTCCGTGTTTATCGATAAGGTATTTGAATAAACAATTGAACCATTGTTCTCAATTTCAATTTTTGCTAATGATCCATTCAATTGTGTGAAATTAAGTTCAATTTCTACCGGGAACTGATTATTCAAATAAGTTACTTTATTGCTCCTGACATTCGAAATCCGGGCATCTTTGTGAATTGTCGAATCACCAAAGGCCACGGTGTAAACCGGAAAATTCAGGCCTTCGGCCAGATAAACCGGATTTTGTCCGCGGTTGTAAATCCCGTCGCCAATAAGGACTAAAGCCCCTACGTTGCGGTTCAGGTACGAATTGTTTGCTTCGCGAAGCAACTGACTGTAATCCGAAACTTTGCCGCTTCCGCTAATGCTGTCAGCATGTTCGATTTTGTCGCCAAAAGTGAGGTATTCAATTTGGTACTTCTTTTTTAACCCGGCGCTAAGTTGTGATGTTAGCGAGTCAATTCCAGATTTGTACTTTTTTATTGATTCGGAATTATCCAATGCAATTAAGATTACGGGTTGTTCCTTAATGGTACGGTGATGTTTTATCAGTGGCGAAAGGAGAAGGATAAATATCAGAAATAAGCCAATTGCCCGTAACGTGAATAATGAAAAAATCTGTATCCGGCTAAGAGATGCCGTATCCTTTGCCTTAAAATACATTAAGTACGAGATCGCTCCTGAGCAAGCCAGGCAGACAATCAAGAAGATTCCCCAATATGAATTTTCAAAACCGATAGTCAAGATTTGTCATTTTTTAGAAAACCAAAATTAACAATATTCGCCAAAGCCCCGTTCTCCTTAACTCAAATTAACAACCAATGGGAAACAGCTCTCTGGCGCTAAATCAATTTTTATGTTTTTTTCGTCGGAATAAATTTTTATAATATCAATACTCCGTTAAATTTTAAGCGGCAATAGTGCCGAAATATATAAGTTCTTTGACAATATCTTGATTTTTTAGTTTGTTTGGGTTTACAGCGAACACGCCAATAAATCGTTCGATGAGTAACATATTGTGGTACAA
>JAJUGZ010000181.1 GCA_029265715.1 Bacteroidota bacterium
ATTGTACCACAATATGTTACTCATCGAACGATTTATTGGTGTGTTCGCTGTAAGCCCAAACAAACTAAAAAATCAAGATATTGTCAAAGAACTTATATATTTCGGCACTATTGCCGCTTAAAATTTAACGGAGTATTGTTACTATTTTATTTAAAAAAACTTCTTTTGCCCTGCTTTGTATAATAACACCTCTGTATCGGTGATGGTCACCAGACATCCGTAACGCATCGCCTCGAGCCTAGGACGAATACTTTCGTAAAACTTCATAATCTTTTCTTCTTCATCTACTATCTCAATAACGGTCGGGATCTTTTCTTCAACCTCCCAAAATTTATAGGAATGAAGAACAGAGCTCCCGCCATAACCCAGAACGCCTTTCAATACGGTAGCGCCTTTCAAACCGGCTTCTTTCGCCCTGAAGACCAAGGCTTCGTACAAGATCTTATCTCCTGCCTTATCTGTTGAGCTTACAAAAATCCGTAGTAACTTCTGCTTATTCATACTAGTTTAGATTAGTTTAGTTAATATTCGTCCCAGAAAGATAGAAATAAGCCCCAGAAAAAAACTTAAGCTTATATACAATGAGAACCGTATCATTTCACGCCCCTGAAGAAGTATAATCGCGTCGTTGGAAAAAGACGAGAAGGTAGTAAAGCCTCCACACAACCCAACAGTCAGAAATAACCGCCACTCCGGCGACATCAAATTTCCCTTTTCAGAAAAACCCAGGAAAAGCCCAATCAAAAAACTTCCGACTACGTTCACAAGCAAAGTTCCCCAGGGAAAAACAGAAACATAAGAAACCTGTATATAGCGGGTTACGGCAAATCTTAATATGGTTCCTATAAAACCTCCCAATCCGGCAATTAACAACGACCTTACCATAAACTTCAGAGTTTGAAATTTTAACTAATCATGGTAGAAGTCATCAGCTTTAGCTCTTACAGCTTGCAAGCGGTTAATGGCAGACCTCATTGCCTGAAACAAAAATATACTTTTTTTCAAGCTTCAACCCGGTTTAATGCCCACCTCGACTATTAATTTACATTTTAGAAATATATCAACCCCCATTTATTTAGATTTGCAACAGAAAAAACATAAGCTTTCTATTCGATGGACGATCTTTCTGCAGCCGGATTTAATCCGCAAATTCCTCAGGAGTTGGTAACCATGCGCATGCCGTATGGAAAATATAAAGACCGCATTTTATGCGACCTGCCCGAACCCTACTTAGTCTGGTACGAACAAAAAGGGTTTCCGCCCGGGAAACTTGGGGCTTTGCTGGGCACGCTTTACGAGATTAAGCTAAACGGATTGGAATACCTGCTAAAACCACTTCGTAAACGCTGACTATTTTCCGCGCCGCAACAGAGCAATTTTCTGCCCCGCCTCCGAGTCGGCAATCAAAACCTGCAAACGTTTTTGCCGTGTCGCTTCCTGTTTGGCGCTCATTACCCACCACATGACTGTTTTACGGTACGACGGAGCCTGAGAACAAAAGAAAGCCCAGGCTTTCACCTGTTTCCTGAATTCGGCCTCAAACTCCGGAGACAACCCGACAGCGCGTTGTTCATACGACGCGCGGGCCGAATTACGCTCGTCTCTTTTCTCAAAAACTGCCAAGCCGACCGGCATCACCAGTCCTTTCCCAATCAGTTCGTTCATGCGACGGATATTTACCCCGCTCCAGTTACTTTTGGGGTTCCGCGGCGTGAACCGGATTTTATACGCTTCCCCGTCGATCGATTTCCGGATGCCATCGATCCAGCCAAAACACAATGCCTGGTCAACCGACTCAGGCCAGGTCAGACTGGGCCTTCCGGTTGCCCGTTTATGGAACCCGACCCACAATTCGTTTTCCGTCAGGTGGTTTTCTTCCAGCCACCTCCGGAAAGCAACCGGACTTTCAAAAAAAATCAGATTATTTGGGTCATTCATACAAAGTCAGATATCTAGCCCAAAGATAACCGATCAGATTGTTGCAGAAAGATTATTCTTCGTGCTGGGCCAGAAAAAATTACAATGACTGTAATTTTTAAAGTATCTTAACGACCATTGAACCAAACACTAAAATCAACTCCATGAAGCATTTTTTCATTTCGCTGCTTAGTCTTGCACTCCTTGCCTCGTGTGCACCCCAAACCGACCCCATTAGTCAGTGGCGCGGCCCAAACCGCGATGGGATTTATCCGGAAAACGGACTCCTGAAACAATGGCCCGACTCGGGCCCCAACATGCTTTGGGCTGTCGAAGATTTGGGCAACGGCTACGGTTCGCCGGTTGTTACTACCGACAAAATATACGTGACCGGGAGCATCGACAGCACGGCTTATCTGTATGCATACAACACGAAAGGACAATTGCTCTGGAAATCGCCTTATGGCGACGAGTGGGTAAAAAGTTTCGAAGGATCGCGTTCAACCCCGACTGTTGTAGGCAACATGATTTATGTTTCATCAGGGAAAGGCGATGTGGCTTGTCTGGATGCAACATCCGGAGAGAAAAAATGGGGAGTGAATATCCTTCGCGACCTGCACGGAGTAAATACGGCATTTGGGTACACCGAGTCTCTGCTGGTCAATAAAGATCTGGTTTATTGCACGCCAGGCGGCGCCGACACGAATATTGTTGCGCTCGATCGTTTTACCGGAAGCCTGAAATGGAGCAGCCCGGCCAAAGGCCAGGTTTCGGCATTCTGTTCGCCCAAACTGATTAACCAGAACAGCCGAGAAATACTGATGACTTTTTCAGAACAGAGTTTTCTCGGACTGGACGCCCAAACCGGACAAATATTGTGGGCCCATCCGATCGATACGACCGGAAATGTGCACAGCAACACACCCGTTGTCGACCTTCAGGATATTTATTACACCGATGGCGATGGGAACCGGACTGTCAAACTGCATTTATCCGACAACGGAACACAAATTCAGGAAGTATGGCGCAACCGCTCGTTCGATAACATTATGGGAGGAGTGGTCCAAATCGGGAAACGGTTGTACGGGACCGGTCACCGCAAACAATATCTGAAATGCCTCGATATGGAGACCGGGCTGGTGATCGACTCGCTAAATACGGGACGCGGCAGCACCATTTATGCCGACGGGCTTTTGTATGTGTACACCGAACGTGGTACGATAAAACTGGTTGACCCAAAAGAAAGCGGTATGGAACAAATCAGTTCGTTCCGGGTAACCAAAGGAACAAAAGAACACTTTTCGCACCCGGTAATCAATAACGGCGTATTGTATGTACGTCACGGGAAAGCCCTGATAGCCTATGATATAAAAAACAGCTAAATAACGTGAGTTCGATCTAACGCTTAAACCTAAGTACATGACAAAAATTTAAAAATACCAATATCGTCTTGAAACAAAGCATTTAACAGCACCGAAGAGATATAAGTCAATCCATATTTGAAGAGACTTTTGGCTTTCTTGCCATGCTTCTTGACCTTGATTGGTTTGATGTATCTGTGCAAATAATCCCCGACCAGGTACGCCCAG
>JAJUGZ010000058.1 GCA_029265715.1 Bacteroidota bacterium
AAATAGGCCTAGCATATTGATATTCTTCATTGTTGCTCTTTTTTGTACTGTAAAATAGGCAATCTAACCATATATCCCATGCTTAAAATATTAACAATTAAACAAATATATTAACATTGGGTTTTTAGAGATGCCCATTAAATAGCATGGTTCGGCAGGCATTCGAAAAATCGGTCGCATGAACTTTTCCGTTGCTTAGTTTCCATAGCAGCCAACTGTCCATGGTACCAAGTAGCAAATCGCCCTTTTGCGCTTTTTCTTTTGCCCCATCAACCTGATTGATAATCCAGCGTAGTTTACTGGCCGAGAAATACGGATCGACAATTAACCCGGTTTTTTCCTGAATCATTGGGCCATATCCCCTTTCTTTCAGTCTTTTACAAAAGTCTGCTCCGCGCTGGCACTGCCAAACAGCGGCATTGGCAATTGGTTTACCCGTGGTTTTATCCCAGATCAGACTCGTTTCGCGCTGATTGGTAACCGACACGGCTGCAATATCCGAAACCATTTTCCCTGACTGCAACAAAACCTCAACCATTCCGTTAACCGTGTTGGCAAATATTTCTTCCGGATCATGCTCTACAAAACCGTCAGCCGGATAATACTGCTGATGTGGAAGACTTATCCGATAAACCAACTTCGCTTTTTTGTCAAAAAGCATCACTTTGGTAGCCGAGGTGCTTTGATCAATCGCCAGAATGAATTTCTTCTGATTATCCTTCCATTCCATAGTTCACATTTTTACCGACTCTATCCGGATAAAAATCCTTCCACTCAGGAGTCGTTTAAATTACCTGTTATTAGCTTGTATTGAGAAAAAGCAAAACGCTCTTTACCCTCTTATCGCCCAATGACCCAAGGAAAATGAAAGTGCAGGTGTGCCGATGAACTTCAGGCCGAAAAGAAAAACAGATCTGCCCAAAATTGGAGCAGGCCATATTTTTTCTACCTTTACAACCTGTAGTGTTACACGCTTATTACCAATACGAATACTACACCTTCAACAGGGGAACGCGCCAACGTTTTCCTGTTTTTTATTTCCTTTATTTTCGATTTATTTCGATCTGTTTATTTTTCAAAAGTTTATTGCACAATTTTCGTATCAATGTCCGCTTTTAAGATTAGCCCCCAGGAACAGATCTAATAGTCATAAAATCAAATCATCCATAAGCTCCGATGGCTATTTCGTTTCTTCTGCAATAATCAATTCAATTTCATGATCCCGAAACAATTGCAAATGACTGGGATCGATGAACGGATCGGTTATTATATAATCAATCAGCGAAAGGGCCCCCAAACTGGCGAAGGCATTTTTCCCGATTTTTGTCGAGTCGGCCACTAAATAAGTCACATCTGCCGAATCGATCATGGCCTTTTTTACCACAATGTCGCTCAAACTCGGATAAGTCAAACCCGAACGCAACGAGATGCCTGCCGTTGCCAAAAACAGTTTGTCGACATGGATGTCTTCAAAAAATGTGGCAGCTTTTTGTCCGGTCAGCGACAAAGTTGGCGGCTTAAATTCGCCTCCGGTCACAATCACGTCGATACCCGGCTCCGCCCCCAGCATCATCGCGATATTCAGGGCGTTGGTAATGACGGTCAACCCGCTGCGCCCCAACAGACACCGGGCAATTTCGGTAGTTGTTGATCCGGAATCCAGAATAATTGTTTCGCCCGGCTCAATTAACTCGGCAGCCTTTCTTCCGATCAGTTTCTTTTTTTCCAGATTTTCCTGATTGAGCAACGTAAACGATTTGACACTGTCTTCGACGTTTTTCAGAAAAGCGCCGCCATGCTCGCGCCGAATGAAGCCTTCTGACTCAAGTCGTTCCAAGTCTTGCCGAATGGTCACCTCCGAAACTTTAAAGATCTTGGCCAGTTTAATAACCTTGGCCGATCCATCTTCTTTCAAAAGCTCCAGTATCTTTTCACGTCGTTGATTGGCAAGCATAATCTTTCGATATTTTCGTTTTCAAAAATATTCGAAAGAAATCGAAATAAAAATAACTTTTGGTTTTTTTTGTGAATTCTTTTATAAAACACATTTTCAACCGATGCATAGAGAAAGCAACAACTGTTTTCCGGAAAACTCAAATTCTGCCGAAACTTATGCAATCGCTTCCTTTGTTTTTGAGACCAGACGAACCTGCTCTATCACCATGGTTTTATCGACTGCCTTACACATATCGTAAACCGTTAATAAAGCCACCTGAACGCCGGTCAAGGCTTCCATCTCGACTCCGGTCTTACCGATGCAAAGCGTGGTACAATCGGCCTGCACGCCGTTATCCTGAAGGGTACATTTTACATCAATTTTCCAAAGTTGCAGCGGATGACAAAGCGGGATAAGCTCGCCGGTGCGCTTGGCGCCCTGAATTCCGGCAATCTCGGCAACAGTCAGCACATCGCCCTTCTTCATCTGGTTTTGTCTGATCAGCTCCACCGTTTCGGGTTGCAACCGTATAAAACCCCGGGCTTTTGCTTCGCGCAACTGATCGGGTTTCTGGCTTACATCAACCATTTTGGCTTTTCCTTTCTCGTCGGTATGTGTCAGTTTTGTCATGATGTCTTGTTTTTTGCTCCGGTTTATCCCCCAATATTATAAAATTGCCCGGAATGGTTAAAGGTCCCGCACCGGGGTTTATTCCCGATTGCCAGGTGCAAAGCCTTTTCGGCTCCCAAAACGCGGATATTGTAAGCTAAATCACTGAACAGGCAAGGTTTAACATCTCCATTTGCCAGCAAGCGGACCCGGTTACAGCGGCTACAGTTTCCACCGTCGCCACCCTCAACCTTCGAAAATGCGCCGTTTCGTAAGTCCATTTGATGGATAAACCGCAAATCGAGCCCATTCTTTTTACAAAAATCGTTCAACGCCAACGTGTCCTGAGCGGGCTGTCCCATCAGGACACAATTAATTTTTATGGGACTCAAACCTGCTTTTTGTGCAGCTTCAATTCCGGCCAGCACCTGCGATAAATCGCCCAGACGGGTGACCTGACCATATTGCTCCGGATTGACGGTGTCTAAACTGATGTTGACACGCTTCAGTCCCGCTTTCTTCAGGCCGGCAGCATATTTGGGCAACAGAACTCCGTTGGTTGTCATCGACAAATCTTCTACACCATCGATTTGTGCCAGTATCGCCACCAGTTCGACAATATTCTTACGAACAAGCGGTTCGCCACCTGTCAACCGGATCTTGGTTATCCCGTTGGCAACAGACAACCTGACAAACTCGGCAATTTCCTCAAAACTCAGGATGTCTTCGTGCCGCATCATCTCGATACCTTCGGCCGGCATGCAGTAGGTACAGCGCAGATTACACCGGTCGGTCACCGATATGCGCAGATAATTAATTTCCCGGTTATAGCGGTCGAACATAGACTAATTCACCTTCTTTTAATTCTGCTTTTCCAACCGGCAAGGCAATAAACCCGAACGCTTCGTGATACGCATGAATGTGGGCCGAGCCATTGTAAGCAACCATCTTCACCCTGTTATCCGGAGATACAATGACCGGGAAATACTCTTCCTTATCCGTTTTTTTCCTCCGGAAACCCTGCCCCATTGGTAAAGTCAGTCTGACTTCAGGCGGGTTAATTCCCTGAATAAAACATAAAAACGGGCTGACAAATATTTCGAACTGAATAAATGAAGACACCGGATTTCCAGGCAAACCAATAATATATTTATTCCCTTTGCTGGCAAATGTGGTGTGCTGCCCGGGTTTTACAAGTAACCGGTTAAAGTGGATCTCAAAACCCAATTCCCGAATAACCTGCGGAACAAAATCGAAATCGCCTACCGAAACACCTCCGGAAACAAGGGTCAGGTCATTTTCTTCGACCGATTTCAGAATAGCGTCCCGAATCGCATGTTCATCGTCGGGGACTATTCCGTAGAAACAGGCTGTTCCGCCCGCTTTTTCAACCTGAGCCTGCAACTGGGGCCCGTTCGAATTGCGGATTTGCGAAATGTCCGGCTCCACGTCCGGAGAAACCAGCTCCGATCCGGTCGACAAAACCCCGACACGAGGCCGGCAATAAACCAACGGGCGCGTAGCACCCACCGCCGCTAACATTGCAATATGCTGCGGTTTTAGCAAGGTCCCTGCCGGCAATACAAGGTCGCCGGTTCGTAAATCTTCGCCTTGCAAACAAATATTAGAACTCGTTTTTTCGCCCGTAAACCGTATTTTCCCATCGGGCAATAACTCGCTGTCCTCAACTTTAAAAACCAGATCGGCACATTCAGGCACTCTGGCCCCGGTCATGATTTTCGAGCATTGTCCTGCACCAACTGAAAAAAGAGGTGACTTCCCGGCCGCAATAACCTCCAGTACCCGCAACGCCTTTCCCAAATCTTCGCGCCGGCAGGCATAGCCATCCATGGCCGATTTATGAAATGGCGGCATATCAACATCCGAAAACACATCGGACGCCAGCACCCGCCCTACGGCGCAGGTATAACCGACATGCTCCACAGCGAGTCTTCTCGCCTGATTTTTTGCTATTTGCAACGCTTTCTGAATACCAATCATAACACTACAATTTGCCAGTTCTTTTCAAAACGTATGTGGTCTGGCGACAAACTAAATGTCTCGCCATCAGAAATAACGCACCGATCGGCAAACCGGATCATTACCCGGGCCGAGGGCTTTACCTTTTCGTATTTCTTCCGGATAAAAATGTACAAACCCGGAACAATCCACTTTCTCAAAGCGGCAGATTCAACAACCACTGCATCGTCAGCTGCGATGTACGATTCGACAAATTCGAAAGCCGGGAGCAAAAATTCGTCCGTCGCCTGAATATAAAAAACACGGGAAGCGCCGGCCTGTAAAAACAGAGAAGAATCTTTCGTCGCAGTTCGGGTTGTTTCTTCATAAATCCGAAATTCCGGGGTTATTTGCAGGAGATTAAGTCCATCGGTCGGCTCATGAAAATGAGGGGTTATTTTCACAGCGACAATCGGTTTTCCGGCGTTTACCGAAATCAGGCGTGTCAAAAAAGTAGTTTTCCCGACATTTCGTCCCGAACCCGAAACCAATAATAAATTATTCAGCGTTTTCGTCATAAAAAAGCCCCTCTCCAAATTAAGGAAAGGGGACATTTTGTTGGCAATTTATTCAATTTCACTTCGAAGTCCGAACCATCCTCCTTTCCTA
This sequence comes from Bacteroidota bacterium, assembly GCA_029265715.1. Classification (GTDB taxonomy): domain Bacteria; phylum Bacteroidota; class Bacteroidia; order Bacteroidales; family Prolixibacteraceae; genus Aquipluma. The sequence goes on from JAJUGZ010000058.1 coordinate 5,174, forward strand.
GTCATTCCGAATCTTCGGAAATCGGGAGGCCTCAGCGTTTCCACTCTCGGCCCATCGGTTTCAGCAGCTTGTGAATTTCATGTAGCTACTAAAACTCGGAGTTCAATTATCAATACATACAAATATAGAAATATATTGATTGATTTGAGCGTCAGTTGAAAAATTCGCAGGCTCCTTTGTTCTGCTTTGCAACACCGGAAAGCATGCAAACAGAGAGGTTACTTCTTGTAAAAGTTCATCTCCATCAGATAATCGGCTGCCTTGGCAGGCATAAAATGACGGACATCTTTGCCTGCGCGGATCGCATTGCGGATAAATGTGGATGAAATGTCCATTACCGGAGCTTCAGTGACAATGATGTTAGGCGACAAATCCAGGTATTTCGCCGGATCGGATTCCGGACGCGGATAAACCAGAATTTTATAGTTGGCCAGCAAAAATTCGTAGTTTTTCCATTTGTGGATAGTCTCTAAATTATCGGACCCCATCAGAATATAAAACTCATAATGGGGGTACTCCTCGCTCAAATACGCCAATGTATCAACTGTATAGGAAGGTTTTGGCAATTTAAATTCGATACTCGAAGCCCGAAAGCGAGAGTCGTCGCCGATGGCCCGGACTACCAGCTCAAGGCGCTGGTAATCATCGAGCAAATTCGTTTTGGCTTTGAGCGGATTGTGCGGACTGACAACAAACCACAACTGGTCAATTTCGGTGTACTCGACCATGTAGTTTGCAATGGCCATGTGCCCGATGTGAACGGGGTTGAACGAACCGAAATACAGGCCAACTTTTGTCATTTTTTTAAAAATTCACGGATCCGGGCTTCTGCTTCAATCAATGCTTTTTCAAGTACATCGTTTACGATAATTACATCAAACTGGTTTGCAAACGTCAATTCGTATTCGGCTTTTTGCACCCGTTTTTCAATCACTTCCGGGGCATCGGTTGAACGGGCAACCAACCGCTTGCGCAATTCCTCAACCGATGGTGGCTGCACAAAAACGGCCAGCGCGGCATCGCCATAATATTTTTTGATGTTGGTCCCGCCAACTACGTCCACGTCAAAAATCACGTTCTTCCCGTTGTTGCGGATACGCTCTACTTCCGATTTCAGCGTACCGTAATACGTTCCGGCATAAACTTCTTCCCACTCCAGAAATTCGTTATTATCAATTTTCCGGCAAAACTCGTCCTGACTTAGGAAGTAGTAATCTTTCCCGTTGGTTTCGGTATGGCGTTTTCCCCGACTTGTGGCCGAAACCGAAAATTCGAGGCCTAAATCAAGGCTCAGCAAGTGTTTAACAATGGTTGTTTTACCGGCTCCTGACGGAGCTGAAAATATGATGAGTTTTCCTGTCATAGCAAGTAGTGAGTAGCGGATAGCGAGTAGCGAGACATGAAAAATACTCATTACCCGCTACTCGCAACCCGTGACTACAAAATATTCAAAACCTGTTCTTTGATTTTTTCGAGATTGTCTTTCATCTGGACAACAATGCGCTGAATGTTGCTCTCATTTGCCTTTGAACCAAGTGTGTTGATTTCGCGCCCAATTTCCTGGGCAATGAAACCTAGTTTGCGGCCGGCTGGTTCCGGCTCGTCCATGGTTTCCAGAAAATACTTGCAATGGTTGGTCAACCGCACTTTTTCCTCGTTGATATCCAGCTTTTCCAGATAATAAATCAGTTCCTGTTCAAAACGATTGTGATCGACATTCCCGTTCAGGGTCAAATCTTTCAGGCTCTCCTGAATGCGGGACCTAATATTCTCAATACGCTGTTTTTCGAATGGTTCAACCTGAGACAACAATTCCATGATGGCCGCAATATTGGCTTCCATGTCAACATGCAGGGCCTGTCCTTCCTGATCGCGAAACTTGTCAAGCTCGGCAATCGTTTCGATAATCTTGTCGCGGACCATCAGCCATTCGCTTTCGTCGAGTTGCTCGTAAACAATCTTAACTGTCTCGGGCAGGCGCATAATGCTTTGCATAATGGCTTCGGTGACCGGTAAACCCAATTCTTTTTGCACGGAGCTAAGCTGGGCATAATAGTCTTTTACAATTGCTTCGTTTACTTTAGCCGTACTTGCATCTCCCAGATTTTCTACATAGATGGCAAAATCTATCTTTCCACGAATCAAGGTATCAGAAAATATTTTGCGAATTTCAATGTCTTTCTCGCGATACAACGCGGGTATGCGTGTATTAATGTCAAGCTGCTTGCTATTGAGGGATTTTAACTCGATGCTGATTTTTTTATTTCCAACTTCAAGTTCGGCTTTCCCAAAGCCTGTCATGGATCTGATCATGTGTATTGAAAATTTAATGCGCAAAGATAAAACCTTTCGCGCTGAAATATACAGTTTAAAACCGATTAAGCAATCACCCCCGAGCCAAGCAATTCGTCGCCGTCGTACCAGGCAGCAAACTGCCCGGAGGTAATGCCACGCTGTTCGTTTTCAAACAGCATGTAAATGCCTTCTTCCCGACAGTAAAGAGTAGCTTTTTCGAGCGGTTGCCGGTAACGGACGCGCACATCGTACGTACGGGTTTCACCAACCGTGATTTTCAGGTCGGGACGTATCCAATGAATCTCATCTTTCCCGACAAATAAGCCCGGACGGAATAATCCCGGATGGTCGTGCCCCTCGCCCACGTAAATAATGTTTCGCACCACATCGGTGGCCAGAACAAACAGCGGCTCTTCGTGCCCCCCGATATTCAATCCTTTTCGCTGCCCGATGGTATAAAAATGCGCACCACGGTGTTCACCAATCACCTGCCCGTTCCAAGGCTTATACGGATAGGCAAAACACAATTTCCGAAAATTTTCTTCGGTCTTTTCTACGTTTTTCTTCTTGGCCATAAATGTGGCCGGAACTTCAATCACATTGCCGGTTTTTGGTTCCAGCTGTTGCTGAAGGAATGTGGGCAAATCAACTTTCCCGACAAAACAAATTCCCTGCGAGTCTTTTCGTTCTGCCGTTGGCAAACCAGCCTCTTTGGCAATGCGGCGAACATCCGGTTTATCGAGATGTCCAACCGGGAACAACGCCTTCGAAAGCTGGTACTGGTTCAACTGGCACAAAAAATAACTCTGGTCTTTATTTTTGTCGCTCCCGGCCAGAAGCTGATATATCGTTTCCCCGTCTTTTTCAAACTCAGTCTTCCGGCAGTAATGACCCGTTGCCACAAAATCGGCATCGTATTTCAGGCATTCTTCCAGAAAAATATCGAACTTAATCTCGCGGTTACACAATACATCCGGATTTGGGGTCCGCCCCTTGCTGTATTCATTAAACATGTAGTCGACCACCCGCTTTTTATAATCTTTGCTGAGGTCGACAATGTGAAACGGTATATCGAGTTTTTTGGCCACCATTTCAGCAATCATGGCATCATCCTCCCAAGTACAGCCCGAAGTAATAGCGCCCGTACGGTCGTGCCAGTTCACCATAAACAATGCAATCACATCATATCCCTGCTGTTTCAGCAAATATGCTGCTACACTTGAATCTACACCGCCCGATAACCCAATTACAACACGTTTCATGAATACCTCTATATATTTGGCCTGCAAAAGTATAGAAAGATCGCGGGTTTTCCAACCATTGTACCAGTCAACTACGAAGAACACAACATTTGTTCGCAAAGGACACAAAAAATCCACTGCGAGGCGAAAGATCGGATGTTAATGGTCATTCATTGCAAACATCCGGCATGAAAAAAATACAGCTTGTTTCATGGCCCGCGACTCATGTCTCTCACGATGCAGCTCAGTTTCCCATATTGGGAATGACCAACTGATTGCATTGTGAACAATGTCCGGAAGCTGAGATTCCGGAAAGTTCCACATCATACCGGTCGCGCCGGATAAGGATTTTGCCGCAATGCGGACAATGAGTGTTTGCCCGGTCTTCGGTTCCCATATTGCCGATGTAAACGAAATCGAGTTTTTGACGGGCAATCAGGTAAAGCTCCTCCAATTTTTGACCTGAAGTTGGCGGGAGTGTGAGCTGGTACTGCGGAAAATACCTTGACAAGTGGAGCGGAACATGTTTCCCCAATTCAGAAGCAATCCAGTCAACCATTTCAGAAAATTCATCCGGTCGGTCGTTTAATCTGGGGACAACCAGGTTGGTAATTTCCAGATGAGTGCCGGAACAGGCAATTTTTTGAAGGGTTTTAAGCACCGGAGCCAGCTTCGAGCGCGTTTGCTTGCGATAAAACGTTTCATTAAATGCTTTCAAGTCGATATTAAACGCATCGATCAGTGGTAAAATTCGATCTAATGGTTCCGGGTTGATATAACCGTTTGACACAACCACATTTTTCATTCCGGCCCTTCGGATTTCCATGGCTGTCTCCAACATAAATTCGTAAAACGTAACCGGTTCATTGTAGGTGTAAGCCAGTCCAATATTATCGGGTGTTTGCTGTGCCAGCTGGATTAAAGCGCCTGGGGAAAAATCGCGGAACCGTGAAAATTCATCGGGATAACACTGTGAAATGGTATAATTCTGGCAAAATACACAACGCATGTTGCACCCAACCGACCCTACTGATAAAATGGGCCTACCCGGATAAAAATGGTACAGCGGTTTTTTCTCGACCGGATCGATGGATATAGCCGACAACCGACCAAATACATCGGTAACCAGCCGCCCGCCATCGTTGCGCCGAACGCGGCAAACACCGGTTTGTCCGTCTTTCAACAAACACTCATGCGGGCATAGTAAACACCTGACCTGATGCCCGCCCCGGGAACTATAAAAAAAGGCCTCGTTTATCATATCCACAGCAAGATACGAAACGAAGGCCCTAAAAGTTCAAACGTGTGGCAATTGGCCTGACAATATTTCAAGATCAGATTGATTGAACAGATCCAACCAACCGTGCAATAAAACCAAAACAAAGGTAAATTGGGAAAACACACGGAACCATCCCTAAAAATGGGGATTCTCAGATCAGTTCGGAGGCATCAATCTCGTCCACATCGATAATCTTTTTAAGCACGGCATACATGGTTAAGCCCGATGCAGATTTAATGCCCGTTTTTTCAGAAATATTTTTGCGGTGCGAGATGACCGTATGAATGCTAACAAACAGTTTATCGGCAATTTCTTTATTCGAAAGCCCTTTGGCAACCAAGGCCAGGACATCGCGCTCCCGACGTGTCAACTCCGTTTCGGCTTCCGCGGTTTTACATTTTTCGAACGATTGCAAGAGCTCATCAATCTTAAATCCAATGACTGATTGTGTCTCGTAAATATTGAGCATTTCGTTCGAATACGTCGGCGAGGCATCAAAATTCAGGAACAAATACCGGGTTTCGGCAGCCGATGACAAAACCTGTTTCAGGAATTCATTGTTCCGTTCGAATGTTTCAGGGGCAATCAAAACCAACACATATCCCGTCAAATGGGGATAATTAATCAATTCGTCGGTCTGGTGCAACAGGATAATTTCATCGGCCCGGCAATGTTGCAAAATATCGCCCAGTCCCCGCAGTACGATATCGGAACCGGAAATAACCACGATTACTTTTGAGCGCAGATTATCCATTTTGATGCAGAATATCTTCGAGTTGCTGAACTTTCGGGAGCAAAATCAGATCTTCGATCCGCGAATGGTTTTTCAGGTCTTTAGCAAATTGGAACAAATTTGCCAGCAAGGTATTCCCGACATTCTGATCGTAATTGGGCGGCAGATACATGATGATGATATTTTCCAGGTCAAATATCTTATCATCGATGTTGATATGCTCTTCTTCAAAATTACGCAGTGAAAAATCACCATATTTTTCAAAAAAACGGGATTTCCCTTCTCCTTTTCCAACCACCTCGTTCAGCTCCAGAATATACGGGAACTCTTCAACTTCTTCGGTCTGAAAATGAAGCACGCATTCATTGCGGAATTTATCGTAAAATTTCCGCACCAGTTCATTCTCCGGACACTGCCCTCCGCAACTTTGCAGGAAAAGCTGCATTAACCGGTCGGTTTCAGGGAAAAGATATTGAATGTAATAGCGATGTGTTTTTTTCAGATAATCGATAACGGATGCCACCGATAAGCCAAGCAGCTTTTTCTCTGGGAAATATCCTTCGTAATGGAACACGTTGATAATCTCGACAAAAAAATTTGCGTCGATCCCTTCCGCTTCGCAGATTTCCCTGATTGTCCGGTCGCCAAAACCAAGCTTCACACCAAGCCGGTTAATGACAGGCAACAACGAATGGTCTTTGTGGATGACCGAGGCTAACTTGCTGTTCTCGTTGAATAATTCCATGGTTCATTTCTGAAGTTGCACATCAAAAAGACAAACATGCCGGGCAAAAGGTTTAATCCGGAAACACCTGTTAGTTTTTTCCACCCGAAAGTTTTTGTTTCAGTTTTTGCCAGAAGTTTCCGTCTTTCCGGGGTGTTTCTTCAGATGTTTTCCTGGCTACCAATTTTTCGCGCAGCATAACCGGTTCAACGGCCTGTTTCTCCGGAACGCGGGGCCGGGCATGATTTGGACGGCTGACAGGCTCTGACTGCTTCGGATCACGCTGGCTGAGGGATTGCCGGTCTGGCTGCCTTTCTCTTGATTTTTCGGTAGTTCTTTGTTTTTCCGGTGCTCCTGCTTTTTTCACAGCCAACTTCTCCGGCGCTTTGTCCGACTGCCGTACCGGATGATTTCCCTCTTTCGGCTGTTTCGGCAGAGCATCAGTCTTATTGATTGGCTCACCGGGAACCTGCATCGTATTCCGGGGCTTCCGTTTAGGCCTGCGCCTTTTATTTTCAGACTTACTCTCATCCGGAGTTACCGGTTCAAACGCAGGCTTACCGGTCTTTGCAACAGGCTGCTTCGGCGAAACATCTGCTAACGCCGGATCGGTTTGTTTATCGCGGGGCTGATCCTTTCTCAAAACCACGTTGGGTTTCTGCGACCGGTTTCCCGAAGGCGCCGGCTTTTGTGTTTTTATCGCCGGCTGGGAATTGCCAACTTCTGCTTTAGGCTGAGGCTTGCTGTCCGATACCGGTTTCCCTGTTTTTATCTCTGCCTGCAAATTTTCGGTATTTGCTGAAGTGCGTTTCGTCCGTGCATTTCGGGATGGCTTTTTATCCAGCGCTTTCTCCGAAACAGGGACAACCGTTCCGGCAATATCAGCAACCGGATCTCCGGGCAAAAACGGATGATCTTCTACAACCGGGATAGTTTTCGAAATCAGTTTGTGTATATCGCGTAAATATGCCCTTTCGTCATTGTTACAAAACGAAAGCGCTTTTCCGCTTGCTCCGGCCCTTCCGGTGCGGCCAATGCGGTGCACGTATGTTTCAGGCACATTGGGAATTTCATAATTGATTACGTGCGACAAATCATCGACATCAATTCCGCGGGCGGCAATGTCGGTGGCAACCAGTACGCGTATTTTCCCGGCCTTAAATCCGGAGAGCGCATTCTGTCGGGCAGTTTGCGACTTGTCGCCATGAATAGCTTCCGAACGGATGCCTTCGCGTTTGAGCATGCGCGCAACTTTGTCGGCCCCATATTTGGTACGCGTAAAAACAAGCGCCGAGCTGATTGTTTTATCCTGAAGGACATGCACCAACAATTCGCGTTTACGATCCTGATCGACAAAATATACCGACTGCTGAATGGTATCGGCTGTTGATGAAACCGGGGTTACTTCAACCTTAACCGGATCGGTCAGGATTGTTTTCGACAGGCTGACAATTGCCGGGGGCATTGTGGCCGAGAAAAATAATGACTGCCGTTTTTCGGGCAAAGTCGCAATTACTTTTTTCACATCGTGAATGAAGCCCATATCGAGCATCCGGTCGGCCTCGTCAAGCACAAAGAAGTCGAGATTTTTAAGCGCAACGTACCCTTGCCCCATCAGATCGAGCAGGCGGCCCGGTGTTGCAACCAAAATATCGATGCCCTTGCGAAGCGCGTCGATTTGAGGACGATCGCCCACACCACCAAAAATCACAGCATGGCTGAGTCCCACATAACGTCCATAAGACCCGAAACTTTCGTCAATCTGGATGGCCAGTTCGCGCGTCGGGGTCAAAATCAACGCCCGGATTGGTTTTTGTCCTTTCACTTGGGGCTGGCCCTTCAACAGTTGCAGAATAGGTATGGCGAAAGCGGCCGTCTTTCCGGTTCCGGTTTGCGCACAGCCTAATAAATCGCGTTTCCGAAGTATGATGGGTATTGCCTGTTGCTGTATTGGTGTTGGTTTCTCGTATCCTTCCTCACGTAAAGCCCGGAGAATGGGCTCAATCAAATTCAATTTTTCAAATGACATGTTCTGTTGTTGAACGGGTTTACCGAGGGGTGAACGTCGGGAAACCACTTGTTTAATCCGCTGCGAATGTAATCAATAAAATTGATGCGTTTCGAATTCCGGACAATTTTATCCGTTTATTGTTGTAAAAGAAATAATTAGCTAACAATTGCCATACACAAGACTGAACTCTTTATGTGTAAAAAAGGCCTTGAACCCGGAAGTTCAAAGCCTTTTTTACCGACAAGGGTTCTTATCCCCCAATCACGTTCTCTATGCTCCAAACAGCGCAAATACTTCGTAAACAATCCAGGCCATTAGCATACTGGCCGGAATAGTCAGAACCCAGGCAACCAGCAAATTGGTAGCAACTCCCCAGCGAACAGCCGACAAGCGCTTGGTCATTCCAACACCCATAATAGAACCGGCAATCGTGTGTGTGGTACTCACCGGGATGCCCAACCCCTGCGAAACGCCATACAAGGTAATAGCGCCGGCCGTTTCGGCTGCTACCCCTTCGATTGGGGTTACTTTGGTAATTTTGGTTCCCATCGTTTTCACAATTCGCCAACCGCCCATCATGGTTCCTAACCCAATGGCCGAATAACATGCTATCGGGATCCAGCCAGGAACATGCAAATGCGATTTCCCGGCGGCATCAATCGTTTCGGTAACATGAGCCCAGTGAGGTATCTCCAGCCCCTGGCCCTGAAGTTGTGCAACATAAACCAACATCGCTGCACTGATAATCCCTACAACTTTCTGCGAATCGCTACCGCCATGCCCCAAACTGAAAAGTCCGGATGAAACCAGCTGCATCCGTTTAAACCACTTATTGGCCCGGTGGGGATTAACACGTTTGCATGCCCAAAGAATAATCACTGTCAGAGCATACGCGATAGCCATCCCGATAATCGGGGCCAGAAATATAAAGCCAATGGTCTTGAAAATAACGGATTGGTTAATAACCGAGAACGAATGGGTATGGGCTACCGCCGCACCGGCAAAACCGCCAATCAACGTGTGTGACGATGACGACGGAATTCCCAGCCACCAGGTCAGCAGGTTCCAGATAATAGCCGCAATCAAACCTGCCAGAATCACATGCAGGGTGATTGATCCGCTCTCAACGGTTTTTGATACGGTATTGGCCACTTTCAGGTCGAAAATCCAATAAGCCATGAAGTTGAAAAATGCCGCCCAGATTACTGCCGGAAGCGGGGCCAGCACCTTCGTCGAGACAACCGTGGCAATAGAGTTGGCCGCATCGTGAAACCCGTTGATCAGGTCAAAAATGAAAGCCAGCGTTATAATGATCATTAATGTTGTAAACATATCTTCAGTCGATTGTATAAATACTGATACTCTCCCTCAAAAAGATTAAGCATATTTAATCAGGATGGTCTTGATAACATCCGAAATATCTTCGAGCTTATTGGCAACGTCTTCGACATTCTGAAGAATTTCTTTTTGTTTGATCAGCTCTATCGGATCTTTACCATTATCAAACAAATACGAAATGGCCTGATGATAAAACCCGTCAACCTGACTTTCAATTTTATTAATGTCCTTACATGCCTTTTTAATTACGTCGCTATTTCGCATGTTCTCCAAACCTTTCACCGCAACGTGAACGTGGAGGCATCCTTTTGATATCAGCGCGACCATTTCTTTCATGTGCTGGCTGAAAATGGTGCAGTTGTAAAGGTCAATTTTCCCGGTCGCCCCGTAAATCAGGTCAACCACATCATCCATTGTCGATGCCAGTTCCTGAATATCTTCCCGATCAAATGGAGTGATGAATGTCTGGTGCAATTCATCGAAAATCATTGTAGCCAGATCGTCGCCTTTTCGCTCAAGAGCTTTAATCCGCAAGCCAATTGCTTTGCGGTCTTCTTTTGCTGGTGTGTTGATCAGTTTCTCAAATTCAGACGCAGCCTCGATGATATTTTCTGCCACCTGGTTAAACATGCCGTAAAATTTCTTTTCCTTAGGAATAAAGTACTGAAGGACATTTGAAAATTTCATAGATTATTTTGTTTTTAATAAAGTCAAACATGGAATAACAAACCGCTGGGGAATCGGTTGGGCAAGGTGCTGGCAAGTCGTGTAACGTATTGTTTGATTAACATTTCGTCATTTAAAATCCGGCGCAAATATGCAAATTAGTTTCTGCCTGTGTAATTTTTTTGAAACATTTTTGTATTAATTTTTTAACAACAAAAAAGGTTCAACAAATTAATTTTCAACAGAATCGCAAAAACGACAAAAAAACAGTTCCTGCTGCATGTTGTAAAAAGCCGTGTTTCATCCGGGAAATGCGTTTGCCTGCGTAATATTTTTTTGAATACCTCTGACAAATTCCCTTGCTTAAGTGTTTAGTTCTACAAACTTTGCAAATCCGGAAAAATTAAAATTAACCATGATAAAAAAGACCATTTTGATAATGTGGGTTCTTCTTGGAACCCTGAAAATTGCCTTTGCCCACGAAGGGATGTGGCTACCGACCCTACTGAAAAAATACAACATTGCCGATATGCAAAAGCAGGGTTTTAAGCTGACTGCCCAAGACATCTACAATGTAAACCACGCCAGTATGAAAGATGCTGTTGTTCTGTTTGGCAGCGGCTGTACGGGCGAACTTATCTCGGGGCAAGGATTGATAATTACCAATCACCATTGTGGTTACGACGCAATACAGTCGCACAGCTCGCTCGAACACGACTACCTGACCAACGGTTTCTGGGCCATGTCGAATCAGGAAGAACTGCCCAACCCCGGATTGGCCGTTCGCTTTCTCGACCGCATGGAAGATGTATCTGCCCGCGTCTTTGCCGATACAGCCCACCTCTCGGGCGATGCGCTTGCGGCCCGCATTGCCGAAAACATCCGGAGCATTGAAAAAGAGGCTTCCGACAGCGGAAGTTTTGAAGCAACAGTCAAACCGTTGTTCTATGGAAACCAATATTTCCTATATGTCTATCAGGTTTTTACCGATGTTCGCCTGGTGGGCGCGCCTCCGTCGGCCATTGGTAAATTTGGCGGCGATACCGACAACTGGATGTGGCCCCGCCACACGGGCGATTTCTCGTTATTCCGCATTTATGCCAACAAAGACAACAAACCGGCCAGTTATTCTCCCGACAATGTTCCGTATAAACCCAAAAAGTTTTTCCCTGTGTCGCTGGGCGGAATCCAGGAAGGCGATTTTACTATGGTGTTGGGCTATCCGGGACGCACATCCGAATATTTACCATCTCAGGCTGTCGCCCAAATTCTTGCACAAGGCGATCCGGATAAGGTAAAAATCCGCGACTTAAAGCTTTCGATTTTGGCCGAGCAAATGAAACGCGACCCGCTAATCCGGATAAAGTATTCAGCTAAATACGCATCAACCAGCAATGCCTGGAAAAAATGGCAGGGCGAAATGAAAGGTTTGATCCGGCTAAACGCAGTTCAGATGAAAAAAGATTATGAGGCCCGGTTTTCCCAATGGGTAAATGCCGATCCATCGCGGGTTGCCCAATACGGGAACACACTGCCCCGGTTCGAAACGCTCTACAGCCAGCTTGCTCCTTATACCAAAGCTGCCGATTATTACCAGGAAATCGTTCAACGCGGAACCGACATTCTGAGCCTGGCAGCCATTTTCGACACCCTTGAGAAACGCTGGCCTTCACTATCTACTGCCGAGAGAGAGAAAATGAAACCGGCGCTCCTGGCTCATCTCAATGAGTACTGGAAAGATTTTGACCAAGCGACCGACGAAAAAGTATTCGCGGCATTGCTAAATCTGTACCACAACGATGTTGACCCGAAATTTCAGCCAGAAGGCTTTAAAAAGCTGATATCGTCGCTTTCGCCAACCGATCTGCAAACAAAAATCTATCGGAAATCGGTGTTTGCCAACCAAGCAGTTTTCGAAAAGACAATGGGTCAGCTTAACGACCAAAACCTGAAAAAACTGGCCTCCGACCCGGTGCTGAAACTTTACCGGGACCTGCACGATTTTTATGCAACCCAGGTTGAACCCATGTTCATGCAGCTGCAGCAACAAATTGAGCAGAACCAAAAAACCTACATGGGCGGGATCATGGAAATGGAACAAGGCCGGCCGCTTTTCCCCGACGCCAACAAAACCCTGCGTGTAGCCTATGGGAAAGTGGAAGGTTATCATCCCGCCGACGGTGTAACCTACACCTATTACAGCACCCTGAATGGAATCATGGAGAAAGATAACCCAGATGTATACGACTACAATGTCCCGCAAAAACTACGCGACCTGTTTGCTCAAAAAGACTTTGGCCAATATGGAATGGGGAACGTTATGCCGGTTTGTTTCACGGCCTCGAACCACACCACTGGCGGAAACTCCGGAAGTCCGGTAATTGATGCCAACGGCAACCTGATTGGCGTCAACTTCGACCGCTGTTGGGAAGGAACCATGAGCGACATCATGTTCGACCCCGATCGCTGCCGCAACATTGTCCTCGATATCCGCTACGCCCTGTTCATCATCGATAAATTTGCCGGCGCCGGATATCTACTGAACGAGATGGAACTGAAAAAATAGCAAGTAACAAAGAGAGAACAGAAGGACTAACAAATTGTGGGAATTAAAAAAACGAAATACGGCAACTGTGAAAACCCAGGAACTTTGCATTTAATGACAGCTTTCGCACATCACATATAGCTCGCGCCGCGGATTGATTATGAGCACGGGCAGGGTTCCGGCTTTTTTCAGGATCTTTTGCTCTGGCAGCCCGATCAGTTTGTCGAGCAACGAAACGTAAGTGCTCCCGGCAAAAATCAACAACCCGGCCTGAGCCGTTTTTGCCCGTTCCAAGCCTTCGCTGAGAATGCCCCAGCTCGACGATCTTCCGGATTCGAGCCGGTAATCAACCTGTGTATTTTTAAAAAACAGCTTGATGAAATCGGTGTTCTTGCTCATCAATTTCTGCTCTTCAGGCTGTTTCTCGCTAGCCAACAAAACCGAAATTTCCGCACGGTTGTATTTACCAAAATACGATGCCCAAAGCGCTGTTTCTTTCGAAGCTTTCCGGATGTCGAGTGGTAAAACAACCTGTTTGTAATCCAAATTTTCGGGTAAAATACCTTCGACAAACAAAAACGGGATGTGGCTCTCGCGTAAGGCTTTCAATCCGAACCGGTGCATCTGCCGGTGCAAAACAACCAGCACGGCATTGTATTTATCCGAAACCACGTTCACATTCTCGAGCATCGACCCTTTCAGAATAAGACTTGAAACAACCAGCGAATCAATCTGTTGCTTCACATAATAGGTCATATCGATCAGCTTCTCCTGCAACGTTGCTTTTTCTGATTTGTTGGGGTATGTTGCAAACAAGCAAAGTTCAATCCGCAGAAACGATGCCAGTTTGATGCCATGAACAATTACCTCGTTCATCCGCTCTGTAAAATCACAAACCACAATTATTTTCTGCTCAACCGACGACATGCCTCGTGTTTAATTTCGCCGGAAAGATACGAAAAGTCAGGTTACTCATGACTTCACGTTAACACAAAAACCGGAATAAACCCGACAAGGTTTCTCATGACAAAAGCTATCATTCCGGAGACTGAATTTTTCTACATTTACTTCCGGAAAAACAATTTGGTATGATAAACGAACAACTGATAAAGCCCCGCAGCATTGTAGTCGTGGGCGCTTCGAACAACGTTTCGAAACCGGGAGGAAAGCTCCTGAAAAACTTGTTAGACAATCATTATCAGGGAAAAATCTGGGTCGTCAATCCCAATCAAAACGAGGTACAGGGCATACCGTCGGTCCCTGCCCCCGATGATTTGCCCCAGGTCGATCTGGCTGTACTGGCTATTCCGGCAGCCGCTTGCCCGGAGGTAATCGAAACACTGAGTCAGAAAAAAGGTACCAAAGCGTTTATCGTGATCTCTGCCGGGTTCAGCGAATTAGACGAAGAAGGTAAAAAACTGGAACAGCGCATGGTCGAGTTGGTCAATAAAGTGAATGGCTGTCTGATCGGCCCCAACTGCGTAGGAGTAATCACGCCCTGGCATGCCAGCGTTTTCACCAAACCCATCCCACAACTCGACCCGATGGGCTGCGATTTTATCTCCGGATCGGGTGCTACGGCCGTATTCATTATGGAATCGGGTATCCCGAAAGGGCTGAAATTTGCCAGCATGTTTTCGGTCGGTAATTCGGCCCAGACCGGTGTTGAGGACATACTGGAATACCTCGACGAAACGTATGAAGCCGGCGTCAGTTCGCCCGTCAAACTGCTCTACATCGAAAGCATCCACAATCCGGACAAACTTCTGAAACATGCCTCGTCGCTAATCCGCAAAGGCTGCAAAATTGCGGCTATTAAAGCCGGAAGCTCGTCGGCCGGAAGCCGTGCCGCCTCGTCGCATACCGGCGCCCTGACCAGTTCCGACTCGGCAGTCGAAGCACTTTTCCGCAAAGCAGGCATTGTCCGCTGCTACGGACGCGAAGAGCTGACTACCGTGGCCAGCGTCTTTATGTGCAAAGAACTACGGTGTAAACACATTGCGATCATCACCCATGCCGGCGGCCCGGCCGTGATGCTGACCGACGCGCTCGAAGCCGGGGGACTGGACATCCCGCAACTAAAAGACAGTCCGGCCAAACAGGCATTGAAAGCCAAACTGAACCCCGGTTCGTCAGTCGAAAACCCGATCGATTTTCTGGCCACCGGAACCGCCGAACAATTAGGCGCCATTATCGACGCCTGTGAAAACGAGTTCGACGAGATTCAAGGAATGGCCGTCATTTTCGGGAGCCCGGGCCTCTCGCCGGTACGCGACGTGTACCAGTTGCTCAGTGAAAAAATGAAAACCTGCACCAAGCCGATTTACCCGATTTTGCCATCGGTCATCAACGTGCAGGACGATGTGTCGCATTTCATCTCAATTGGAAATGTCAACTTCCCCGACGAGGTTTTGCTGGGTCGCGCGCTGACCAAAGTTTACAACACGCCGCGCCCATCCGACGATACCATTTTTTTGGAAGGTGTCGATATCCCGCAAATCCGGAGAATTATTGATGCAGCCCCCTCCGGCTACCAGACTCCGGAGGTGATTCACCAGTTGTTTGATGCAGCCGGTATTCCACGTGTTCAGGAACAAGTTGTCCACAGCGAAAACGAAGCCGTGGCTGCAGCTCAGCAGATCGGGTTCCCGGTTGTTATGAAAGTTGTGGGGCCAATCCACAAAACCGAAGTCGGTGGGGTTTTGCTGAATATCCGCCACGAGGAAACCGTCCGAAGAGATTTCCGCAATCTCATGAAAATTGAAGGCGCTACCGGCGTTTTAGTGGCCCAAATGGCCAAAGGTACCGAACTGTTTATTGGCGCCAGTTACGAACCAAAGTTCGGACATGTCATTCTGTGCGGGCTGGGTGGCATTTATGTAGAAGTGATGAAAGACGTCACATCCGGGCTGGCACCGCTCACCTTCACCGAAGCCTACTCGATGATCAAAAACCTGAAATCATACAAAATCCTGAAGGGCTACCGTGGCAAGGAAGGTGTCAGTATTAAAAAGTTTGCCGAAATTATCGTCCGACTCAGTAGCCTGTTGCGCTTTGCCACCGAAATCAAAGAGATGGACATCAATCCGCTGTTAGGTCATCAGGAACACATTTTTGCCGTCGATGCCCGGATCAGGATTGAGAAGTAATGTGTAGCAAATTATGAACATAAGACAAGCTGATAGCTCAAAGAAGTGAATTCGGGGAATTGGGGTAATTCGCAGGCATGGTAAGAGTACCAGCTAACTTTGGGCATTCAGCCTTTCCCCCAAACACTTTGTCATCCCCTATTTCGACTGAGGCTGGGATTGAAAACCTCTCCCCGGATCTTCTGCTCTCTTCCGGTGCTCATAATGTTTCGAGTCGCCCCACTCGTTATATCCAATCTCGCAACCGGCCAACCCGATTCGGGCCTCCAGGCAATTCCGGCACAATTCGGCATCCTCGTCCAGGCACGGTTTGTCCTCGTACAACTGGTATTCTTTCCGGTAATCGCAGGGCGTCAGGTTCGGCATAATCACATTCGCTCCAATTTTCAGGGCCTTTTCACGCCCCGCCGGATCAATAGCCTGCAAAGCGGTGGCGGCAGCAATATTAATGTCGGGCATCAGTAAGCGCAGACTAGCAACCATTTTCAACGCCAGATCGAAGCGTTCCTGCTTTGATTTCAACAGATGGCGATATACATACAGCGGAGTTTCTTCGTGTTCGATGTACGGTCCCATTCCAACCATATCCACATCAAGCTGCTTGAAAAACAACAAATCGTTGGCCAGATCTTCGATCGTCTGGAACGGCATCCCGATCATCACACCGGTCCCCACCTGATAATCGGATGCTTTCAAGTCGCGTAAAGCTTGAAGCCGCCTGTCAAAACGGTGCAAATCATTCTCCGGATGTATTTTCTGGTATAACTCCGGGTTGGAGCTTTCGATGCGAAGCAAATAACGATGCGCACCGCTTTCGCGCCATTGCCGGTATGTTTCGATGGATTGCTCACCACAGGAAAGGGTTACTCCCAATTCGCCATTCGACAGCTCTTTAATCTGCTTTAGTAGCGAATCGACGCGACGAACAAAGGTCGGCGACGACAACTCGCCACTTTGCAGAACCACCGACCCGAAGCGGTTTTGCCAGGCAAACCGGCAAGCATCCAGGATCTCAGCATCGGTGGCTTCGTAGCGCACCACTTTTTCATTGCTTCTCCGGATTCCGCAATACAAGCAGTCTTTCGCGCAAATGTTCGAAAACTCGATCAATCCGCGGAAATACACTTTGTTGCCGATGGTTTGCTTTTTCACTTTCTCTGCCTGCACAAAAAGCAGTGTCCGGTCGTCGCCATCGGCTTCAAGCATCCGGACCAGATCTTCCGGAGAAAACTCGGTTTGCTGTATAATCTCAGAAAATGATTTCATCGTAGCGAGTAACGAGTAACGAGTAGCGATATGTCAATTGTCAATGATATTTACTCATGACTCAAGACCCGCAACTTACTACTCGCCAAGGTATTTATTTACAATTCCGTAAAATTCTTCAAAATAATTGGCATTCGAGGCGACCATTTCACCACCAAACAGATAATTTTCACCACCATTAAAGTCGCAAATGCGGCCACCGGCCTGCTTCAGGATAATGATACCGGCTGCCACGTCCCAGGCATGCAGGGCATGTTCGTAAAACGCTTCAAAACGTCCGGCTGCCACATAAACCATATCAGCCGCCGCCGACCCCAAACGGCGTAAACCATGCGAATTCCGCATAAACACGTTCATGGCTCCCATGTAACGATCCAGCTTGGAAAAATTGTAATACGGGAATCCGGTGGCAATCAAGGCATCTTCGGTCCGGGCAGCTTCCGAAACGCGGATTTCCCGGCCGTTCAGATAAGCTTTGCTCCCCTTCCAGGCGTAAAACATTTCATCGAGACTGATTTCGTAAACCACCCCCAGAATAATCTCATCGTCTTCCATCAGCGCAATGCTGACGGCAAACGGCGAAATGCCATGAATATAGTTGGTCGTCCCATCCAGCGGATCGATCACCCATCGGTATTTTTCGCCCGAATCGGTGGCCGTTCCTTCTTCGGCTATGAATCCGCAGCCCGGTAATAACTCGCGCAAAGCAGCCACAATACGCGCTTCCGAAGTCTTATCGACATAAGTTACCATGTCCGATTTACCCTTCAGAATAATATCCTGTGCTGTAAACTTCTGACGTTCGCCGGCAATAAACTGCCCCACTTCGCGAGCCAGTTCCTGCACCTTAAAACACAGTTTTTCTAAATCTATCATAGTCGTTTTTTTTTTTTGTAAAAATAATGCGAAAAGCCTATACCAAAATACCGCGGACATGGCCGTCAGGCTGTATTGACTCTAACTTAACTTTTCGGATTTTGTTCGCCAACTCCGGATGGTACTCGGTCTCAACACGGATATAATTGCCAGTGAAACCACTAATCGACTTCTTGTTTTTTGGGTCTTCAAACAAAACATCCTGAATTGTTCCCAGATGAGTTTCGTAAAAATGCCGAAGTTTCCGGTCTGAGAGATGAATCAGCTGCTGTGTGCGCAGTTTACGCTCATCAACCGGTACAACCGGCGTTAATTCGAGAGCTCTGGTTCCCGGGCGCTCCGAATACGGGAACGCGTGCAACTGCGATACATCCATATCGGCAATAAACTGGTAAGAGTCGGCAAAATATTCAGCCGTTTCGCCATTGGTCCCGGCAATCAGGTCAACTCCGATAAATGCCTCCGGAAGCTCTTGTTTTATTTTGCATACACGCTCGGCAAAAACTTCACGCCGATATTTTCGTTTCATTAACTTCAATACCTCGTTTGAACCTGACTGAAGCGGCAAATGAAAATGCGGGGCTATTCGGCTGGATCGAGCCGCAAATTCAATAATCTCATCGGTCAAAAGGTTTGGCTCAACCGATGAAATCCGGATACGCTGTAAGCCTTCTACTTCTTCGAGTGCCTTCAATAAATCTAAAAACGTTTCGTCGGTAGATTTTCCAAAATCACCAATGTTCACCCCCGTCAGAATTATTTCGAGAGTTCCGCGTTCTACCACTTCGCGGGCTTTTGCAACTGTATTGCTAATTGAGTCATTTCGGCTGCGTCCACGGGCAAACGGAATGGTACAATAAGTACAAAAATAATCACACCCATCCTGTACCTTCAAAAAACTCCGGGTACGATCGCCAAACGAAAACGCGTGAAAATAACTTTTGATTTTTTTCGACTGTCCGACATGAACCTCAGTCTCTGCCTTTTTCTGAAGATCGCCCAGCATTTCATGAATCCGCAGTTTATCTTCAGACCCAACAATCAGGTCAACGCCATCAATGGCCTTAATTTTTTCGGCAGCCAGCTGAGCATAACAACCGGTCACCACGACCATGGCTCCCGGATTTTTCCGAATCGCCTGCCGAATAATATTCCGGCTCTTTTTATCGCCCTCGGCCGTTACCGAACAGGAATTAATCACATATACATCGGCCCGGTCGTGAAACTCAACCCGTTCAAATCCCTGCTCCTCAAAACAGCGAGCAATACTCGATGTCTCTGAAAAATTCAACTTACAACCCAGTGTATAAAAGGCAGCCTTTCTTCCGCGATAATCCATCACAAACCTTTCTTCTTCAAAATTTTATGCAAAAATATATAATTAAACCCAACGAGGTCATTTAAGGGAATCTGCTAAAAACAAGCAAGTGACGATTTAACTGAAATCCGAAATATTCCGGTTATCTTCTTTCCTGAAAAAAACGTTTCATTAGTTGCCCACATTCTTCTTCCATCACTCCGGAAATTACCTCTGTCTTAGGGTGTAATACTTTAGGCGCAAATTTCTGGAACCCTCGTTTCTCATCTGTAGCGCCATAAACAATCTTACCGATTTGAGACCAGCCCAAAGCACCGGCACACATCACGCATGGCTCAACTGTTACATAAAGCGTACATTCGTTCAGATACTTTCCTCCCAACAAATTTGCAGCCGCCGTAATTGCTTGCATTTCGGCATGAGCCGTCACATCCGTCAGTGTTTCGGTCAGGTTATGAGCCCGGGCGATAATCCGGTTTTGAGCGACAACAACAGCTCCAACAGGTATTTCACCTTCCAGAAAAGCGTGTTCAGCTTCCTGAAGCGCTTTACGCATAAAATAAACATCGTCAAACGGCTCAACCATGATCTCAATATTTAAAAGGATAAAAATATCAACTAAACGGAGATATTGCGCAATCGAGTAGAAGGAAAGTAAAATAGTTTTCCAGGAGACAGCCATGCCCGGGGCACCAATAAAAAAACCCCTGGCTCAAAAGAACCAGGGGTCAATCAAAAGTGGCGACGACCTACTCTCCCACAAAATTATGCAGTACCATCGGCGCTGGCGGTCTTAACTTCTCTG
>JAJUGZ010000027.1 GCA_029265715.1 Bacteroidota bacterium
AAATAGGCCTAGCATATTGATATTCTTCATTGTTGCTCTTTTTTGTACTGTAAAATAGGCAATCTAACCATATATCCCATGCTTAAAATATTAACAATTAAACAAATATATTAACATTGGGTTTTTAGAGATGCCCAAAAACAATATTCTTTCTAATTTTACCTTGAATTCTCTAATCAGTTCGGCTCATAATAATTTTCCCATGGAGAATTCCTTTAATCCCGATTAGTTTGTCGGATAATTCAGTCAGCCGGCTCGATGTTCCTTTTACTGCAATGATTTCGAGTGTGTTTTGTTCATTCAGGATAAAATGCTGGCTGTTTAGCACGGCGTCGCGGTATTCCATCTGAATTTCGGACGAACGCACCCGGATCTCGTGCCGGGCATTTCCGTAAAGCAAGGCGATGGCCCCCGCTACCACGTTGCCGCAGCGCCATTTCTTTTCGACCAGGTTCTTCTCGACCAAGAACCGGATGGCCTGGGAACGGTTGGCAAAATTGTTTTCACGGACGTATTCGTCGAGTGCAACAAGCAGGTCTTCATCGATTGAAACACCGAAACGGGTTACCGGCATGGCGCTGTTGTTTTTATAAGACATGTCATACATTGGCAAAAATAGGTTTTGTCCGGTTAAAAACAAGGACCGTGAGAATTAAACAGCGTGTGAAATTCAGCCGGATGAGTATACCGTAGGCAGAAATATCTGTTTTGTTCCTGAGCCCGAAACTTGTAACTTCGTAGCCAAAATTAAAACAGCACGATCATGTTTTCAGGAATTGTGGAAGAATTTGGCGTAGTGAAAGCCATTGAAAAAGACCAGGAAAATGTGCATTTAACACTGACCTGTTCGTTTGTCGACCAGTTGAAAGTTGACCAGAGTTTGTCGCACAACGGGGTGTGCCTGACGGTTGTAAAGGTTGATCCGGTGGCAAAAACCTACACGGTGACGGCCATAAAAGAAACTTTGCTGAAATCGAACCTTGGTTTGTTGGAAATTGGCAGCAAGGTGAACCTGGAGCGCAGCATGATGATGAACGGACGGTTGGACGGGCATATTGTTCAGGGACACGTCGACCAGACTGCCACTTGTACCAACGTGGAAGAAGCCGAGGGAAGCTGGTACTTCACCTTCGAATATGATTTTGATCCGGAGAAAGCCAGACAAGGTTATATGACTGTCGAAAAAGGCTCGGTGACCGTAAACGGCGTTTCGCTGACGGTGGTCAACTCGAAAAACAACTCGTTTCAGGTTGCCATTATTCCATACACGTACAATGCAACCAATTTCCATACCTTCAAACCCGGGTCGGTCGTGAACCTCGAGTTCGATATCATTGGGAAATACCTGAGCAAGTTGATGACTTTTAATCAATAGCAGAGCAAGGCTGTCCGGGATTCGGGCAGCCTTGCTTACACAAAGAACGTTTCTAAGCATTTCAAGATTCCTTTCCCGTATTCCAGCTTCTTGACGGGCGACAATCCGATTTGTGCCCGAATCTGGTTCATCTGTTCCAACGATGGGGTTTCGCACTCCTTGTTTTTGTAAAACCGCAGCAGGAAGACGGTTTTCAGGGTAGAGCCTTTGAAACGGATCGTGAATGCGCCGGTTCGGGCCGGATGGACGTGGATGTAATAACCGGGTTCGTCTCCTTTCCGGACAACCCATTCCGAATGGTCGTCCAACTTCACAATCTGATATCCCGCTTTGGGGTCGATCCACCTCAAAAAATTATCCGGGTCAAAGATATTTCCGGCTTTCAGAAATTGAGTAATGGCGTTGACAATCTCCTCCGGCGACAGTTGACCGGTGTAAATGTCGATGTAGTTGTTGCACAAGGGTTCCAACAGTTCAATAATCCGCTCGGGGCCGCTGCTTTCAAGTATTTTTAGCATGAATTCCCGATGATGCTTGGTCGGATTAAACCGGACTGGTGCCGAAAAGTTAGCTCCTGTTGTCATACTGATTTTCCCTTTGCCGATTGCTAGTTAAAGATACGGCGGGTTAAATTGATTTCTTTAAGCTGGGCATTTAACTAAGATGTAGAATTTTATAAACCCGGAGGGTTTGTATGTTTATAGGAAATATTCAGAAGGGAAACATTCGACCCCAGTGGGGGCGAACCCATGGTTGTAGCTTTTTCCTAATAAACATTCGATGCCCCCGACATCAGGAGATTTTGTCTTTGTGAATCTTTGAATCCGGACGCCTTTGTGGTAGGAAAAATAGCCACCAGGTATCCAAAGCACTAAGAAACACTAAGAAATACGAGGGTAAAAAAGATAATAATTCAACCTGAACAGGAATCTCTCCGGGTAGATTTTTATATTTGCTTCAAGGTAAGTATTCGATTGAACACATTCCAGATAAATAAAGACCAGGATTTGCTGCTACGGATCCGCCAGGGCGACGAGGTAGCATTTGAACTTATTTTTTTCAGGTACAAGGGGAAGTTGTATGATTTTATTAAACGGAGCCTGCCATTTGAAGAAGATGCTGAAAGCATAGTTCAGGAGATATTTACGAAACTTTGGGTGAACCGTCTGGAGCTTGATCCTTCCAAATCGCTGAGCGCATTCTTGTTTACGATTGCGAAGAATGAAGTTTTTGGTCATTTGCGCAAGCTGTTGGTCCGGAGGAAGTACCTGGAAGAACTGAAGTTTTCGGTTGAAGAATCATCCGGAGGGACAGAGTTGCAGGTTGAATATGAAGAGTTGAAAAAGACGGTTGCCGGGTTGATTAGTTCGATGCCCGAAAAACGGCGCCGGATTTTTGAACTGAGCCGCGAGGAAGGGTTGACCTACAAAGAAATTGCCCGGCAACTGGGCATCAGCGAAAATACGGTTGATACCCAAATCCGGAAAGCTTTGTCGTTCCTGAAAGAGAACTTGCGGAGCCGGATGTCGTTAATCCTGTTCTTTCTGATACGCAGACGGCACAAAATAGCGCCGTTAGACACCAACCCTAATTCCTGATTTGAACCAGATATTTAATGAATACTGCAGGATGCCGGAGGCATCGAATGTTTGTAGAATATGAGATATGTGTAAAAGATCCGACCCCGGCCGGGGTCGCACAGCATGTTTTATCGAACTTTTCTACAAGCATCCAAACCCGCTGGGTTTATTAAAAGGGTGTTCGTTTTTACTAAACGACTAATTCAAATCCTGATATCAGGCCGATTAAGATATCATCAGGAGAAAAAATCAAAAAAAAATCAGTTTCGGATCACGGAACGATGACGCTTGCGCATATTAGTCAGTGTAAGAAAACTTCTCATGGACACCGCAAAACACATAAACGAAAAAATAACCCGCTTGTACAGCAACCAGTTTTTGGGGAGCCAGGAAATCGTTGAACTGGAGAAATGGTTGGCACAGGCTCAATCCGACCCGGATGTGGAACGGTGGCTGGCTGCTCATTGGGACAATGCAGAGAATGCAGAGGCCGAAATTTCACTGGAAGGGATCCGTATCCGGATCAACCAAAGCAAGCAGAAAATCAAGGCGCAGCAAATGAGGCGCTTGATGGTCAACTTGCAGAAAATTGCAGCCGTATTGGTTGTGCCGTTGATCGTTTTAAGCGTTTGGCTGATGACCCGGCAGCCGGCCGGTGAAAAAATGGTTCTGATGACCGCCAAAGGAGAACACTCCCACGTAGTATTGCCCGACGGCTCGGAAGTTTGGTTGAATGTGGATACCAAACTTGAATATGCAACCGATTTTAACCAGAACAACCGGTTGCTGAATTTAACCGGCGAAGCTCTGTTTAAAGTGGCCAAAGGGAAACGGCATCCTTTTGTTGTCGAGGCATCCGATTTTAAAGTAACGGCGATCGGTACCGAATTCAATATCTCGGCTTATGACGGCGAGCCTGTTGCATCAACTTATTTGAAAGAGGGGGTTGTAAAATTTGATTACACTCCGGGCAAGGGCGACAAACGGTCGTTGATCATGAACCCCGGAGAGCAGGCTACTGTTGCCCATGCTGACGGGTCGCTCCATGTCCGAACGGTTCCGGGCAACAATTCAGATTCCTGGGTCCGGGGAGAACTGGTTTTCAACAACGAACCGATTGACCGGGTATTCCGGAAAGTGGAGCGCTGGTATAACGTGAAGATCAGTTATTCGTTTGATGACTTTGCCAACGAGACACTTACGGTAAACCTGAAAAACGGTGAATCGTTGGCCCGTTTGCTGGAAATTATAGACCAGGCAATCGGAATACAGGTTAAACAAAATAACAATGAGTATGTAATTACAAGGAAATAAGCTAAAAAGAAGAAAAGGTAAGCAGTAATTGTTGGCACGATCATGCTTACCCCTTCAGATAGTGATTTTTAACATTAAAATCGTTCGAATTTATGAAAAAAATGTTTCAAAAACGAACCAGGGGAAGGTACGCCTGGTTACGAAAGCTATTAATTGTTATGAAACTAACTATTGTACTAATCCTGATCTCAGCGATGCTTGTTTCTGCGGAAAGTTATTCGCAGTCAACCCGGTTAAGCTTAGGCTACAAAGAGATTTCAATTGGTCAGCTTTTGCAGATTATTGAGAAGCAAACCGATTTCCGGTTTGCCTATTCCAAATCGCGCCTTGATCCGGACCAAACGGTTTCGATTGATGTAAAAAACGAGAACCTGGAAACAATCCTGAAGACCATTTTGGATAAAAACAACTTGACTTACAGTATCATCGACCGGTATGTGGTTATATCCGACAAGAACGCTCCGGAATCAATCAATTCGCAGCAAGCACAGAAAAAAGTTGCCGGTAAAGTGACCGACTCTTCCGGACAACCCTTACCTGGCGTTACTGTCATGGTAAAAGGCACGACCAACGGAACAATAACTGATGCCGATGGAACCTATTCGCTTTCGGATGTTCCGGCTGACGGTGTTCTGGTATTCTCATTTGTGGGGATGAAAAGCCAGGAAGTTAAAGTGGCCGGGAAAACAAGCGTTAATGCCACGCTTGCTGAAGAAACCATCGGGTTGGAGGAAGTTGTTGCAGTTGGTTACGGCACGCAGAAAAAAGCAAATCTGACCGGCGCCGTTTCTGTGGTGAAAATGGATGATATCGTTAGTGTTCCTACCGGTAATATCATGTCGAACCTTCAGGGGCGTTTACCTGGCGTGAGTATTATCACCGATGGTACGCCGGGAGGAGTGAATACATCGACAGCCATCAGGGGGATTACTACCATTAATAACAGTACTCCATTGTATGTAATTGATGGTGTTCAAACCCGTTCAAACATTGCTACTCTACTAAATCCCAATGACGTGGAGTCGATACAGGTTTTGAAAGATGCAGCCTCAGCTTCTATATATGGGGTACAGGCCGCTAATGGAGTTATTATCATTACCACGAAAAGGGCAGACAAAAACAAAATTAAAGTAGATTTTGATACTCAACTTACCGCCCAGTTTTTTCACACTGGTATTGATATGCTAGATGCCCAGCAGTGGGGCGAGATTTATTGGAAAGCTTATAAAAACGACGGTGTAAAACCGGCTCATGATCAGTACGGAAGCGGCGATACCCCAGTTATTCCAGAATTCATTGATTCTAAAAAATTAATCCCTGCAGGAAATACAAATTGGGCGGATGAAGTATATGAAACAGCCTTACTTCAAAATTATAATGTTACTGTAGCTCGGGGGACTGAAACGGGATCCACTACTTTTTCGCTTAATTATTTCGACCAAGATGGATTGATTAAATACACCAATTTTAACCGTTTTAATGTTCGCTTGAATTCAGATTACAATTTTCTGGACAATCGGTTGAGAATAGGTGAAAATATCAATGTTAGCAAATGGGACGAGGTACTGAAACCCGATGGTATTGAAGAGTTGACCATTGCCCAGCATCCTCTGATCCCGGTTTACGACATCAATGGTGGATATGCCGGTCCAACTCAGGGGCTTGGTGATAAGCCCAACCCAGTCCGTTTACTGAATCAACAGAAAGAAAACCGCCTTTCGCAATGGCGTATTTTCGGGAATATGTTTGCCGAGATTGAACCGTTAAAAGACCTTGTTTATCGCTCAAACTTTGGAGTGAACTATCGGAATGGTTTCCAATCCAATTTTGAACCTCGCTGGGCAGAAGGCGACCGAACTGTGGACAAAAACCAATTAACCGTGGAGTCTAATTACGATCTGGAGTGGATTTGGTCTAATACTTTAACGTATGCGCTGAATGTGTCCGATCATACGCTTAATTTTCTTGCCGGTTTGGAAGCCAAGGAATCTACAAATGAATGGCTTTCAGGGCGTAGAGAAGATTTTTTAATCCAAGCATTGGATTACCGATACCTGAGTGCTGGTAGTGGGACCCAAACTAATGGGAATTTGGCTTCGCGAACAGCCATGAATTCTTACTTCGGTAAGTTGAACTATTCTTATAAAGGCCGCTATTTATTGTCCGGTATCATCCGACGGGATGCTTCTTCGCGGTTTGGGAAAAATAACAACTCAGCTGTTTTTCCTTCGGTATCTGCAGGATGGCGTATCAGCCAAGAAAACTTCATGAAACGTGTAACGTCGATTTCTGATCTGAAGTTACGTGCCAGCTGGGGACAAAATGGGAATGACCTGATGGATAATGAAGCAACCTATACGAAATACGTTATCAACCTGAATCGGGCCGGATACGACATCAGCGGATTAAATCAAGGAGTTATTCCAACAGGTGTAATTAAAGATCGATCCGGAAATTCAGATATTAAGTGGGAAATTACTACCCAAACGAACTTTGGGATTGATTTAAGCATGTTCGATAACCGTTTGAATGTAACCTTGGATTATTACCTGAAAAAAACTGATGATATGCTGATTGACCGACCCTATATTGCCGTAATTGGCGAAGGAGGTTATATGGCTTACAATGGTGCTTCTATGAAAAATAACGGGTTCGAAGGAATTGTCAACTGGAGGAGCAGGGTTGGAAAAGACTTTACCTGCGATGTGACTCTGACCGCTTCGGCTTATAAAAATGAAATTACATCGTTGCCGGATGATATTTATTATACATGGGGTGGTGGTAATGGAATCGACAAAAGTATTGTCGGACAACCTTATGGTTCGTGGATGGGGTATAAGACCAATGGACTGTATCGTACGGAAGCTGATCTGAATGATGGCATTAACCAACCCGGAGAAGGGCTCGGACGCATTCGCTATGTGGACATGAATGATGACAAGGTTATTGATAATAAAGACCGCACTTGGTTGGGATCTGATCAACCCAAACTTACGGGGGGGGTAAATGTTGCTATGAACTATAAATCGTTCGATTTTTCCTTTTTTTTTACCGGAATGGTTCGCAATGTTTGGAATAACTCTCGGTTCTATACCGATTTTTTTCAGTTGTGGACAGGCAACCATAGTACCCGACTGTTGAAAGCTTGGGATAATGATAAGAATTTTAATTCTGATATTCCAGCACTTACGGCAGTAAATCTGAACGATGAAGGTCGTGGATCGGAATATTTTATTGAAAATGGGTCTTATTTAAAGTTGAAAAATTTTGTATTAGGGTATACTTTGCCTGGACAACTTTCCAATAAGTTGAAAATGAAAAACATTAGAATATACATGCAAGCGCAGGATTTATTTACCCTAACAAAATACACTGGAGCCGATCCTGAAGGACCGGGATACGTTTATCCGCTTCCCCGTACTGTTACTTTGGGAATGAACATCGGTTTTTAAAGGATATGTCAAACAATAAAAAACACAACTATGAAATATAATTATTTGCTTATAGTATTTCTGATTCTGCTTTCGGCTTGTCAGGAAGATTTTTTGGATAGCAAACCTAAAGGAAAACTAAGTGATGAGCTATTGGATTCTCCTGATGGGATTGAAGCTCTTTGCACGGCTGCCTATTCAGCTCTGGCAGGGCCAGAGGGGAGTGATTTGGCTTTTCTTTCGCCCACTACAAATTGGATTTACGGTGAAGTTCGTTCCGAGAATGCGTATAAAGGCGGAGGAGGAATTGGAGACATCTGGGAGTACAATGCTTTTGAAACCTTTACAGGTGTTTTTCCCACCAATGGATTGTTAGATCGGAAATGGTATCACATGTATATCAGTGTTCAACGGGCAAACAGTGCCATTCGACGGCTGAACGCAGTTTCCGAAGAAGACGTACCTCTGAAGAATGTTCGCTTGGGCGAAATGCGGTTTCTTCGTGCTCATTTTTATTTCGAACTGAGCCGCTTGTTTAACCACATCCCTTATTTCGATGAGAACGTAAAAATTACCGACTATGTCAATATTTCGAATGTTGAATTTACCCGCGATCAAATCCTAGAAAAAATTGCCGCCGAATTTGCTGCAGCAGCTGACTTGTTACCTGCAACCCAACCCGAAGAAGGAAGGGCAACCAAATATGCTGCGAAGGCTTATCAGGCAAAAGTTACGTTGTACAGGGCATATAAACAGAATGATAATAATACGATAGCAAGCATCGACCGGAGTTTGTTAAACCAAGTAGTGAGCTTGTGTGATGAGATTGAAACCAACGGTGGATACGGACTACTTTCTGATTTTCAATTTTTGTCCGAAGTCGAACACGAAAATAGCCAAGAATCGGTTTTTGCCGTTCAATATTCCATCAATGACGGAACCACTAATGGGCGCATAAATTGGAGCAACTTGCTTAATGCTCCAAAAGGGCCGGCATACAGCGGCGACGGATTCTTTCAGCCTAGCCAGAATCTGGTTAATTCATATAAAACCGACGCAAATGGCCTTCCGGCGATGGATACATATAACAACAGTAACCTAATGACGATCCAAGATGGATTTGATAACTCAGTTGACCCGCGCTTAGATTTTACCGTTGGTCGGATTGGTATTCGTTGGAAAAATTACGCCGGGTCTCCTTATTCAGAAAATTGGGCTCGAGAACCGGCTACTTACGGATATTACCACACCAAAAAATTTCTGGTTTCACCTGAGTCTCCTTATATGGTAAAAGGTTGGCCTTGGGGCGGTTCGGCTCTGAATTTTGATATCATCCGGTATGCTGATGTCCTTTTGTGGAAAGCCGAAGCATTAATTGAGTTAGGAAGACAGAATGAGGCTGTCGGTTTGATTAATCGTGTTCGTGAGCGGGCCAAAAACAGCAAATATGTGCTGGCTTGGAACAATACCAGTAATACCGATTATGCTGCCAATTATAAAATAGAACTCTATAAACCTGGAGTAAATTGTAATTGGACCCAGGATTTTGCCCGAAAAGCCCTGCGTTTTGAGCGTAAACTTGAATTGGCAATGGAGGGTGAACGTTTTTTTGACTTGGTACGCTGGGGAGTAGCTGCAGATGTTCTGAACAATGAGTATTTTCCGAAAGAAAAATTATTGAGAACCTATCTGCAAAACTCAACTTTTGTGGCAGGTCGGGACGAATACTTTCCGATTCCGGAAAACCAGATTAACTTTTCAGGCGGACTTTATAAACAAAATCCTGGCTATTAGAAAACGAAAAATGAAGAAAAAGAACAGGGCTTCTCAACAAGTCAGATAACAGATAACGGTTCCTCTTATCAGTAAAGATTTTTATGGAAGAGGATCACAATGGTTGGATTGACTTTTTGGGCTAGTCCCTGTTTTGCCTATTCTGATTTGGCCATCAAATTAATTATCCATGAAACGAGCCAGAAGAGATAGTCTTACAAACAGGGGCATGGTTACAATGGCGAGTTCCATCTGGCAATTAAAAATCAAACTATAAACAGATGAAATGAGCATGATTCGCAGGAACATCAATAAGAATGATTATTCTTCTATCATGCGACAAATTAAAAACTGATAAAAAATAAACGCATGAGATAGCCATGTGCGCTAAAGTTCACACCAACCGAAAATGTACAACTGGCTATTCGCTTCGCGGATTTCACTGCGTGGATCTTTGCTGCGCTCCGATTCGCAAGCTCAATTCCATGTCGGTGCGAATTTTATTGAAAAGCAAAAGCTGTTACGAAAATTGTACGAACCAACATTGAAAATTTATACGAATGAAACGAACATGCCACGGTAACAAAATTTATGGTGGTGGCACCAAAGGCCATGTAAAAATTAGTAGAGAAGCTAATTTTCATGGCATGGAGTTCCATAAGTACACACCTAAATTTCAATGTTCTAACAACAATATTTACTTATGAAACTTAGTGTGCAAATATTATTGGTTGTTGCTTTAGGAATCTCTTTATTGCAGGTTGGATGTAAAAAAATAACAGAGGAATACATTACGATTGAGGAACCAATGGTCGAAATGGACGGATTCGTGATAACGAAATTTGGGGCCGTTGGTGACGGGAAGACGGATTGTTCCGGAATTATTAATGATCTGATCAATAAACTACCAGCTTCGGGAGGAACAATAATTATTCCTGAAGGGGATTTCCTTTTAAACAACCCAATTGTTATCAAACGGAATTTTGTCACGATCAAAGGCCTTAATCCCGGATTAAGGAGCAATGTGGACATAGCATTGGTTTCGCTGCAGAATCCGGGCGGAGGCAGCAAACTGCTTTTGGGAAATGCAGCTGTGGCTATTGAGGTTCCTGTATTACCCGATGTTAACGGGATGAAAAACAGAATTTCAGGAGTAGTAATTCGCGACTTATTAATTGCGGGTAAGAACTCAAATATCGGAACAGGAATCAGTATTTTGCAGGACAACGATGGGATACGGATTGACAATGTTATAGGGATTAATCTGTATACCGGGATCGTTGCAAATGCCGCTGATGCCATGATTATTAACTCGTGCTGGATTTCTGAAGTGAGAAATAGTATTTGGATGACCCATGGCATTCAAAATATGATCAGCAATTGTCAGTTAGGTGCCCAACCGGGAGGCATAACCGTTAATCTGACAAACCAGGAAAATATGTTGATTATCGGAAACCATATTTACCCTGATGGCGATGTCAACCTGCAACTGAATAATTGTAGTTACACTAATGTATCATCCAATAACTTCCAAAGCTACTATGTTGGTATGATTGAATTGAATGGTGGATATCTCAATTTGTTGAGTAGCAATGTAATATGGATGCGCCAACCACATGATGTTAGCCGACAATTGCGTGGAAAGACCAATGATTACGGTGTAATTCGGGTTGAGGGGGATGGTCATTTTATTACCAATAACCTGGTTAATTGCGACTGGGTCGTTGCTACAGGAAACCCGGTCTGTATTCGTTCTGTCAGCGGGGTAGGCAATAGTTTTCACAACATTAAATTTATCAATATGGACAGCAATCGTTTGTTCCTGGTGAATGAAACTACTGAGATTATTCATTCTGCGCCACCTGAAAAAGTGGCGGTTGAGGGGGATGCTAATAAAGTGACGATTATCTATTGAATTACAAACTTTACCGAAAAATCCAAAAATCGATTTTTATGAAATACGATACCGCATCGTTTCTTCGATTTTCAACTAGTGTACTATTCCTTATTTGTTTTACAACTAGCTTAAAAGCTCAGTTTATTTGGAATTTTGATGAGGCGGAACCTCTGAAAACCATCTCCGGCGAGGGTGAATTGTCTTTACACAGCATCAAAAACACAACCGAACTTACCTCGGGAATCATTGGGAAAGGGTTTCGCACCGCCGGTTATACCGGCTGGTTGACTGCGGAAATTGAACCGGTAAGGACCCCTTACTCCATTTCAGGCTGGTTTGCCCTGGAGTCGTTCCCAACTGATACCGCTGCTTTCTTGGGAGTACGTGATACAGTCACACAACAATCGCTAGCTGTTGTTGTTGATCGCTTTGGCGATATCCTGATTAGTGTAGGAAGACAGGACACATACAAGTACCGGCCAACGAGTTGGGCAGTCGAACGGTTTAAATGGATATCGGTTGCCCTGTCAGTAGGGAAAGAACAGGCAGATATTTTTATCGATGGGGTCCGGATCCCGAATGTTTTGCCTGCAGAAGAAATTCCGGCACGAATTCACGAATTGATCGTGGCGAAAGACTTCAGGGATAAACAACTGGGAGGGCAACATCTAACCATCATCAATGGCATTGTGGACGAACTGAGGTTCAGCGATTCGGTTGTCGATACTGAAAAGCTAACGAACGAAGTAGTGCATTTGTCGAATAATGTGCCCGTGTTGGCAATTCCGAAAAGCCGGTTTCAGGATGATTTCAGCCGGCCGAAATATCACTTGTTGCCAGCTGGCAACTGGACCAACGAAACACATGGTCTGATTTATTACAAAGGCAAGTATCATATTTTCAATCAGAAAAATGCATCTAATCTGCACCTGCTTCAGATAAACTGGGGACATTTCAGCAGTCCCGACCTGATTAACTGGATCGAACATAAACCGGTTCTTACCCCCGAAAAAGGCTATGATCAGAACGGAATCTGGTCGGGTCATGTGGTGATCAATGATGAAGGCGTTCCCGTTATCTTTTACACCTCGGGAGGGAAGCACATGGGGGTTGGAATGGCATTTCCCAAAGATTCAGACCTGATAGAATGGGTAAAATACGAAGGGAACCCGATCATCTTGGGGCAACCCGAAGGGTATTCCCGATCTGATTTAAGGGATCCGTATGTTTGGAGAGAAGGAGATATTTGGTACATGATTATTGGTTTTGGCATCGAGGATGAAAGGGGTCAGCGAGGTGCGGTACTTCTCTATTCTTCCATCGACTTGAAAAACTGGAACTTTTTGCACCCGCTTTTTGAGGGTAACCCGGAAGTGGATAATACCGGAATATTTTGGGAAATGCCTGTATTTAAAAAAGTGGACGGCAAATATGTTTTGCTGATTAATAAGGTGCCGCACAATGGTGTTCCGGCAAGGTCTATGTACTGGATTGGTGATTTTAAACATGAAAAATTCATCCCTGACAATCCTTTGCCTCAAAATCTCGAAGTTATCAACCGCTTGCTTTCACCTTCTGTTGCCTATGACAAAGACAGCCTGATAACAGCCATTGCCATCATTCCCGATGAAATTGGGGGCGAGGCAGCAAGGCAACATGGATGGACACATTTGTATAGCATTCCGAGAGTTTGGGAGCTAAAAGAAAGCAAGTTAATCCAAAAACCACATCCGGTACTTAAAAATCTTCGTGATAAGAGCAATAGAAGCGTCAAAACAGTGGTGCAAAACGGGGAACCCCTGCAGTTAGTTTCTGGGCATCAGTATGAGGTGCAAGCTACCTTTTCCCCGAATCAAGCCAAGAAATTTGGGTTCATCTTGTACAAGAATCCGGACAATTCGGAGTTTACGAAAATCTACTATGATGTAGTGGCACAAGAGATTATTGTTGATCAAAGCCACTCAAGTCTAAGAAAAGACATTCCGCTTCTGCTGAAAAAGGAGCCGTATCCTCTGGATGTCTCAGCTCCCGTTGATTTCCATATTTATGTGGATGGATCTGTTGTTGAAATATTTATCAATGAGCAGGATGCCTTTACTTCTCGAATCTTTCCATTGAAAGAAAGTAGTAAGGATTTTTGTGTTTTTTCGGAAGGAGGAAACATTGAAATCAGTGCTAACATATGGCCGCTAAAACCGGCACAAATGGATACTGATTTTTAACTGTAAATAAAATTCTTATGAGATTTGAAAACCTAAATAAAATGAAGGGCAGAGCAATGATGTTTTTAACATTGACAATGATACTTGCTTGTGTTAACCAAAAATCCATGAAAAAACCAAAAAGCGAAAAGACAACCATGACAGTTGGGTTTAAAGTAACAAATCGCGGCTTGTTGCTCTCAAGGGAAGATCGCGGGGACGAAAAAACAATGAGTTTGCTAAGCGATGGAACATACAGAAATACCTTTGTCGTTTACCCAGTTAAAAACCAGATTGATAGCTGGGAGCCAATCGAGCAGAAAGCTTTGGGGCAACAGCCAGATGAAATTACTTTCTTCGATTTTGAAGGTTTTGATTTGTTCTTAGATTCGTTAAAACTGTTGGATGTGTTTAATCCTTACAATGAGAAATATCGTCCTTTTTTTCATTTTACCCCGACTTCCGGCTGGATGAACGACCCGAACGGCCTGGTTTATTACGATGGTGGATACCACCTGTTCTATCAATATTATCCCGACAGCACAGTATGGGGACCGATGCATTGGGGACATGCTATTAGTACCGATTTGGTTCATTGGGAACAGATGCCTGTTTCCTTGTATCCTGACTCGCTGGGCTGGATTTTCTCGGGCAGTGCAGTTGTCGATATCAACAATACCTCGGGGCTGGGAACTATTGAAAACCCGCCGATGGTTGCCCTTTATACTTACCACAATCGGCCCTTGGAGGATACAGGATGCGATACTTTTCAGTATCAAGGACTGGCTTATAGTATTGATAAAGGACGCACTTGGATGAAATACGAACATAATCCGGTTTTGAGAAATCCTAGAATCCGCGACTTTCGCGATCCCAAAATTATCTGGTATGAAGAATTGAAGCGTTGGATAATGATCCTCGCTGTTCAGGATCATATCAGTATTTATTCTTCGTCAAACCTTATGAACTGGACTTTCGAGAGCAATTTCGGTGAAGGTACGGGTGCGCACGGTGGAGTTTGGGAATGCCCGGATCTTTTCCCGATGCAGGCCGGCGACACCACCAAATGGGTCATGCTGGTCAGTATTAATCCCGGAGGACCTAACGGGGGCTCGGCTACCCAGTATTTTGTCGGCGATTTCGACGGGCATACTTTTACCCGGGAAGGAACCAAAACAAAATGGGTCGATTACGGCAAAGACAATTACGCCGGGGTCACCTGGTCGAATGTGCCGAAAGGAGACGGACGCCGCCTCGCTATCGGGTGGATGAACAACTGGCAGTATGCCGACAAGATACCGACCGGAAAATGGCGGGGAGCGATGACTGTTGCACGCGAGTTGGAACTGGTTGAGATTTATAATGACTATTTGCTGGTTTCCAGGCCTGTTGTTGAACTTCAAACATTGCGCGGCAAGGAAGAACTGTTGAAGCCAGGGATCGTTTCGGGTGAAATGGAAATAAAAAAAGTATTCACTCTCCCCCTCGAAATAAATCTTCATTTCGACACCAAAAATTCTTCGGCAATGACTTTTGCTGAGCGTTTCGGTATCATACTGTCCAACGAAAACAACGAAAAACTACAGATTGGCTACGATAACCTCAACAAGCTGTTTTTTATCGACCGCACCGGAGCAGGCTGGGACAGTCCGGCCAAAGATTTTGCAGGAATTCATTATGCACCGTACATCAATAATGAGCCGGTACTGGACATGCACCTGCTTATTGACCGGGCATCCGTTGAACTGTTTGCCAAGGGGGGGCTGGTGGTTATGACCGAACAGTTTTTCCCAACGAAACCATTCACCTCAATCAGCCTTTTCTCTGAGCGCGGCGAGGTCTCGTTAACTGAAGGCGTAATATGGCCAATGGAAAGCATTTGGAATGATATTAAATGAAAATAAAGCAGTTACGAAAATTATACAAACCTATTTTGAAAATCTATACGAATGAAAAACAAAAATCAAGTAAGCAACAGTTACCTGTATTGGATAACCTTTGTAGCCATTAACGGCGGACTGCTGTTTGGTTTGAATATGGCCGGAATTTCCGGTGCAGTGGATATGTTGAAAGATGAATTTACACTGACTGATTCCGGCTTGGGGACAGTGGCTGCGTTACTCACCATTGGCTGCCTTATCGGCGCCCTGTTTACTGGCAACTTTACCGAAAAATATGGACGTAAGAAGGTGATGCTGGCAACTGCCGTTTTATATATTATCTCAGCTTTGGGATGTGCTTTTGCCGAGTCGGCGGTGGTGCTCATCATTTTTCGGATTCTTTCGGGGCTTGCTGTTGGTGCAACCTCGGTTGTCGGGCCTATGTACATTTCCGAAATTTCGCCGGCTCACAGCCGTGGGCGCTTGGTGTCTATGAACCAGTTTGCCATTACCATTGGTATTGTGCTGGCTTATATTTTCGATTATTTGCTTATTGGCCTGGGCGATAATAGCTGGCGTTATATGCTGGCTGTACCTGCTTTGTTTAGTACGTTTTACTTGATGCTTATCTTGCTGTCTTTTCCCGAAAGTCCGCGCTGGCTGGTATCCAAAAACCGGCAGGGGGAAGCAGAGTCAGTGATGATGAAAATTGGTGGACCAGCTTTGGTAAAAAGCGAATTGCCGCAAATGGAACGAGTGATTTCAGAAGAAAAGGGAAAAGAAAAATTGAGCCTGTCGGAACTGTTTCAAGGGAAAACCGGCAAAATTGTGCTCATAGGGACCCTGATTGCCGCCTTACAGCAAATTACCGGTATTAATGCCGTTATCATGTTTTCGCCAGAAATGTTCCAGGCAGCGGGTTCCGCCAAAGGAGACTCCATCATGCAAGCAATGATAGTTGGGATGGTCAATTTCCTGATGACCATTGTTGCTCTTAAGTTGGTCGACAAAAAGGGACGTAAAACCTTGTTGCTTTGGGGGGCTGTTGGAATGATTGTTTCGCTGGCTTATCTCACTTTCGAATTTGCCAAGCCCAGCCAATTTGGTATCGGTGTGTTGGTAGCGCTGCTTGTTTACATCTCATTTTTTGCAGCCTCATTTGCTCCGGTTATGTGGGTCATTATTTCCGAAATTTATCCCAATCGGATAAAAGGTGTGGCAATGTCGTTCTCAACGGCTGTGAGCTGGTTGTGTACGTTCCTCACGGTTTATTTTGCCCCGGTTATCCAAGGAACTCTGGGGCTGAGTTACCTGTTTGGTATTTTTAGCGTGTTTGCCATTATCGCCTTTGTATTTGTAAAAATCTGGATACCGGAAACAAAAGGCAAGTCGTTGGAACAGATTGAAAAAGAATTAGGATTAATATAATATCGTTAATTGAAAATGAATCAGAAATCATTGGTCGTCGGAATTGGCGAGTTGCTGTGGGATGTTTTTCCTGATCACAAACAAATGGGCGGGGCGCCCTGTAATTTTGCCTACCATGTTTCTCGTTTGGGAATTGAAAGCTTGGCTATTAGCGCAATTGGACATGATGAGCTAGGCGAAGAAATTATTCGAAAACTCGATGCTGTTGGATTGCATTACGACATTCAGAAAGTTGACCACATTACCGGAATTGTACAGGTTACACTTAATTGTGATGGAGTTCCGCAATATGAAATCTGCCAGCCTGTAGCTTGGGATTTTATCGGGATGAAGCCGGAATATGCCGGAGTGGCAAAAGCAGCAAAAGCAGTTTGTTTTGGTTCGTTGGCCCAACGCAGCGAGGTTTCTCGGGCTACCATTTGCAAATTTGTGGCGCAGGTTCCCGACACAGCACTGAAAATATTTGATATCAACCTGCGGCAGCAGTTCTACTCCAAATCATTAATTGAGGAATCTCTTAGCCTGTGTAATATTTTGAAGATAAACGATGATGAAATAAAGATCGTAGCTGATATGTTTGGCTTGCACGGGAGTGACGAGCAGAATTGCATGGCACTGCTTCAGGAGTTTAAACTGAAACTGGTAGCGCTTACCTGCGGGATCAATGGCAGTTACTTGGTTACCAAAGAGGAAACTAGTTTCATGGAAACTCCGAAGGTAGTGGTCGCCGACACGGTTGGTGCAGGCGATTCGTTTACGGCAGCCATGGTGGTAGGGTTGCTAAGCGGCAAACCATTGAAAGAAATCCATCAGATGGCAGTCGACCTTTCAGCTTATGTTTGCACCCAACATGGGGCGATGCCGAAATATAAAAAGAAAAGTTGGGGCTTCGATTGATATAAAATCGCATCAATCAGAAAGAATAGTGATAACAAGTGAAAAGGACAACAACCCATTGCCTTCAAAGATCTCCGTGCGGTTTTCGGCCAATTGGTTGACGCCTGCTGAAATAAGAACCTAAGTCAGATAATTTGGTTGATTGAAGAGTCTTAAGCAATCAACAAGAATAAAATTGCACCGTTCGTTTATCAGGAATAGGGCCAAACGGGCTTTTACTTGTCGTTATTAAATAAGTGTAAAAAAGACATTAAAAGTTTATAGATTTGTTTGCATAACCTCTAAACTCACTTCAACTAAAACACAGATCATTCATGAGAAAATTTGTTTATTATTTTTTCCTGACGGTGGGAATCCTGCAAACAGCTTTGGAAACAACGACTGTAATGGCCAACGAGCCGGATTCGGCTTATGTTTTCTCTTATGCCACGGTGAAAGACCAGGGTCATAACGGGTTGCATTACGCATGGAGCATCGACCGAAAAAACTGGAAGGCAATTGGCCCGGAATTCCGCTTTTTGTTTTGCGATTTCGGGACCTGGGGCTCGCAGAAGCGCATGCTGACTCCGTTTTTGTTTCAGGATAAAGCCGGCAGCTGGCATGCTGTCTGGAGTCTGAACGAAGAGGTCGGACAGTTTGCCCATGCGCAAACCAACGATCTGGTTAACTGGGATCCGCAGTCGTACCCCCAAGTCATGACTGCCGGAAATGTGCAGCTGCCCGAAGTTTCGTTTCAACCCGAAACCAACAGCTATAAAATTACCTGGCTGAGCGGCGACAATCAGAAAGTTTACAGAACCACCACAACCGACTTTAAAAGCTACGCGCCAACCGTTGAGGGCAGTCATGCTGATCGCTTGAACAGGCGCGAAGAAGTTTGGATTGACGGCCAGAAGCAGCTGGGTGTGGTGAATAAAGTGCCGTGGAAGTTGCTTGACGGCGCCATCAGGTTCTACGAACTGAGCCAGTACAAGGCGAAGTTGAATGAGGAAACGTTGCGCGACGACGCTACTCGTTTTGCAGGCCTGAAACCGTTGGGCGCCACCATTACGGCTCAGCCAAATAACACCAAAGCCATCAGCAATATGCTGATTGGCGTGTTCTTCGAGGATATCAACTACGCGGCCGATGGTGGTTTGTATGCCGAATTGGTTCAAAATCGGGGATTCGAATATACCCCTGCCGACACCAAAGGCCGCGATACAAGTTGGAACAGCAAAAAGGCGTGGACTTTCAGTGGAGCCGAGGATGGCTTTGTCATTGATTCGCTTGCTCCGATCCATCCAAATCAAAAACATTATGCGTTGCTCACGATTTCGAAAATAGGGGAGGCCTTGGAAAACCAAGGTTTCGACGGGATCGCATTGAAAGCCGGCGACCAATATAATTTTTCGGTATTTGCCCGCTGTATTGGCGGTACCAAGGGCAGACTGCTGGTTCGTTTGGTAGACGAAACCGGAAACGTTGTCGCCGAAACAAGTTCCAAAGTTATTTCGGGCGACTGGAAAAAGCAGGAACTGGAGCTGACATCGGCCGCTACGGTTGCCAATGCCAAACTGCAGCTCGTTCCTCAATTTACAGGTAAAGTGGCGCTGGATATGGTCTCGCTGTTTCCGCAAAAAACGTTTAAAAACCGCAAAAACGGGTTGCGTGCCGATCTGGCCCAGACCATTGCCGACCTGCACCCGCGCTTTGTTCGTTTCCCCGGAGGCTGTGTGTCGCATGGCGACGGCCTCGACAATATTTACCGATGGAAAAATACCATCGGTCCCCTGGAAGCCCGCAAAGGAGACCGTAATATTTGGAATTACCACCAGTCGATGGGGTTGGGCTATTTTGAGTACTTTCAGTTTTGCGAAGACATTGGCGCCGAGCCATTACCGGTTATTGCTGCCGGGGTGCCTTGCCAGAACTCGTCAACCGGAGGGCATGGGCAACAGGGCGGCATACCGCTATGCGACATGGGACAGTATGTGCAGGACATTCTCGATCTGATTGAATGGGCCAATGGCGATAAGAACAGCGCCTGGGGCAGACTGCGTGCGCAGGCCGGTCATCCGGAACCTTTCAAACTGAAATACATTGGCATTGGCAACGAGGATCTGATTACCGATATTTTCAAAGAACGGTTCAGCCTGATTTACAACGCGATTAAAGAAAAACATCCTGAAATTACCGTGATTGGTACTGTCGGACCTTTTTTCGAAGGAACGGATTACCGCGTGGGCTGGGATTTTGCCACCGGATTGGGCGTGCCGATGGTGGACGAACATTATTACAATCCGCCAGGGTGGTACCTTAACTACCAGGATTTTTACGATCGCTACGACCGTTCGAAACCGAAAGTGTATTTGGGTGAGTACGCCACCCATATTCCGGGCCGCAAGCTGACCATAGAAACGGCACTTTGCGATGCCCTGCACCTGATTAATGTGGAGCGCAATGCCGACGTGGTGCACATGACCTCGTACGCGCCATTGCTGGCTAAATACGGGCACACCCAATGGGACCCCGATTTGATTTATTTCAACAATACCGGGGTGTTCCCGACAGTCGATTATTACGTGCAAAAGCTGTTCGGACAGAACACGGGCGACGAGTATGTGGCTTCGCTGGTGCAGTTGTCGGAGCCGAGACCCGATGTGCGCAAGCGCATTGGCTCTTCGCTGGTGCGCGACAGCAAAAGCGGCGATTATATCCTGAAGCTGGCCAACCTGTTGCCCGTTTCTGTTTCGGCCAAAATGATTTTGAAGGATTTACCGGTTGTCGCGGGCGAAGCAAGCATAACGGTGCTGCAGGGCGACGTAACCGATGGCAACGCGAAACCGGAAAGCAGCAACATTCAGGTTGGCCCCGACTTCAATTACACGCTTCCGGCCTACTCGTTTACGGTTATCCGGATGAAAGGGAAAGTGACAAAATAGACATTGCTTAACTCACCCCCAAAGCCTGATTTATCGGCCGAGGGGTGAGTTGTAATGCCCAATAGGGTCGTATGCAACCCGGTTAACAACATTGTTCTAAAAACAAAAACGATTGATATGAATCTTAAAAAGCAGACTTTCTTATCCTTTGCGGTGGCGCTGTTACTTCCGCTGATGACCATTTTTTTGAACTCGTGCAGTAAGCCGCTCGACGAACAACTCGAGGGTTACCTGTTTGTGTACTTTACCGGTAACGGCCCGGGCGAAGAAGCCATCCGTTATGCCGTGAGTACCGATGGGTATAACTTCCGCGCGCTGAACGGCAATCAGCCTGTGCTCGACAGC
Source organism: Bacteroidota bacterium (assembly GCA_029265715.1). Taxonomy (GTDB): domain Bacteria; phylum Bacteroidota; class Bacteroidia; order Bacteroidales; family Prolixibacteraceae; genus Aquipluma. The sequence goes on from JAJUGZ010000027.1 coordinate 21,046, forward strand.
AAAAAAATCAGCACATCGGGCGGCGTGCGCGACCCGCACATTTTACGCGGCGCCGACGGCAAAACGTTTTACATGGTAGCTACCGACCTGTATGTGCCCGAACAAGGCTGGAACAATTTTGCGATGATCTTGATGAAATCGTCCGACCTGGTTCACTGGAAAACGTCGGTGGTGAACATCCCCGAAACCTATCCTGCTGAATTTGGCGCCGTCGATCGCGTTTGGGCGCCGCAAACCATTTACGACGAGGCTGCCGGCAAATATATGATCTACTTTTCGATGCGTAGCGGCGACGGCACACCCGACATCATCTACTACGCTTACGCAAACAACGATTTTACCGGTCTGGAAGAAGCTCCGAAACAATTGTACTTTCCTCCTGCCGACAGCAATACCAAGGCTTGCATCGATGGCGATATCATTCCGTTCAATGGAAAGTTCTATTTATTTCACAAGGCCGAAGACGGAGATCCCGGCATCAAACTGGCTATTTCCGACAAGCTGACCGAAGGCTATCAATTGGTGAGCGATAAACGAGTGGATTGCGAGAAAGACCGTGTTGAAGGAAGCGGCATCTTTAAGCTGAACCATTCGAACGACTATATTCTGATGTACGATGTATACACGGCCGGCCGTTACCAGTTTACCAAAAGCTCCGACCTGGAGCACTTCGAAGTGATCGACCATGAGGTATCTATGAACTTCCACCCGCGCCACGGAACGGTGATGCCGGTTACCGGCGACGAACTGAAACGCCTGATGGAAACGTACGGCAGCCTCGACGATTTGATGGTGGAAGCTACTTCGCCCCAACTGAAAAAGTTGAACGTGGTGATTGATGGTGCCGCCAAAACCATTCACCTGCCGGTGAAGCGCGGGACCGATTTAACCGCGCTCGACCCGCAGTTTAGCTGTTTCAAGTATTTTGCGGTAAGCCCGGTTGGGCCGCAGGATTTTAGCAAAGGCCCGGTTGGTTATACCTTTTCGCTCGAAGGCAAAGGCGAAGCGGTTTACCAGGTAAGCGCTTCGGAAGATCACAACCCGGTGTTGGAAGGCTACTACGCCGATCCGGAAATTTTGTATTCGGAAAAAACGGGCAAGTACTACATTTACCCAACCAGCGACGGGTTCTGGAACTGGTCGGGTACATCATTTAAGGCATTCTCGTCGGACAATTTGGTCGACTGGACCGATGAGGGCGTCATCCTGGATTTGAAAAAGGACGTGAGCTGGGCCGACCGCAATGCCTGGGCGCCGTGTATTGTGGAGAAGAAAATTGACGGCGGGTACAAATATTTTTACTACTTCTGCGCGGCACAAAAAATTGGCGTGGCTGTGGCCGATAACCCCACCGGGCCCTTTACCGACAGCGGCAAACCCTTGGTTGATTTTAAAACGCTGGGCGTAACCCGCGGGCAGGAAATTGACCCCGATGTGTTTACTGATCCGGTTTCAGGAAAAACCTACCTGTACTGGGGCAACGGCTACATGGCCGGCGCCGAACTGAACCCGGATATGACCTCGCTGAACATGAAAACCCTGAAACAATTCAACATTGACGACACGTTTCGCGAAGGCACCTATGTGATTTTCCGTAACGGAACCTACTACTTTATGTGGTCGGAAGACGACACCCGCAGTCCCAATTACAGAGTGCGCTATGCCACAGCCGATTCGCCCATGGGAAAACTGACTATTCCTGATGAGAACATCGTGATTCAGCGCGACTCGGTGGCCAGCATTTTTGCAACCGGGCACAACTCGGTCATCCAGGTTCCGGGTAAAGACGAATGGTATCTGGTCTATCACCGTTTTACCCGCCCAAAAGGAATTGAGATGGGGCGTGCCGGCGGTTTTCACCGCGAAGTATGTATCGACAAACTAAACTTCGGTGCCGATGGAAAAATCATTGAAGTAAAGCCGACTTTGAAAGGAATTGAGCCGATAAAATAAGCAGATATTCGCTGCCTTGTCAAAGAACCTGGCCGGACATTTGAGAATCCGGTCAGGTTCTTTTGTCTAAGTTCGGGTGGGTTGGTGCCTTCATCCTGTTTTTTTTGTAGGAATACTCGCCGTTCCGAACAATCTGTGTATTTTTATGTTTTCGTCAGTAACTATGGAACAAACAGCATTAATTACGGGTGCGGCCAAACGCATCGGGAAGGCGGTGGCGCTTTATTTGGCCGAGCAGGGCTGGAACCTGGCAATTCATTACCACAGCTCCGGAAGGGCGGCAAATGCGCTTCAGGAAGAGTTGGAAAAAACCTACCCCAACCAGAAATTTGTTTTGTTTAAGTCGAACCTGCAAAACCCGTTTGCCGTGGAGGCCTTGATCCCGGAGGTACTGAAAGAGTTTGGCGACCTGAACCTGCTGGTTAACAATGCATCGGTATTCGAAGGCTCGTCCATTCAGGAAACAACGTTTGATCTGCTCGACCGTCAGATGATGATCAACTACCGGGCTCCGTTTTTGCTGATGCGCGACTTTGCGCGCTTAGTCGATCGCGGGATCATCATCAATTTTGTGGATACCCGGATTACCACCAGTAATTCCGATCATGCGGCCTACAGTTTATCGAAAAAGGCGCTCTGGGAACTGACCAAGATGGCAGCCGTTGAGTTTGCCCCCAATTTCAGGGTAAACGCCATTGCTCCCGGTGTTACATTGCCCCCGGAAGATAAAGATGAATCGTTCCTGTGGAAACTTGCAGCTAAAATTCCGATGAAGCGCCCGGGTGGTGCCGAGCCAATCCTGAAAAGCCTGGAATACATTCTGAACAACGATTACCTGACCGGGCAACTGTTGTTCTGCGACGGCGGCGAAAACCTGGCAGTCAGGTAACACAGGATGAATCGAATCTGTCAACAAGCAATTATAAACCATCAATTACGTATGGCTATTATTCGGGTAAAGAATTTACTTATACGGACCTACATTGGGTTTAATCCGGACGAGCTGGTCAACAAGCAGGATGTATTGATCAATCTGGCGATCGATGCCGATATCCCGGAAGGCGCGTTACAGGCTGATGAACCTGACGGGATTTACGATTACAAGGTAATTACCAAGCAAATTATCGCTTATGTACAGGATGGTCGCTTCAAGTTGTTGGAAGTGCTGACCCGGAATTTGCTCGATATGATCATGGCCGACACCCGTGTTCGCTGGGCCCGTGTCGAAGTAGACAAGCCGCATGCCCTTCGGTTTGCCGAATCGGTTTCGTTCGAGATGGAGGCCTCGCGATGAACCGTTGCATTATTGGCATTGGGTCCAACATCAATCCGGATGAAAATATACAGAAAATGCTCGGTTTGCTGGCTGCCGATGTTCGGATTATAAAGGTTTCGGTCATGGTAAAAACCAAACCGATTGGGATAACCGATCAGCCGGATTTCACCAATGGCGCCGTTTTGATTGAAACCGACATGGATGTCAATGAGCTGAAGAACTATCTGAAAAATATAGAGGACCGGATGGGACGCGATCGGGCTCAACGAAAATTCGGCCCCCGAAATATCGATCTGGATATAATGATCTGGAACGGTCAGGTGGTAGACCCGGATTATTACACCCGCGATTTTCTCCGGAATTCGGCAGCTGAGCTTGGCTTTCCGGAGTGAGTAATAACACACGATTGATTTAAAATAAATTAAAGATGAAATAGCCATAAAAGCTGAAGCTTATACCAACCGGGAATGTATAAATGGCTATTCGCTTCGCGGATTTCACTGCGTGGATCTTTGCTGCGCTCCGATTCGCAAGCTCAATTCCATCTCGTTGAAAAACTAGTTTGAAAAACAGAAATAGATACGAAAATTGCAAGAAACAACTTTGAAAATTTATACAGATGAAATAGCCATGATTCGCAAACACCAACCGATAATGAAAATAATAACCGGATCATGGCTATTCCATCTGACAACTTAAAAACAAATTATTTACAGATGAAACCCCGCAATTGTATCCTCATTTTGTTTGTAAGCCTGATATCGCCAGTCATATTTTTTTCTTGTTCAAAAAATGATGATGCAGATTCTAATCCGGACTACAAGTATTATGTGAAATCTTTGCCGGTCGGCGAGTATAACAAGAATACCATTCAAACATTTATGCTTTTTCTTGATTTGGTATATCCGGGCGCCGAAGATTTGGCAACCGATGTGACGGCCGGGGTGAAAATCCGGAAACTGTCATATAAAACGAAACTGGGGAACAAAGAGATCCAGGCTTCCGGGTTGGTCTGCCTGCCAACAACAGCTGGTAGTTTTCCGGTGCTTTGTTTTCAGAACGGAACCAACACTTTACATGCCAATGCGCCAAGCCGGAATCCTGACAGCGATGTTTATCGTGTGCTCGAATGCATGGCCTCGCTGGGATATATTGTGGTAATTCCCGATTACATCGGGTTTGGCGATTCGGAAAGTTCGTTCCATCCCTATCTGCATGCCGAATCGACAGTTACAAGCATCCTGGATATGCTGCGGGCTGTGAAAGAATACAGCGAAGCCGAAAATACACAGGCAGTTCCGGGCAGCGACTTGTATATCTTTGGTTATTCGCAGGGAGGATGGGCTACCTTGCAGTTGGAAAAGACGATCGAACAAAGTTATGCGTCCGAATTTCATCTGGCTGCCAGTTCGTGTGGTGGCGGACCGTATAAACAGGGCATATTGAGCGAGTCGCTTATTCAGTCAGATACCTATCCGATGCCTTATTTTCTGGCGTATATCATTCAGGCTTATCGCTCGCTGGGATTGTTTTCCAATCCGTTATCCGACATTTTTAACCAGCCTTACGCCGGGAAAATTCCCGGTTTGTTTGATGGCAGTCGTTCCGGAGATGGCATCAATGCTGAACTGACGACCAGTATTTCAGCTTTATTTACCGATTCGTACCGGGCTGGCTATGCAACCGATCCGAAGTTCAGTTCCCTTCGTGCCGCGCTGACGGCTAACAGTGTGCAGGCCTGGAAATTAACAACGCCAACGCGCTTGTACCATGCCGGAGACGATACGTTTGTTTCAGTAAATATGAGCAATTACATGTATCAGGAGTTGAAAGCTGCTGGTGTTTCCGAAGCCAATCTTCAGTTGATCATTCTTCCGGGCCTGGATCATTCCGAAGGGGTAATTCCGTTTGGGATTAGTACCATGCTTTGGTTTCAGGAGTTGAGAAAGTAGCCGTTACGTGCTTCTGGGCAATCCCAGATAGCCGGATAATTATGTCCCGGCAACCCGTAATCCGAAAAACGCGACCCGTGACGGTTTTCTTTTTGTCTCGCCTGAAAATATTGACAAATAACATGGAATTGACTTTCGACTGACATTAATTTTGGAAGGCAAAGCATTGATGTCATGAAACGAGCATGGGAGATGGTCTCACACACAGGGGCATGATTATAATGGCGAGTTCCATCTGGCAACTTAAAAACAAATTATAAACAGATCACATATAAACCGAAAAGTGAATTGACCAAAGGGAAATCTGCGAAGCGAATAAATGGCTATTCCATCTCGTTGAAAAACAGGGATAGATACGAAAATTGCAAAACCAACTTTGAAAATTTATACGAATGAAACGAACATGCCACGGTAACAAAATTTATGGTGGTGGCACCAAAGGCCATGTAAATATTAGTAGAGAAGCTAATTTTCATGGCATGGGGTTCCATAAGTACATACCTAAATTTCAATATTTTAACAACAATATTTACTTGTGAACTTATTTGTTTTTTCATATTCCCATTCGTCCCGGATATTCAGGAACATCAAAAACCGTGATTCATTTGGGTTCTGATCGTTTTTCCACCCGTTTCTGTTTTTCCTCATGTCTAATTTTTTAAAACGATCGGAAATGGAACTTCCTTTTGCTGAAAATTATAAAATCAAGATGATCGAACCAATCTGGCGATCGACCCGTGAACAGAGAGAAACCTGGATTCAGGAAGCAAAATATAATCTATTTCGACTGAAAAGCGAGCAGGTGTATATTGATTTGCTGACCGACAGCGGGACTGGCGCCATGAGCGACCGGCAGTGGGCTGCCCTGATGACCGGCGATGAGAGTTATGCCGGCTCATCGTCGTTTATCCGCCTCAAGGAGACGGTGCAGTCAATCTTTGGGTTCGAATATTTTTTGCCGACACACCAGGGACGGGCTGCCGAAAATGTGTTGTTTTCGGTGTTGATCAAGAGCGGGGATACAGTTCCCGGCAATTCTCATTTCGACACGACCAAAGGACATATCGAGTTTCGGAAAGCCAAAGCAGTTGACTGCACTATCGACGAAGCGTTTGATCCGGATAACTTACACCCGTTTAAAGGGAATGTTGACCTAAACAAGTTGGAGCAGGTTTTGGCAACAACCCCCGGCGATCAAGTTCCGGCGATTATCATGACCCTGACCTGTAACACGGCCGGAGGGCAGCCGGTATCGATGCAAAACCTGCGTGAGGTCCGGGCATTGGCCGACCGGTTTGGCGTGCCGGTGATTTTCGATTCGGCCCGGTTTGCTGAGAATGCATGGTTCATCAGGCAGCGCGAGCCCGGTTATCAGGGAAAAACCATTCGGGAAATAGTTGCCGAAATGTATTCGCTGGCCGATGGAATGACCATGAGCAGCAAGAAGGATGGGTTGGTCAACATCGGCGGTTTTCTGGCTATGCGCCACAAGGACTGGTACGATCGGGCATCAATTTTCAACATCATGTACGAAGGGTTTCTGACGTATGGTGGCATGGCCGGACGGGATATGAATGCATTGGCTGTTGGCCTCGAAGAGGTTGTTGAGGAAGAATATCTCCGGGCGCGGATCAGTCAGGTTGGCTATTGGGGAAACAAGCTGATTGCAGCTGGTATTCCGGTTCAGAAACCAATTGGGGGGCATGCGGTTTTTGTCGATGCCAAACGATTCTTGCCGCTGGTCCCGAAAGAAGAATTTGTGGCGCAGGCGTTGGCCGTCGAGCTTTACCTGGAAGCGGGGGTCCGTGGCGTTGAGGTGGGAACCTTGCTGGCCGACCGTGACCCGGAAACACGACAGAACCGGTTCCCGAAACTGGAGTTTCTGCGACTGGCCATCCCGCGCCGTTGTTATACCAACAACCACCTGGATGTGGTTGCCGCAGCCTTGCAAAATGTGTACGAACGCCGGATGCACATCCGGAAAGGTTTTCGGATTCTGAACGAAGCCCCGGTAATGCGTCATTTTACAATCGAACTGGAAAAGGTGGAATTGTAATTTCTGTAAAAACAATCGTGATTCACTGGCATAGATGAAAGCAAATAAATTAAACACATGTTGGGTTACTTGACTTTTGTAGAAGGAGTGGCCTGTTTTTATCAAAACCGGAATCAAACTGAAAGCTTAGTGGAAAATGGGAAGTTCCGACGTGAGGAGAAAATCACCCGTTGAACTTAGCTTTTAGGAAGATGAAGGTTGCCGATAAAAATTAGCCTTGAATTTTTGTTTACTTTTTGCTTCAAGACAAAAAGTAAAATCCATCTGATAAGACAAGAGACGATGGTGAAATATCGAATTTAAAGGAAGTAAAATATAAATGGCGATGCTTTCATAAAAAAAGGAAAGGTTGCCGGGGCAACCTTTTAAGGACTTTTTGTTATAGGGAAAAAGGAACGGGAAGATATTTTGGTGTTTTGGTTTTATCGAAAATGCGTAACTTATTCTGACGATTAAATTTACGGCGATACAACCGAATAAAGCAATAGCCATTGGGTGGTTGAATCTTATCTAATGGTTAAATATCGGGGCTCTATGTAAATTTAATGTAATCAAACAGTTGCAATTTTATTGCACAAATGGAGTAATTATGCTTGGAAATTCGCTGAAATATTTACTACAACTGCTTTATCCCGACCTTTGCTTAGTCTGTGGGGGCAGGCTGATTGAACAGGAGAAACTGATTTGCCTGCACTGTCTGCATCATATTCCACGTACTAATTTTCATCTGGAACCGGATAACCCGGTTGCCCGGCTTTTTTATGGTCGCGCTCAGGTGGAACAGGCTGCCTCGTTTTTCTACTTCACCAAGGGCAGCGATTACCAAAAACTGATTCACTACCTGAAATACAAAGGTGTTAAAGAAGCAGGCCTGGTTATGGGGCAACATTTTGGCCGCGATTTGCTGAAGTCGGATCATTTTGCTTCGGTCGATCTTGTTTGCCCGGTTCCATTGCACCCGGCTAAAGAAAAGAAGCGCGGCTACAACCAGAGTTGGTGGATTGCCCGCGGCATGGCCGATGCGCTGAATAAACCGTTGGAGGCCGATAACCTGGTACGCGAGGTGTTTACCAACACGCAAACCCGCAAAGGCCGTTTCGACCGGTGGAAAAATGTCGATGGAATTTTTAACCTGAAGACCCCGGAGCTTTTTGCCGGAAAACATATCCTGCTGGTCGACGATGTGGTTACCACCGGCTCGACACTGGATGCCTGTGCCACGGCGATCCTCTCGAAAACCAATGCCAGGGTGAGCGTGGCAACGCTGGCCACGGCGTGATTTAATTTGGCAACTAAGAGGGCAGGTTTGTCTGGCTTGATCCAAATCCTAAAAATCTAACCGGTAAAACAGGCTGGTTGAAAGCACATTGTTGAACTGGCTGTCGAGCCAGTACCACAGCACTTCGCCGGGGTTGTCGCGGATGGGTACCACCGAGTAGGCGCCCCGGATGTCAAGGCTCAAACGGCTGGTAAATTTAACGCGGATGCCGGCCAGCGCCTGCACATCGAAATCGTTAAACGGGCGGCGGTCTTCTTTGGGGAACAACCCGTAGTTGTTGTACTCGTTGCCGCTGATCAGGTATCCGGCCGACAGTCCGCCAAATACCGAAATTCGGTCGTTTGAACGATATCCAGCATAAACCGGAATGTCGATATAATTCAGCCGCATGATGTATTTATATTGGTCGCCGGTTTTGGCATCGGGGTTTTTGCGGCTGCCTTTTTGTGAAAACCGCAGTTCCATGCCCCAGAATGTTTTTTCAGACCAGTTGTAATTCACGTAGGCTCCCGCATTGATTCCCGGCTTTTGGTAGCCGCTGGTAAAGTCGCCCCGCACTTGCGAACCGTTAACACCGCCCAGCACGCCTCCTTCAAACTTTTGTGCCCGGCTGGCCAAAGTGGGTATCAGGAAAACGATCAGGAGCAGCAGGTACTTCATTTGGTCAAGAGTTGGGGTAGTTTTTCTTTCAGGATTTCGACCCCGCGGCTGGCTTTTTCTTCAATGTAGGTGACATTGCGAATGTACATATCTGGGCGGTGGGGATCGATGACCACAATGGGAGTTCCTTTTCGTACATAATGAACCAGTCCGGCAGCCGGGTACACATTGAGCGAGGTGCCAATGACAACCAATAGATCGGCACTTTCGACCAACGGGATAGCATCTGCAATGGCCGGCACAGCTTCGCCAAACCAGACAATATGTGGGCGCAGCTGGCTTCCTTTTTCGCATTTGTCGCCTAATTTAAGTTCCCATCCGGGGATGTCGTAAACCCGAGTTTCATCAACCGTGCTGCGAGCCTTTTTCAGTTCGCCGTGCAGGTGCAACACATGGGTGCTGCCGGCACGTTCGTGCAGGTCGTCTATGTTTTGTGTAATAATCCGGACCTCGTATTCTTTTTCGAGTTCGGCCAATCCGAGGTGACCGCCATTGGGCTCGCACTCATACAATTGTTTGCGCCGTTCGTTATAAAAATCGTTTACTAACTGGGGGTTCCGTTCCCAAGCTTCGGGCGTGGCAACTTCGGTGATGTCGTATTCTTCCCAGAGGCCGCCCATGTCGCGGAATGTGCGTATTCCGCTTTCCTGGCTCATGCCGGCCCCCGATAAAACAACAATTCGTTTCATTTCTGATCGGTTATGACAAACCCAAAATTATATAATCGCGAAACAAAAGCCTAATTCGTTATTCAATATTCAAAATTCCTTTCCAATCGTCCGGGTGTTTGTATATTTACCCCTGTCTCCTGATGTGAAATTTCAAAAAAGCAAAACTCATGAATCCAGCTTCTTCCCAGGTTCAAACCCTTTCATTTGTGTTCGACAATGAAAACGACCAGCTTCTGATGGTGCAGTTATCTGCCGACGGCCCGCTCAAACGCAAGCATTCGGGCATAAAAGGACAAATTGAGATGGATGAAGACACCAACGCCGCTGCAGTCAGGAGTTTGCAGGAATCAACCGGCCTGGAAATAGGCTCTGTGGTTTTACGGGGCGTCGTAAAAACGGTAAATATTGACAATCAAGCGTCGGGAATATGGTTGGTTTACGAGACTTCGCGCTTCTCCGGAGAACTAAACGGAAATGTGCCCGGTCGCCTGAAATGGGTTGATATCCTGAATATTTTTAATTTGCAGATGGAGGGTTTTGTTCAGGAGCTGATGAGTTATCTGCTGGATGGCGAAAGCTTTTTTGAAGGCACAGTTCGTATTACGAATAACGATGAAGTTGTTGAATCGGATATCCGGATTTGTAACACCATTTAGACTCAATAATATAGGTTTTTCTTCTTTTCAGGGAGGGTGTTTTAAGGGGAATCCCATCCGGATTTTCTTACTTTTGCAACAATGATCGATCCGGCTACCATAGAACGCATTATTGAGGCGGCCAACATTGTAGATGTTGTCTCAGAGTTTGTTACGCTCAAACGGCGCGGGGTAAATCATTTGGGGCACTGCCCGTTCCATAACGAGAAAACGCCGTCGTTCACTGTTTCGCAGGCCAAAGGTATTTTTAAGTGTTTCGGCTGCGGAAAGGGCGGAAATGCCGTAAACTTCATCATGGAACTGGAGCAGCTCAGTTACCCCGACGCGCTGCGCTGGCTGGCCAAAAAGTACCACATTGAAATTGCCGAAAAGGAGGAAAGTCCTGAGGAAAAATTGCTGAAAGACGAACGCGAAAGCATGATGATCGTTTCGTCGTTCGCCCAAAAGTATTTTTCGCGCCAGTTGCTCGAAGAAAACGAGGGCCGGACGGTGGGGCTCAGTTATCTGCGTGAGCGTGGTATCCGCGACGATATCATCCGGAAGTTCGAGCTGGGCTACTGTCCCGAAGGGAAAGACCATTTTACCCGCGAAGCCCAGAAGCAGGGTTACCGCATGGAATTTCTCGAAAAAACCGGGCTCACCATCAAACGCGATGACTGGGTCCGCGACCGTTTTGCCGGGCGGGTCATGTTCCCGATCCACAATGTGGCCGGGCGGGTCATTGCTTTTGGCGGCCGCATCATGACCAACGATAAAAACACGGCCAAGTACCTGAACTCGCCCGAGTCGGATATTTACCACAAAAGCAAGGTTTTATACGGCATCTTTCAGGCTAAGCGCGACATTGCCAAATACGACAAATGCTACCTGGTCGAGGGCTATACCGATGTGTTGTCGTTCCACCAGTCGGGCATCGAAAACGTGGTGGCTTCGTCGGGAACATCGCTAACGGTCGAACAGATCCGGTTAATCCGTAGGTTTACGTCCAACATCACGATCGTGTACGACGGCGACGATGCCGGCATCAAAGCTTCTTTGCGCGGTATCGACATGGTGCTCGAGGAAGGTATCAACGTGAAAGTGCTTCCGTTGCCGCGAGGTGAGGACCCTGATTCGTTTGCCCGTTCGATGAGCGCCTCGGAACTGGCAGCTTACATCAGGGGAAACGAAACCGACTTTATCAAGTTCAAAACCCAACTCTTGCTCGAAGGGATTGGTAACGACCCCGTGCTGAAAGCCAGGCTGATTAACGAGATTGTGCGTTCCATTTCAGTTATTCCGGATACCATCACCCGAACTGTTTATATCAAAGAATGCAGCCGGATACTGGATGTGGGCGAAGAAATTCTGTATGCCGAGATTCGCCGGATCAAACAACGGACCTCGGAAGAGGACGTGAAACGCGAAATGCAGCAAGTGCGCCTTAAAACGCCAGCCACGGCAACATTGGGGAAGCCGGTTTCGTCCAACCCGTTTGAATTGGAAGAGCGTGAAATTCTCCGGATTTTACTGAAATACTTTCATGTGGTCATTTTTCAGGTTGAAGGCGATTTGCCCGGAGAACTTATTCCGGTTACGGTTGGGATGATGGTCCTTCAGGAGTTGGACGGCGACGGGCTTCGGTCATCAGATCCGCTGGTGAACCAGATGATCGACATTTTTGAGGAAAACCTGGATGATCGCTCGTTCGATCCGGTCAAATATTTCATTAATCATACCGATCCGGCCATCAGCGCTTTTGCTACCGATCTGCTGGCCGAGAAATATGTCGAAAGCAAACGCTGGAGAAAGAGTGGCGCGTTCATTGAAGACGAAGGCGAGATTCTGGACACGCTGGTTCCACGCTTGATTCAGGAATATAAACTGAAAAACCTGAAAGCCATGCTGAAGGACCTGGAACAGAAAATCCATGAATTGACGCAGCGGAATGAGTTCGAGCCGATCTTCGATTTGCAGAACCAGTACATCAATCTGAAAAAAGTTGAGAAATTTCTTTCCGAGAAGCTGGGAAACCGGATCATTAATTAATTGCAAATGCTAAGTCGTTACGTATCAATAGGCAGGAATTCGGTGGTTAACGGACAATTAACGACGGATGAATGTCAACAAATAACAATAACTGACTGAGAAAACACCGATCAGACAAAGGACCGGATGATCGGGTTAGTTTATATCCAGTTTCCTGACGTTCAGTTTGTCCGGGCATTCCCGATAAAGTTCGCCGATCGTTTTTTTCAGAATTGGATGGACCAATCCGGGAGCAACTTCATTCAACGGGGCCAGCACAAAATTACGTTCCTGAATGCGTGGGTGTGGAACTGTCAGGTCGGGCTGGTCGATAATCTGGTCGTCGTAAAACAGGATATCAATGTCGATGCTGCGCGATTCGTAACCGCTCTGTTTTCGGATACGGCCCAACGCGCGTTCTGTTTTTTGAATGTGTTGTAAAATGTCCAGGGCTGGCAGCGAAGTTCTCAATACCAGGACCTGGTTCCAGAAAAAGTCGTCTGATTGAAATCCCCACGGCTCGGTTTCGTAAATCGACGATCGCATAATGATCTGGCCAACAGCACTTTCAATGATGAATGCCGCTCTCCGGAACGTATCGTTTTTATTTCCAATATTTGCGCCTAACAATAAATAAACCTTCGACATAACCGGGGAAAAAGTGTAACAAAATGACTATTTTCGTACAAATTTCGCGACGTGACGAAATTCTAAAGACCGAACACAAAAGTATTAAAATATGAAGGATTTTCTGAAGTTTACCTTTGCCTCGATTTTGGGAGTACTGATTGCCGGGGTTTTGCTGGTCATCATTTTAATCGGGATTGTTTCTTCCATGTTGAGTGTTAGTGAACAACCCACGCAGATTGATAAAAACTCGGTGTTGATTATCCGGCTCGATCAGGAGATTGTTGAGCGAAGCAGCAATAACCCGTTTGAGGACATAAATCTGCCGATGCTCGATGTGACCAAAAAGGTGGGTTTGAACGACATTCTGGCCTGTATCCGCAAGGCAAAAACAGATCCCAACATCCGCGGAATTTACCTGAACCCTTCGGAAATAAATTCTGGCCTGGCCACGGTTGAAGAAATCCGGAACGCGCTGAAGGACTTCAAAACCTCAGGGAAATTTGTGTATGCCTATGGCGAGAATGTTTCGCAGAAAGCGTATTACCTGATGAGCGTAGCTGATACGGTTGTACTCAACCCGCAGGGAACGGTTGATTTCAGGGGACTGGGAGGAGAACGGAATTTCTACAAAAAAGCGCTTGAAAAACTGGGGGTCGAGGTTCAGATTGTCCGGCACGGCAAATTTAAGGCCGCGGTCGAACCGTTCATGCTCGATAAGATGAGCAACGAAAACCGCGAACAAACCGAAACATACCTGAAAAGCCTGTGGACCCAAATGCTGATGGATATCTCGGCCTCGCGCGAAATGGGACTTGACGAGCTGAACGACATTGCCGATATGGTGGCGACTTTCCGGAAAGCCGATTTTGCCCTGCAAAAACATTTGGTCGACCGGCTGAAATACAAAGATCAGGTTATTGACGACCTGAAACAGTTGACCAGCACCCCTTCGGGCGAGGACATCAATGCCGTTGATATTGACATGTACGCAAAAGTTCCTGAGCCGCGCGTTCATAAAGGCCTTGCAAAAAAGAAGATTGCCGTGATTTATGCCAGCGGTGAAATTGATTCTGATTTGTCGGGTGATGGAATAAAATCAGAAGAACTTTCGCGGACAATCCGCGAAGCCCGCCGTGACTCGTCGGTTAAGGCAATCGTGTTGCGAATCAATTCACCGGGGGGGAGTGCATATGGGTCGGAAGTAATCTGGCGCGAAGTCAAACTGGCTGCGCAAACCAAACCGTTGGTGGCCTCGATGGGCGATGTAGCTGCTTCCGGGGGTTATTACATCGCTTGCGCTGCCGATTCAATTATGGCCGACCGCACAACCATTACCGGCTCAATCGGTATTTTCGGGATGATCCCGAATGTGAAGGAACTACTGAACAACAAGTTGGGGATCACCCAGGATGTTGTTACCACCAACGAACACTCGGATATGATCTCGCTAACCCGCCCCATGACCGAATTTGAACGCAACCTGATGCAGCAGATGATCGAAGATGGCTACAACACCTTTATTTCGAGGGTCGCCGAAGGGCGTTCGATGGCCAAAGACAGCGTGGATGCGATTGGACAAGGGCGCGTATGGGCAGCCGAGAATGCCCGGCAAATCAAGTTGGTTGATGCGTACGGGGGCGTGACCGATGCGATTGAAATGGCCCGTAAAATGGCCGGATTGGATAGCGCTTACCGGGTTGTAAGTTTGCCAAAACTGAAAGACCCATTCGAAGAGCTACTCAGAAAACTGCCCGGATCGGCCAAGTCGTTCTTTATGAAAGATGAGTTGAGCGAGACTTATAAATACTATGAGCAGCTTCGTAAAATTGCCGGACAGAAAGGGATTATCGCCCGGATGCCGTATGATATAACCGTCAATTAGATTAAATAAATGAAACGAACATGCCACGGTAACAAAATTTATGGTGGTGGCACCAAGGCCATGTAAATATTATTAGAGAAGCTAATTTTTATAGCATGGATTTCCAAGTACACACCTAAATTTCAATATTTTAACAACAATATTTACTTATGAAATAGCCATAAGAGCCATCGCTCATACAAACCGAAAATGTACAAATGGCTATTCCATACCGGTGCGAATTTTATTGAAAAGCAAAAGCTGTTACGAAAATTGTACGAACTAACATTGAAAATTTATACGGATGAAATAGCCATGAGTGCCAAAGTTCACATTAAACGAGAATGTACAAGCTATTCGCTTCGCAGATTTCAATGCGTGGATCGTTGCTGCGCTCCGATTCGCAAGCTCAATTCCATGTCAGTGCTAATTTGATTGAAAAGCAAAAACTGTTACGAAAATTTTATGAACCTGCTTTGAAAATTTGTACACATGAAGAAAGCTTTTTTATATCCGCTTTCACTGATTTTCGGGTTGATTGTTTACCTGCGCAACAAACTCTATGATTCAAAAATCTTTAAATCATACGAATTTGATGTGCCGGTTATTTCCATTGGAAATATCACGGTAGGAGGAACTGGTAAAACGCCGCATACCGAGTATTTGGTCGATTTGCTCCGGAAACAGTTTAATGTAGTGACCGTCAGTCGGGGTTACAAGCGCAAAACCAAGGGTTACAAGGAAGTTGAAGTGACCAGTACCGCCCTCGAGGTAGGCGACGAGCCATTGCAGATAAAGAATAAGTTCAACGATATTCAGGTGGTTGTTGATGAAAAGCGTGTCCATGCAATCAATAAACTTCTGAGTCAGGACCCGGTACCTGATGTGATTTTGCTTGACGACGCCTACCAGCACCGCAGTGTCATCCCGGGAATCAATATCTTGCTGATCGATTACAATCGCCCCATCAGTACCGACTGGCTTTTGCCATATGGCCGTTTGCGCGAAGGGAAAATGCAGGAACGCCGGGCCAATATCATCATTTACACGAAATGCCCCTCCGAAATCAAGCCGATAACCCGTCGGCTGACGATGAAAGAGGTTCATCTGAGGCCATATCAGTCGCTTTATTTTACGACCATGGTTTATGGCGATCCGGTCCCGGTTTTCCCGGGCGAGGCCCCGGTCGTGCAGTCGTTGTTGGCTGGCAATCAAAGTATTTTGTTGATTGTGGGTATTGCCGGGCCAGAACATATCCAGAAATACCTGGAGTCGTTCACCAGCGATATAACTGTCCTGAAATTTCCGGACCACCACAACTATTCTGCTTCCGACCTGAATAAAATGGAACAGAAATTTTTTGAACTTTCTTCGGAGAAAAAACTTGTTATTACGACCGAGAAAGATTCAATGCGCCTGAAAGACCTGGATATTCCTCCGGTTATCAGGGAAAACTTATATTACATTCCTTTGAAAATCAAATTCCTTGACAGCGAAGGGAAAAGCTTTGACGAAAAAATTGTAAACTATGTTAGAGAAAATAAAAGCAACCGCGAGCTTCATAAGCGAAAAGGTAAAAAGGCCAATTGATGCCGGAATTATTCTTGGTTCCGGATTGGGCGGGTTAGTCAATGAAATCGATATTGAACTGACCATCGCCTATGCAGAAATTCCCAATTTCCCGGTTTCTACAGTCGATGGCCACAACGGGCACCTGATCGTCGGGACGCTGGGTGGAAAGACGGTGCTGGCTATGCAGGGCCGTTTCCATTTTTACGAAGGTTATTCGATGAAGGAAGTAACCTTCCCGGTTCGGGTAATGAAACAAATCGGGATCAACAACCTGTTTGTGTCCAATGCTTCCGGAGGGTTAAACCCGGAGTATAATGTGGGCGATATCATTGTTATTTCCGACCATATTAACTTTTTTCCTGAACATCCGCTGCACGGTAAAAACATAGACGAACTGGGGCCGCGTTTTCCCGATATGAGCAAAACTTACGACATTCATCTTCGGAACAAAGCCAAACTGATTGCCATCAAAAACGGCATTACCATTAAGGAAGGCGTGTATGTTGGCGTTCAGGGGCCAACCTTCGAAACCCCGTCCGAGTATAAAATGTTCCGCTTGCTGGGCGGTGACCTGGTCGGTATGTCGACCGTCCCGGAAGTAATCGTGGCCCGTCACATGGGCATGACTGTTTTCGGCATTTCGATTGTGACCGACAGCGGCGTGCCCGGGCAGATTGTAGAGATTTCGCACGAAGAAGTCCAGGAAGTGGCTATGAAAGCCGAACCCAAAATGACCTTGATCCTGAAAGAACTCATTGCCGGATTGTAGCCGGATACCTGTATGAAGCCTGAATCCCGCGAAAACGATCTGGAATGGACTTGCTGATTATTGCACTCGCCCCGGTTGCTGCTCTGTTGTTTTTTATCTACATCAGGGACAAGTACGAAAAAGAACCTCCGCAAATGTTGTTTCGCGCGTTGGGACTGGGGGCATTGGTTGTTTTCCCGGTTATGACAGTCGAGCGTACCCTGAGCGTGTACCTGGTTTTTTTCGATGGCTTGCTGAATACGTTCTGGCATGCTTTTGTGGTGGCGGCTTTTACCGAAGAATCGTTCAAACTGTTGGCCTTGTACCTGCTGGTTTGGCGCAGTGTCCATTTTAGCCAGAAGTTCGACGGAATTGTTTACGCCGTTTTTGTATCGATGGGTTTTGCTGCGATCGAAAACATCATGTATGTGTTCGATTATGGCTATCAAACCGGGTTGGTGCGTGCATTTACGGCTGTTCCGGGGCATTTCCTGTTTGCTATCCCGATGGGATTTTACTTCGGATTGGCCAAATTTTATCCAGCCGACCGGCAACGACTGATGAAAGCAGCTCTGATTTACCCCATCTTGTTACATGGTGTTTACGATTTTATCCTGATGTCGCAGCATTTCCTGTATTTCCTGGTTTTTATTCCTTTCGTCGTTTTTATGTGGCGTTACGGCATGGATAAAATCCGAAAACTGGCAGAGGATAATCAATAAAAGAGGATGATGGCTTTAATAAAATCCAGATATCAAAAAATACCGGTCAGGACCTGGTTCCTGACTTTCGCAGGGAAGATTTCTGAATGTTTGGCAGAAAGCACAGAGAGTGCCAGGCTCTGGAAAAACCCGCAGACCGACGAATATTTGAGAATATATTCCGAGGTTGGCCGGATTTGGGGCTGGACGGGGCGTTTGCTGAAGACGCGCGAAGAGTTGGCCGCCTTGTTGCAGTCTCCCGAAAACGAAGTCTGGCTGTTTTATTCAGGTAACGAACTGGCAGGCTTTTTTGAACTGGTGCGGGCCGGGGCGGAAACCGAAATCGTTTATCTCGGACTTTTGCCCGAATGGATTGGCAAAGGGCTGGGGCAGACGTTGATCCGAACAGCCGTTGCAATGGCCGGGAAAAATGGCGAAAAGGTGTGGCTGCATACCTGTGAACGCGACCACCCTTCGGCCCTCAAATCGTATCTAAAGTCGGGGTTTGTAGTTGAGAATGAACACACGTTAATGGAATATTATCCGGAATAGAAATGAAAACCCCAACATTTAACGATATCGAAGCGGCTTACGAGCGGATCCGTCCGTTTGCCCACCGCACGCCGGTAATGACTTGCCAGGCAATCAATAAAATGACCGGCGCCAACCTGTTTTTCAAGTGCGAAAACTTTCAGAAAGTGGGCGCTTTTAAGTTTCGGGGCGCCGCCAATGCCGTTTTTTCACTTTCTCCGGAAGAGGCTGCCAAAGGTGTTTGCACCCACTCGTCGGGAAACCACGCCGCGGCGTTGGCTTTGGCCGCCCGGATGCGGGGTATTCCGGCCTATATCGTGATGCCTGCCAATGCCCCGGAAATCAAAAAGAAAGCGGTGGCAGGTTATGGTGCGGTTATCACGTTTTGTGAGCCAACGCTGGCCGCCCGCGAATCGACATTACAACGTGTGGCGGCCGAGACGGGCGCAACCGAAATTCATCCATACAACAATTTCAACGTGATTTGCGGACAGGGAACGGCCGCGAAAGAACTGATCGAAGATTCCGGGCCGTTCGATGTGGTGATGGCGCCGGTTGGCGGCGGAGGGTTGCTGAGCGGGACAGCCATTGCAACCAAAGCGCTTTTGCCCGAAGCCCGCGTGATTGCTGCCGAACCGGCCGGGGCCGACGATGCTTTCCGCTCGTTTTACAGCCAAACGCTGATGCCTTCTGTTAACCCCAAAACTATTGCTGACGGGTTGCTGACTTCGCTGGGGGCACTGAATTTTCAGATCATCCAAGAAAAAGTCGACGGGATTGTGACTGTTTCCGAAGAAAAAATCGTGGAAGCCATGCGCCTGATATGGGAACGGATGAAAATCATTATTGAACCGTCGTCGGCAGTTCCGCTGGCGGCTTTGCTCAAAAGGAAAGTAGATGTGGATGGTAAACGGGTCGGCATTATTCTTTCCGGAGGAAACTTGGACCTGGGGAAATTGCCGTTTAAATAAATTGAACATGACAGCGACAAATCAGAATATTAGTCTGGCCGATGCCCAGCGCATGGTTGATGAATGGATTAAAACCATTGGGGTGCGCTATTTCAGCGAACTGACCAACCTGGCCATCCTGACCGAAGAAGTGGGCGAACTGGCCCGCATTATGGCACGAACTTACGGTGACCAATCGTTTAAAAAATCGGACGAGGGGAAAAACCTGGCCGACGAAATGGCCGACGTGCTTTGGGTGCTGATCTGCCTGGCTAATCAAACCGGTGTCGATCTGAACGGGGCTTTCCTGAAAAACATGGAGAAAAAAACTGCGCGCGACAAAGACCGGCACCGCAATAACGAGAAACTGAAATAGTCGCGAGTATGAGATATGAAAAGAGAAAATTAGGTCGACGGGAGATGATTTGAAGGAGGCGTGTTTTTGTCATAGATGTATTTTTAGATAGATATCTGATAGAATGTTCTGCGTACCGAGGGGACAATTTAATTCAGCCCAAGGCGCTGCGCCTTGGGATAATTTAGCGATGATGAAAAAAGCACCCTGAAAGGGCAATTCAAAAATCAAAAGAATATGTCGCAGTCATTGTCAAAGTTGTATTTGCACCTAATTTTTCATGTTAAAGATTTGTCGGTACAAATCAAAAATGAAGATAAAAATGAATTGTATGCCTATATTGGTTCAATCATTAAGAATAACGGTTCAATTCCAATCATCATAACCGGGACAAATGATCACCTTCACATTCTTTGCGTGATGTCAAAAAATATTACTTTAGCGGCATTAACCGAAGAAATAAAGCGGCATAGCAGTCGGTGGATAAAGACAAAAGGACTTTATTATTCCGGATTTGCGTGGCAAGGTGGGTATGCGGGTTTCTCTGTTAGTCAATCTTTACATGATAAAACGAAAAGTTATATTCAAAACCAGGAACACCATCATAAAAGGATGACATTCAAGGAAGAGTTGATTGCATTTTTAACAGAATATGGAATTGAGTATGATGAAATAGCCATGTGCGCCAACGTTCACACCAACCGAAAATGTATAAATGGCTATTCCATTCCGGAGCTAACTTGATCAAAAAGTAAAAGCTGTTACGAAAATTGTACGAACCAACATTGAAAATTTATACGGATGAAAAATATTTATGGACAGATTAAACTGCCCTTTCAGGGCGAGTTAACTTTGAATAATTATCCACGACCCAAGGCGTTGCCGTTGGGCTGAAATAAATTGGGCTTTCAGCCCGAATAAAAATAGAGTTGGCATCTTGAAACTTTAAAACAAAACGATATATGATCATTGAACCCTGCCCGCTTTCCATCGGCGATATTCGTGACGAACTGGAAGGCATTCGCGAACTGGCCGCGAAAAACCGCACGCCCGAAATGCTGAAACAGGCCTTTTCGTGCATCGACCTGACGACGTTGAACTCAACCGACACGGTTAGTCATGTAAAGACATTTACCGAAAAAGTAAACCGGTTCCCGGAGGTATTTCCGGAGATGAAAAACGTGGCGGCCATTTGTGTGTACCCGAATATGGCAGCGGCCGTAAAAAACGCGCTGACGGTTCCGGGAATAAACATTGCCGCGGTGGGCGCGGGGTTCCCCTCGTCGATGACATTCCCGGAGGTAAAGGCCGAAGAATGCCGGCTGGCCGTTGCTGCCGGGGCCAACGAAATCGACATTGTCATCCCGTTATGGGCTTTTCTGGAGGGGAACGATGAGGCTTGCTCACAGGAAATCTCGACCATCAAAAAAGCGATTGGCAATGCGCACCTGAAAGTAATTTTGGAGACGGGCGTACTTTCAACCGATCAGATCTGGCAGGCATCGTTGCTGGCAATGGAAGCCGGGGCCGATTTCATCAAAACCTCGACCGGCAAGCTACCGCAGGCTGCCACGCCCGAGGCTGCTTTTGTGATGTGCCTGGCCATTAAACAGCGCTATGAAGAAACCGGACAAAAGATTGGGTTTAAACCAGCCGGAGGCATTTTTACTCCCGACGAAGCGTTGGTGTATCTGACTATCGTTCAGGAAATATTGGGCAGCGATTGGCTTACCCCGGAATTGTTCCGGATTGGGGCAAGCCGGTTGGCCAACAATGTATTGTCGGAAATTTTTCAGCGCGACATCAAACATTTTTAACAGGGAGGTGTTTAGTTAAGCACAATTCAATGATCCACCTTCGGTTGAAGGAACATTTAAAAACCAGTTAAAAAAGTTTATGGCCACAATTACATTAAAAGGGAACACGATTCACACGGCAGGTGAATTACCAAAAGTAGGAACAAAAGCTCCTGATTTCGAATTGGTAAAAAACGATTTGTCGAAGGCAAGTCTGAAAGATTTTGCCGGATTGCGGTTGGTGCTGAACATTTTCCCCAGTTTGGACACCGGGACCTGCGCGGCTTCGGTCCGCCAGTTCAACAAATTGGCTGCCGGCCTCGAAAATACCAAAGTGCTATGCATTTCGCGCGACCTGCCGTTTGCACAAAGCCGTTTTTGCGGAACTGAAGGCATTGATAACGCCATCACCTTATCGGACTTTGCAACCGGCAAGTTTGGAAAAGATTATCAACTTGAAATTGTCGATGGCCCGCTGGCAAATTTGCATTCACGGGCGGTAGTGGTGGTCGACGAGACCGGAACCGTGATTTACAACCAGCAGGTTCCTGAAATTGTTGATGAGCCCGATTACGAAGCTGCATTAAAAGCATTAAAATAATTACCTGCAATTCAGGCTGGTTTTTCCGGCCGGTCAAAAGCTGTTTGCTCAGGCAAGCGGCTTTTTTAGTTTTCAGACGACAGAATTTCTACACCGAAATTGTCGATAAATATTTCGTTTTTCTCATTACAACACTCCGTTAAGAGTTGTGTTAAATAATTGATAATCAATAAGATAACTTGATTTTTGTTTGGTAAAACCCCTGAGAATCAGTATCTTAAGAGAATTTACCAGATTCATTTCAAGTATGACTCTCAAGGGCTATAATTTATATAAAAAGTTAATATATAGCGTATTAGGCAACAACAAGACTTTAA
>JAJUGZ010000091.1 GCA_029265715.1 Bacteroidota bacterium
ATATTGAACCATTGGCCTGGCTCACGCGAACACTGGCTGTCATATCCGATTATCCGGCCAATCAACTGCACAAACTCCTGCCCGGGCAAAAGTAAAACCAATTTCTACAAAATGGCAGATGCTCATGCGCGGCGGCTTACAGACTTAATTCGTGCAGAAGGAGCTAATCACTTCATGTCAATCGTAGTATTTGTTTTCCAATCAGAATGTTCAACTGGACAAGGTTTCTACCCCGCCCCTCTTAAAGAATTTATTGACAGACTCTTATTACCGATAAAAAAAACAGTACTGCATTTTTATGGTAAAGCTTGAGCACACCACTTATTTGAAACCTGTTAAATCGCACACAGAGACCCAGCGGAATAAATGAATTGTTCGGACAGAAGCAAAAATAATGGCTTAAAATCCATTTACCAGATGAAACGTGTGGCAGGCAACTAACCCGGCAGTCTCGGTCCGCAAGCGGCTTTCGCCCAAGCTGACAGGTAAAAAACCGGCACTGATGGCAGCAGAAATCTCTTCCGAAGAGAAGTCGCCTTCAGGGCCAATCAAAATCGTGTAGTCGCCCTGTGGGGCAACCATTTTCTGAAGCAAATCTTTGTGCTGCTCGTCGCAGTGGGCTATAAATTTTTGTCCGGAGAATGATTTACTGACAAAATCCTGAAACCGGGTTAGTTGATTTAAGTGAGGCAAATAAGCTTTTAATGACTGTTTCATTGCTGCAACCATCACTTTCTCAAGCCTGTCTGGTTTTACCTCTTTCCGTTCCGAAAACCGGCATAATAAAGGAGTTACCTCGTCAATGCCAATTTCTGTAGCTTTTTCTAAAAACCATTCAATGCGTTCTATGTTCTTGGTTGGAGCTATGGCTATATGAATTCTGAAATTTCGCAGCCCAACCTGCTGTTTTGATTCAACAATCTTTACTCGACAATGTTTCGGGTTGGCATCAATAATTTCGGCAGTATAAAACCCGCCTTTGCCATCAACCAGCGTTACCTGATCAGTTTCCGAAAGTCTTAAAACCCGCACACAATGCCTCGATTCAGTTTCATCAAGCACATATTCAGGTAATAAAATGTCAGGAGTATAAAAAATATGCATGTTTAAAAGCGCTTATGATGCGCTAAAATACTGATTTTGGATTAGGCTTACAAACCAGGAATTATTTCAGTTGGCTTGGAACAATCTGAAAAGTCAAATGTCCGGTCCGGACTTCAAGGTCGCGCCAGTTGTCGATTTTAAAATCGATACAAACCGTCGAGCAGGTAGGCATATCGCTGTTGAAGTACTTTACCAGATTGTTTACCAGATAGAAAACAGTTGGATTGTGCCCAAAGACCATTATCGTATCCATGGTAGCCGGGAGTCCGTGGAGCATCTCAACAAAATCGTGTGTTGTGATCCCATCGTATAATCGGTTATCCTGACGAATCATGAGATGATCGTAACCCAACCCGTTAGCATAAATTTCAGCCGTTCTCAATGCGCGCTTGGCCGGACTGGAAATAATCAGATCAACCGTGATCAACCTGTTAACCAACTCATTTACGATATGTTTGGCATCAATTTCGCCCCGGTCTTTCAGGTCCCGGTTGAAATCGTCATCATACCCATACGGTACCGATTTCCCATGACGAACGATAATTACTCGTTTCATTTCTGTTTCCTTTTACCGTAAAATTACACTATTTTTACAATCAAACCTTCATTCTAAAGCATGAAACGAATTGGATTACTTTCAGATACGCACGGGATGATCAGTCAGCGAATTTTCAGGTTTTTCGATGAAGTTGATGAAATCTGGCATGCCGGAGATATCGGTAATGTTGAAACGGCCGAACAGCTTTCGGCATTCAAACCGATGCGGGCCGTGGTTGGTAATATCGACGATCATAACCTTCGTCACATGTTTCCTGAAATTTTGCGTTTTTACAGTGAGGAAGTCGATGTCTTGATGGTTCACATTGGCGGATATCCCGGCCATTACGAGTCGCAGGTAAAGAATGAAATGATTCACCATCATCCGCCCCAACTTTTTATCTCCGGTCATTCTCACATCCTGAAAGTGATTTACGACGAAAAATATAACTTATTGCACATCAACCCCGGAGCTGCCGGAAACAGCGGTTTTCACAAGGTGTGTACCGCCGTACGGTTTACTATTGACAGGAAAGACATTAAAGATCTCGAAATTCTGGAATACGACCGAACCAAATTTGATCATGATTAATAATCTGTATATCAGTTGATTACAGCATTATTCCAAAATTTTAAATTGTCTAAAATAACCTGATTAGAAATACAATCGATTGCGCATCTTTGTTTATATTGCCCTTATGTCCAATAACTCTGATGGATTAAGCACCACATAAAAAAGCGTACCAATAAAATTAACCGATGTGAAAACCTATCTGATTATACTTTTAGCATTGGCTTTCTCATTCCTGTCAAGAGAAGCTAAACCCGCAAAAAAAATTACAGTTTACACCATTGGCGACTCGACCATGGCCAATAAAAAACCGGAGGTTGAACCCGAAACAGGCTGGGGACAAGTTTTGAACGAATATTTTACCGACCAGGTCGTTATCGAGAACCATGCCGTCAATGGCCGCAGCTCCAAAAGTTTTTTAACCGAAGGGCGTTGGCAGGTTATTCTGGATAAACTTAAACCCGGTGATTATGTAATGATTCAGTTTGGGCACAACGACGAGAAGGAAAAAGACTCGAGCCGATACACCAACCCATTTACCCAGTATCGGGAAAATTTAAAGAAGTACATTAACGA
Source organism: Bacteroidota bacterium (assembly GCA_029265715.1). GTDB lineage: Bacteria > Bacteroidota > Bacteroidia > Bacteroidales > Prolixibacteraceae > Aquipluma. Next base: position 2,789 of record JAJUGZ010000091.1, read on the forward strand.
AACACGCAGCAAAGGAGCCTTCCCTATTTTACTAACCTCCATTGCACGCCGAAATTTCAATGAAAATGGCGTTCTTATTGATACTCACGGCAATTATCCGGAAGTTGCCCGCAAAGTGGCAGCAGAAATGAACATCCCTCTAATCGATCTGCAACTGATGACCGAAAACATGATTATCCAGTTAGGGCCGGAGAAATCAAAAAGCATGTTTTTACATGTCCTACCAGGCGAATATCCGGGCTACCCGGATGGAAAACAAGACGATACCCATCTCAACAAAAACGGAGCTCATCGGGTTGCTGAAATGGTCGTAAATGAACTCCGGAAACAACAATTGCCATTATCAGACTTCTTAAAACACTGATTATAAACCTTTTTAAATAGACCACAAAAGGCGCAGGCTCAAATACAAGAGATGCGCCTTTTGTGTAAAAACACGTGATGATTGCAGTAATTCATATATATGTATATTTCGAATAACATTTTTTGATATATTCAATCCGTTGCAGCAAACAATTAATTACCCCTATTGTTAAGTTAGATGAAATTTTAAGGTACACGAAGAAATTATTCAGAAAAACTAAATAGTATGTTTGATCTCGAATTAATTAAAAAAACTTACGAAGAACTAGGCGCAAAAGTTGAAAAAGCAAAACAACGCCTTCAGCGACCTTTAACCCTGTCGGAAAAAATTCTGTATGCTCATTTGTATGCCGAACAGCCTCTTGCCGATTTCAAACGCGGGACCGATTACGTTGATTTTTCTCCTGATCGCGTTGCCATGCAAGATGCAACAGCCCAAATGGCATTGCTTCAATTTATGAATGCCGGAAAGAGCAAAACGGCAGTTCCGTCAACCGTTCACTGCGATCACTTGATCCAGGCGAGTAAAAACGGACTGACAGACCTTCAGGATGCCATAAAAACCAACAAGGAAGTATATGATTTTCTCGAATCGGTCTCAAACAAATACGGAATCGGGTTCTGGAAACCCGGCGCCGGGATTATTCATCAGGTCGTGTTGGAAAACTATGCATTTCCAGGCGGAATGATGATCGGTACCGACTCGCACACCGTAAATGCCGGCGGTCTGGGGATGATTGCTATTGGCGTAGGCGGCGCTGATGCCGTGGATGTTATGGCCGGAATGGCTTGGGAACTTAAATTTCCGAAGCTCATCGGCATAAAACTAACAGGCAAACTCAATGGTTGGACAGCCCCCAAAGACGTTATCCTGAAAGTAGCCGGAATCCTCACAGTGAAGGGCGGAACCGGAGCCATCATCGAATATTTTGGAGAAGGTGCCGAATCGATTTCCTGTACCGGAAAAGGGACCATTTGCAACATGGGCGCCGAAGTTGGGGCAACAACATCGACCTTTGGATATGATGCCTCCATGGAGCGCTACCTGCGAGCTACCGGCCGCTCTGAAGTAGCAGACTTGGCCAATTCAGTAAAAGAATATTTAACCGCCGACCCGGAAGTATATGCCAATCCGGAGAAATATTTCGATCAATTGATAGAAATCGATTTATCGGAGCTGGAGCCACATCTGAACGGGCCATTTACCCCCGACCGTGCAACTCCGATTTCCCAAATAGCAGAAATTGCCAAAACCAATGGCTGGCCAACCAAAGTTGAAGTAGGGCTAATCGGATCGTGCACCAATTCGTCGTACGAAGACATTTCGCGAGCAGCATCATTGGCGAAACAAGCTTTAGAAAAGAACCTGAAAACCAAAGCCGAATTTACGATTACACCGGGCTCGGAGCAGGTACGATATACCATCGAGCGCGACGGTTATATCGATATTTTCCATAAAATCGGGGCCAATGTGTTTGCCAATGCCTGCGGGCCGTGTATCGGTCAGTGGAACCGTCCCGGCGCTGAAAAAGGCGAAAAAAACACGATCGTACATTCGTTTAACCGCAACTTTTCCAAACGTGCCGACGGCAACCCAAATACTCATGCTTTTGTAGCCTCGCCCGAACTTGTCACAGCGCTGGCTATTGCCGGCGACCTTACCTTTAACCCCATCACCGATACGCTGGTCAACCAAGCCGGCGAGCGGGTGAAATTAGACCCGCCAACCGGTTATGAATTACCAGTCAGGGGATTTGCCGTTGAAGATGCCGGTTACCAGGCACCAGCCGAAGATGGTTCGAGCATTCGGGTTGCTGTTGCCCCTAATTCAAGCCGGCTCCAGTTACTTGATGCGTTTCCGGCCTGGGACGGCGAAAATATTCTGGGTGCCAAGCTGCTGATCAAAGTCAAAGGCAAATGTACCACCGACCATATTTCGATGGCCGGCCCCTGGCTGCGTTTCCGCGGGCACTTAGATAATATATCGAACAATATGCTGATCGGGGCAGTCAATGCCTTCAACGATGCCACCAATAGTGTGAAAAACCAGATGACTGGCGAATACGGTGAAGTGCCCGCCGTTCAGCGTCAATATAAAGCGCTGGGCATTCCGACCATTGTCGTGGGTGATCAGAACTATGGCGAAGGTTCTTCACGCGAACACGCGGCCATGGAACCCCGCCATTTGGGAGTGAAAGCCGTAATTGTTAAATCATTCGCCCGCATCCACGAAACCAACCTGAAAAAACAAGGCATGCTGGCATTGACCTTTTCGAATGAAGCCGACTACGACAAAATCCAGGAAAACGATACCTTCAATTTTGTGGATTTAAAAGAGTTTGCTCCTGGAAAACCATTAACCGTGGAAATTGTACATGCCGATGGGGAAAAAGAAACCATCCGGCTGAACCACTCCTACAATGCCCAACAAATAGAATGGTTTAAGGCTGGTTCGGCGCTTAACCTGATTCGCAAACAAAACAACTAACGCTGATCATGAATAAAATAAAAGTTACAAATCCGGTCGTCGAACTCGACGGCGACGAAATGACTCGTGTTATCTGGTCGTTTATCAAAGAAAAATTGATTTTTCCGTATCTGGATATCGATATTAAATATTACGATTTGGGTATCGAGAACCGCAATGCTACCGACGACCAAGTGACCATTGATGCAGCCAATGCCATCAAAAAATACGGTGTCGGCATTAAGTGTGCTACCATTACCCCCGACGAAGCCCGCGTAAAGGAGTTTAACCTGAAAAAGATGTGGAAATCGCCCAACGGAACAATCCGGAACATTTTAGACGGCACCGTTTTTCGTGAACCCATCATTATCAGCAACGTGCCTCGACTGGTTCCCGGCTGGAAACAACCCATTTGCATCGGGCGCCACGCGTTTGGCGACCAGTATCGCGCCACCGACTTCACCACAAAGGGCAAAGGCAAGCTGACTATAACTTTTACTCCGGAAGACGGCAGCGAACCAATCACGTACGACGTTTACGACTTCAAGGGCGACGGCGTGGCCCTTGCGATGTACAACACCGACGAATCAATTGCCGGGTTTGCCCGTGCCTGCATGAATCAGGCATTGATGAAAAAGTGGCCGCTTTATCTTTCAACAAAAAATACCATTCTCAAGAAGTACGACGGCCGGTTTAAAGATATCTTTCAGGAAATATTTGATGCCGAGTTTAAATCACGCTTCGAGGAAGCAGGCATTACTTACGAACATCGTCTGATTGACGATATGGTAGCAGCAGCCATGAAATGGGAAGGCGGATTTGTCTGGGCTTGCAAAAACTACGATGGCGACGTACAATCTGACACCGTTGCCCAAGGGTTTGGTTCGCTTGGGCTTATGACTTCCACACTGGTAACACCGGATGGAAAAACCATGGAAGCCGAAGCCGCTCATGGAACAGTAACCCGTCATTACCGGCAACACCAACAGGGTAAACCCACATCAACAAACCCGATTGCATCGATTTACGCCTGGACACGCGGGCTTGCATTCCGGGGTAAACTTGACGGGAACGACGAACTGATCCGCTTTGCAGAGACCCTTGAGCAAGTCTGCGTTGAAACGGTCGAGAGCGGACAAATGACCAAGGATTTAGCACTAATTGTTTATGGAACCGATTTAAAGCCGGATCAGTACCTCACTACCGAAGTTTTTTTGAATGCGTTGGACACCAACCTGCAGAAAAAACTGAATTAACCTGCCGGAGTGCTGATTCTTCTTACATGAAAAAAACAAAAAAATGGACGATATTATTCAACTCGTAAATGGGAAGCTGGTTGTTCCGGATACTCCAATTATCCCGTTCATCGAAGGAGACGGAATTGGGAAAGACATCACCGAGCCCACTCAGCGGGTGATCAATGCAGCAGTTACAGCAGCTTATGGCGGTTCGAGGAAACTGGTCTGGATGGAAGTTTTAGCCGGAGAAAAAGCATTTAAAGCAACCGGGAACTATCTTCCGGAGGAAACACTGGATGCTTTCCGGACATACCGGATTGGTATCAAAGGGCCCCTGCAAACGCCGGTCGGAGAAGGGATCCGTTCGCTAACCGTTGCCCTGCGCCAAACGTTAGATTTGTATGTATGTTTACGTCCAATCCGCTGGTTTAAAGGCGTCCCCTCGCCTATCCGCTACCCGGAGTTGGTTGATATGCACATCTTCAGGGAAAATACCGAAGATATCTATGCCGGGATTGAATATATGACCGGAACCGAAAAAGCACTAAAATTCCGCGACTTCCTGATCAATGAAATGGGCGTCGATAAAATACGCTTCCCGGAAACCAGCTCTTTTGGGGTAAAACCTGTATCGAAAGAAGGCTCAGAACGATTGATCCGATCTGCCATTGAATATGCCATTGGGCGCAAATTACCATCAGTTACCCTAGTACACAAGGGAAATATCATGAAATTTACCGAAGGTGCATTTAAAAACTGGGGCTACGATTTGGCCGAGACCGAATTTGGCGCTCAAACATTCACATGGCGCCAGTATCAGAAACTGGAGAAAGAAAAGAGCCAGGCTGACGCCAACAAAGCATTGCAATCGGCAAAAAACGAAGGGAAAGTTATCATCAAAGATGTAATTACCGACGCATTCTTGCAGGAAAGTTTGTTGCATCCGTTCGATTATTCGGTAATAGCAACCATGAACCTAAACGGCGACTACATCTCGGACCAGTTGGCCGCCATGGTCGGAGGCATTGGCATTTCGCCAGGCGCCAACATTAATTACTCTGGAGGCTATGCCATTTTTGAAGCCACTCATGGCACTGCACCCAATATCGCCGGAACAGGAAAAGCCAATCCGGGATCGTTAATCCTTTCCGGAGTTATGATGCTCGAATATTTAGGCTGGTACGAAGCTGCCGAACATGTTTACGATGCGCTGGAGCACACCTTTGCCAAACGGCGGGTAACTTCTGACCTTTTTTCGATGATGGAAGGTGCCACCTTATTAACAACATCCGGGTTTGCCGACGAGATTATCAACAACATGCATTAAGTTGCTTTCCTGTAAATTCTACATAACGCCGGAGCTGGAACCATTTTCGCTTGAGGAATTATGTATTTATCTGTCAACCTATTTACAAGGTCAAACGTTAATATATCAATAAAAGTCAGAAATCATAAACTAAAAAACGTATAAACTATGGAATACATTAAAAACAGGTTTTACGAAAAAGCGAGCAAATGTATCAGCGAATATCAACGCCTGAAAAACGAACACGGCGACAAAGTGATTGCCCAGGTAACCATTGGTCAGGTTCTGACCGGGATGAAAGGTATTCCGGCATTGATAACCGATACATCAAAGCTCGATGCTAACGAAGGGATTCGGTTTCGCGGGTACTCAATTCCCGAATTACGAGATAAACTTCCTCGTCTAAATCCCGACGGAGAACCGCTTCCTGAAGGTTTGTTTTACCTGATGCTGATTGGCGAAATTCCGGAAAAAGAAGATGTAATCAATATTTCGAAAGACTGGGCTACCCGGGCACACGTGCCCCAACATGTTTTTGATGTCATTGACGCCTTACCAAAGTCGGCCCGTCCGATGACCCAGTTCAGCGCAGCAATTGTTGCCATGGCTACCGAATCGGTATTCCAGAAAGCATATCGTTCGGGCGTAAATAAAAAGTTCTATTGGGACTTTATGTACGACGATGTGATGAACCTCATTGCCCGATTGCCACGAATTGCAGCATATATTTATCGCCGGAATTATTTCAACGACCATCATATCGAACCAGATCCGCGCCTCGACTGGGCCGGTAACCTGGCACATATGATGGGACACGACAGTGAGGAAGTGAAACGGTTACTTCGTCTTTACATGGTTATCCATGCTGACCACGAAGGAGGAAACGTTTCGGCTCATGCGACTCACTTAGTCGGTTCAGCCCTCAGCAATCCATATTATTCGTTAGGAGCTGGCATGCTTGGGCTGGCCGGTCCGTTGCACGGATATGCCAATCAGGACGTAATTAACTGGATTTTTGAGTTGATGGACGACATTGGATCTGATGAACCAACCAAAGAACAATTGGCCGATTACGTAAAGAAAACACTGGAAGCAGGCCGTGTCGTTCCAGGGTACGGACACGCCGTATTACGTGTAACCGACCCGCGGTTCACCGTTCAGAAAGAATTTGCCGACCGGTATATTACCCACGACAAACTGATTAATACCGTCAACAATTTATACGAAGTTGTTCCCCCGATTTTAGGAACCGTTGGCAAGATCAGCAATCCATGGCCCAATGTCGATGCTTATTCCGGGGCCCTGCTTTACCACTACGGAATTAAAGAATATTCATTCTACACCGTATTATTTGGGGTCTCGCGTGCATTAGGCGTTTTGGCTTCGCTGGTAATGGACCGCTTGTATGGCCTGCCCATTGAGCGTCCGTCCTCTTACCCGTTGAAATGGTACCACGAAAAAGCCGGATTGTCAAAAGACGATAGCTCGTGTAGCGAGTAAAAAACATGATGTATTCTTGCTAAAAATCAAAAAACGTCTTCAGGTTATTCCCGAAGACGTTTTTTATTGATGCTCCTCCTCTGTATGTTCTATCATATTTTTTTTCGGGTACCTGACTGAACATCGTAGGAAACAGGCCCTTTCTTTAACGACATATAAATCAAATAAATGCCACCCAAAACAAACGGAATACTCAGCCATTGCCCCATGTTTAATGCCATTCCTGACTCAAAAGCTTCCTGATCTTCCTTGATAAATTCGATAAAGAAACGCGACGCAAAAACCATCACGAAAAACACCCCGACAATCAATCCCTGATAGTCTTTGGCTTTCGTCTTCCAATACATGTACATCATCACGCCAAACGTAATCAGATAAGCCAGTGCTTCGTATATCTGAGTCGGATGCTTTGCTACCGTTTCTCCATTTCTCAAGAAAATAAATCCCCAAGGCAAATTGGTGGGAACTCCATAAATTTCTGAGTTCATTAAATTACCGGTTCGGATAAGAGCGGCAACCAATGCAGTTGGTACAACGACCCGGTCGAGCACCCAAAGTACCGAACGTTTCGACACCTTCCGGCTCCAATAAATAAGCGCCAGGAAAATACCCAAAGCACCCCCATGGCTCGCCAGGCCACCGTGCCAAACCTGTATAATTTCAAGCGGATGTTTACTATAATAGTCCCATCCGTAGAAAAAGACATGTCCTAACCGGGCGCCTACTATTGTTGCAACAATCAGATAGATAAAAAGGCTCTCAAGCCATTTCAGGTCTAACTTTTCGTATTTAAACATTCGTTCGCCCATGTTGTAGCCTGCGAGAAATCCAACAGCGAAAAGCAACCCATACCAACGGACCGAAACCGATCCGATCGAAAAAATTTCAGGGCTGACGGTCCACTTGATAAAAGCCAAAATATCCATCATGTAAGTTGTATTGTTGTCGTTGTTATCCGTGTTATCTTGTTTGCCATGGTTGTTCGTGGCCGACTGATTATTTTTTTAATTTCTGCTGCAGTCAACGTGTTTAAAATTCAGAATTCGAGATCAGTCTGCAAGGTCTTTCCCGTGGCAAGCCTTAAATTTCTTTCCGCTTCCGCAGGGGCATGGGTCGTTTCGCCCAACCCGTTTTTCAACGCGGACCGGTTGTGCCTTTTGCGGTTCTCGTCCACGCTGATGTTCTCCGGTATGGCTGGAGATTCCAGGAACTTCAGATTTGGTAACCGACATACGGCTCATGTCGGTATGACGACGAGCTTCGGCTTCCCTCACCTGTTCCGGATTACTAATCGGAATGTGTCCTTTTACCAACGTTGAAACAATATCCCGGTTAACTTTCTGGATCATCTTTTTGAACAAATCAAACGATTCGAATTTGTAGATCAGCAGCGGATCTTTCTGTTCGTAGGCCGCGTTTTGTACCGATTGTTTCAAATCGTCCATTTCACGGAGCTGCTCTTTCCAGGCTTCGTCAATAATTCCAAGCACAATCTGCTTCTGATATGATTTAACCAGCTCCTTGCCCTGATTTTTATAGGCTTTCTCGAGATTGGTAATTATCTGAAATATTCGTTTGCCATCCGAAATCGGGACTACGATGTTTTGATACATGTGCGATTTTTGTTCGAATACGTCGCGGATTACCGGATAGGCCTGCTGCGCAATTGCATTGACCCGCCGGCTGTAAGACTCGACCATCTCGTGATAAACGCGATCGACAATTGCTTCTGGCTTCATTCGCATGAATTCGTCCTGAGATACAGGCGATTCGATCGACATCAAACGAATCAACTCCATATTAAATTCTTCGAACGCTCCGTTAGGCTGATACTCTGCAACAATGCTATCCACCGTGTCATAGATCATATTCAGGACATCAACATCCAGACGGTCGCCGAACAACGCATGACGACGTTTTTTGTAAATAACTTCACGCTGAGAGTTCATCACATCGTCGTATTCGAGCAACCGTTTGCGAATGCCAAAGTTATTTTCTTCTACTTTTTTCTGGGCACGCTCAATCGACTTGGTAATCATCGAATGCTGGATCACCTCTCCTTCTTTCAAACCAATCTTATCCATGATTCCCGTGATGCGGTCAGAACCGAATAACCGCATCAAATCGTCTTCGAGCGAAACAAAGAACTGCGAGGTCCCGGGGTCTCCCTGACGACCAGAACGACCACGCAACTGACGGTCAACGCGACGAGATTCGTGACGTTCTGTGCCAATAATCGCCAACCCTCCGGCTTGCCTAACTTCAGGTGTTAATTTTATGTCGGTACCACGACCTGCCATGTTGGTTGCAATAGTTACCATACCTGTTTTACCGGCATCGGCAACAATTTCTGCCTCACGTGCATGCAATTTGGCATTCAGCACGTTGTGCTTAATGCCGCGCATTTTCAAGAACCGGCTGAGCAATTCGGAGATTTCGACCGAAGTGGTACCAACCAGAACCGGGCGTCCGGCTTTGTTTAGTTCAACAATATTCTCGATTACTGCATTGTATTTTTCCCGCTTAGTCTTGTAAACCAAGTCTTCAAAGTCTTTTCGGATAACAGGCCGGTTTGTCGGGATAACAACTACGTCTAATTTATAGATATCCCACAATTCGCCTGCTTCCGTTTCGGCTGTACCAGTCATACCTGCCAGTTTGTGGTACATTCGGAAATAGTTCTGCAAAGTAATTGTCGCGAAAGTCTGAGTCGCTGCTTCAACTTTTACACGTTCTTTAGCTTCAATAGCCTGGTGCAACCCGTCGGAGTAACGACGACCCTCCATAATACGCCCGGTCTGCTCATCGACGATTTTTACCTTGTTGTCGATAACCACATACTCAACGTCTTTTTCAAACATTGCATAAGCTTTCAGCAACTGGTTGATGGTATGAACGCGTTCGGATTTTACAGCATAATTCTGAAGTAATTCATCTTTTTTCTCGACAGCTTCCTGTTTTGTCAGCGACTTGTTATTTTCAATCTCGGCAATTTCCGAACCGACATCGGGCAATACAAAGAAATGCGGATCTTCAACGTCATCCGAAATCAGATCGATTCCTTTATCGGTCAATTCCACCGAATTCAGTTTCTCATCAATAATAAAGTACAACGGATCCGTCACAATATGCATGTTTTTGTTGTTGTCCTGCATATAGTAATTTTCCGTTTTGGTCATTTGCGCTTTAATTCCTTCTTCGCTCAAAAACTTAATGAGCGCTTTATTTTTCGGAAGGCCTTTGTGTGCGCGGAGCAATTGCATGGCTCCTTCTTCTTTTTCTTCTTTGGTCGCATCTGCTTTGGTAAGCAAACGCTTTGCTTCAGAGAGATACTGGTTTGTCAGGTTTTTCTGTGCGTTGAACAGTTTCTCAACCTTCGGTTTTAATTCTTCAAACTTCTGGTTTTCGCCTTTGGGAACCGGACCTGAAATAATCAATGGCGTACGGGCATCATCAATCAATACCGAGTCAACCTCGTCGACGATGGCATAATGGTGTTTACGCTGAACCAAATCACTTGGGTTGATTGCCATATTGTCGCGCAAGTAATCGAACCCGAATTCATTATTGGTTCCGTAAGTAATATCGGCCAGGTAAGCCTTCCGGCGCGAATCAGAGTTTGGCTGATGCTTGTCAATGCAATCAACGCTTAATCCGTGAAACTCATAAATTGGCCCCATCCATTCCGAGTCACGTTTCGACAGATAATCGTTCACCGTAACTACATGAACACCACGACCAGCCAACGCATTCAGGAAAACCGGCAACGTGGCAACCAGGGTTTTACCTTCTCCGGTTGCCATTTCTGCAACTTTACCCTGATGCAATACAATACCGCCAATAAGCTGCACGTCGTAATGAACCATGTCCCAGGTAATTTCATTACCTCCGGCAAACCATTTATTGTGCCACAGGGCTTTATCTCCAACTATTTCAATGCTATTCCGGGAAGCAGCCAAATTACGGTCAAAATCGTTAGCTGTTACATCAACGATTTCATTGTTGGCAAAGCGGAAAGCTGTCGATTTTACAACAGCAAATGCGGCAGGCAATATCTCGTTTAAAACGGCTTCTATCTTTTCGTCGATTGCTGCTTCAAGCTTATCAATTTCCTGATAAATCCCTTCGCTCTCCTGTATATCAACTAATTCGGCCCTCTCTTTCAATTCAACAATGCGGTCTTCTTCGGGTTTTATCCGCTGGCGAATTATTTCTTTCAACCGTTCTGATTCGGCGCGCAGCTCGTCGTTCGACAAAAGCTTAATGCGCTCATATTCTTTCTTTACTGCTTCAACCAGAGGAGCAACTTCCGCGATGTCTCTATCTGATTTATTCCCAAGGAATTTTCCTAAAATCTTACTTACGAATGCCATTATATGGAATTTAGTTATTCTAAAAAAAACGTTCACAAATGTAGTTATAATGTTTATAATCCGAGCGGGTCCTATCAGGAATCATACCATTTATCGAGCCTTGTAATCTCCGGACAAAATAACAAAATAAACAACAAATGCTGACAAAGAGTCTGATTGCCGGAATATCCAAAAATCAGGTAAATTTGCACCAAAACAGAAATTAAATATGGTAGCGGTAAGTTTCAGCAAAAATGTTTTGTCTGTCAAAAGCCTGTTGATCAAGGCAACAGCACAATCAATAAAGAATTTAATCTCCCTGTTTGTAATGATTGTCGGGGCACAGATGAAGAAAAAAAAGCCATCGAAGAGCTTCGCGAAGGTTTGGCGGAAGGCTTTGTTTGTGGGTGTATTTAAAAATGTAAAAGCCCAAATCGTCAGATCGGGCCTTTAAGTGACAATAATCTATGAAAAGAGGGATTACAAAACATGTTTGTAGTTAACATTAATCAAATCAGGCAGATAACTTGCAATCAACCCCAAGGCTGTTTCATCATTTACATGAGAACTGGTCAGGATACGCTGCTTTTTTAGTTGTTGCTTATTGATAATTTCTCGGGCCAAGCCTTTATACTTTTTATCCGAACTGGTTTTTAGTTGTTTAACCCCAAACCCTTCGGGAGAACAAGTATACGTTATTTCGAAGAATTTTGACCGGACAATATATTCATTGCAATTAATTTTGCGCTGAAGCACAATGGTTACCAGATTTGACTTGTTTTCGTCGTAAACCAGAGACCACATTTTGGCAGATTCTTTTCCAAGATTCAGGTTTTCGAATTGAACAATTTCGAAGGTTGAGTTACCAGTTTTCCCTGAAATTGCAAACGCTTTTTGTGTGCCAACCACTAATGCAAACACAAAAAGGATTACCACGAACTTCTTTTCCATGACTGTTTATTTTAGGTAATCTTTTTAATAAAACACTACAATGTCAATACTCCGTTAAATTTTAAGCGGCAATAGTGCCGAAATATATAAGTTCTTTGACAATATCTTGATTTTTTAGTTTGTTTGGGTTTACAGCGAACACGCCAATAAATCGTTCGATGAGTAACATATTGTGGTACAATG
>JAJUGZ010000022.1 GCA_029265715.1 Bacteroidota bacterium
TAAGAGGTATGCCCCCAGTCCTACCAGTCCGTTGCATAATCCGATAGCTGGTGGAAAACTATAAATCAGCGGCATCAGCCGTTTGTCAAATTCGTCCAGTACTTCATTGGTATCAGCTTCAATGAACTTATTTTGAACAAGGTATTCAATACCCCAACCAATACCTGCTAATCCGTTTTCAAAATCCAGCGGGGTAGCAGTATTAATTTCATCATAAATTTCGTCAAGCAGCTCGCCCGCGTAGTCTTCATAAATGGAATCTCCGGTTTGCCGGGCTATATGATAGAAGCAAATGGCTATTCCCATTTTCCCGTTCAGTAGTCCCAGGTCGTCGATAAAGCTGGAATGGAGCAACAAGGCATTAATGAGCCTTTGGTTAATTGTGGTTTTTTCTTTTAGCATGAGCAGACATTATCAGATTGTACATCCTGTCCGTCAATTATTTATCTCTCTTTGTCGGGATGTTTTTCAATAATTATTTTATTAAAAATAGGACTGTTGTTTTGTGTACGCAATATGCTGCTAAACATACCTGGGGGGGTAATTCCCGGTTGGGCCTTTAATGGCAAAGCTCTTGTTGTTGATTTGAGTTGCCGGGATTGCATTTTGTGTTTTAGGACACATCTGACAGTGGGTTACCTAAATCAGGTTTGGTGAATGCATGAAATGTCTATTTGTGAATCGGTGGACAATACAGGGGGAAGGCGCCTCATTAGATAAAACGGACGAAGTTGTGCCACCCATTTTAATTCAAGATGTGCCACCGAAAAGAGAAAAAGAATGATTTCTATCTTATGGCTTTTTAACCAAAGCAAAGCGATATGACCGCCAAAAAGATAGATATCATGGATGTACGACAATTAATCCAGTTAAAAAGCAGGGGCGAAAGCAACCGTAGTTGCTCGTCCATTTTTTTTATGAAATGGCTTGACAGTATCCCAATGAAATAGCCATGATTTGCAAACACCAGCAGATAATGAAAATAATAACCGGATCATGGCTATTCCATCTTTTTAACAACAATATTTACTTATGAAAGAACTTATAAATCTCGGCACTATTGCTGCTTAATTTTTTAACGAAGTATTGTTATTTCTGATCAGTTGATGTTTTTTTGAAGTTAATGAATTGTTAAAATGACATTGTAAATCATGTTTTATTGTCTTTTTAGAGATAATAATCGTCATTTTTGAGAATAAATACAAATTATTTGAGTTTATTATGTCGTAATGTAATTTACAGGTATGGAGTTTCGATGCAAAAAAGGCGGAAATCAGTGCTATGGGTTGAAGGAGCTCTTGTTGCTTTTTGAAATCAGTCAGCGGCTCATTCAATCGAAAGAAGTAAAAATGGAACTTTCAGGGATTTTGGAGATCGTTGTTAAACACCTGGGGGCCGAGCGTAGTTTCCTGACCATTTTTAACCGCGAAAGCTCACAAATTTTTATTGAAGCTGCTTATGGCCTGAGTACAGCACAACAGGCCCGGGGAAAATATCAGTTGGGCGAAGGCGTCATTGGGCGGGTTGTCGAATTGGGCCGGCCGGTTGTGATTGACCAGATTTCGAAATCGAACCTTTTCCTGAACCGGACACAACAGGAACTTACAAAAGACGGCGAGGAACTCACGTTCATTTGTGTGCCGATTGTCGAATCGGGGAAAGTAACGGGGGCGCTCAGCGTAATCCGGGTTTTCAATCCGCATATCATGTACGAGGAAGATATTCAGCTCATGTCGATTATTGGTTCGATGATCTCGAATGTGGTTCGTTCCAAACAGGAACGCCTGGAAGAAATTGAACTCTTGAAACAGAAGAACCAGCAACTGGAAATCATGCTCTTGGAAAACCACCGCCCGGGCAATATGATTGGGAATTCGGCTAAGATGCAGGATGTGTATGCGCTGATGAACATGGTTGCCAAAACCAATTCGACGGTGTTGATTCGCGGGGAAAGCGGCATCGGGAAAGAACTGGTTGCCGACGCCATTCACTATTCAAGCAACCGAAAAGATAAAAACTTTATAAAAGTAAACTGTTCTGCATTGCCCGATTCGCTGATTGAGAGTGAATTGTTTGGTCATGAAAAAGGAGCCTTTACCGGAGCCGAATCGCGCCGGAAGGGCAGGTTTGAACTGGCCGATGGAGGAACCATCTTCCTGGATGAAATCGGGGATATCCCATTGTCGACGCAGGTGAAAATTCTCCGGATTTTACAGCAGCGGCAGTTCGAACGGTTGGGAGGGACCGAAACAATTTCGGTGGATGTGCGCATTATCGCTGCGACGAACCGCAACCTGGAAGAATTGATTCAGCAGGATAAGTTTCGCGAGGACTTGTATTACCGGATCAATGTGTTCCCGATTTTTGTGCCGCCGCTGCGCGACCGCCGGGACGACATCCCGATCCTGGTCGATCATTTTATCGAGAAATTCAATAAAAGGAACAATGCCAAAATTAAGCGGATTACCACCTCTGCGCTGAATATGCTTATGATTTATTCTTGGCCGGGAAACGTTCGCGAACTGGAGAACTGTATTGAACGTGCTTGTATTTTAAGTCAGGATAACGTGATTCACAGCTATAATCTTCCGCCATCGTTGCAAACGGCCGATTCGACCAATACACAGGCTCACGGTGGACTGACTTTTTCGGTCGAGCAGGTCGAAAAGCAGTTGATCCGTGAGGCGTTGACTACAACCCAGGGAAATATTGCCAAGGCAGCCGATCTGCTGAAAGTTACCGAGCGGATGCTGGGCACCCGGGTAAAAAAATACAACATTGAACCCTGGCGGTTTAAAGTGTAATTATATACTTGGTTGCGATTAAAAAAAAGCACGACCAATCTATGACGCTCGAAATATTGCCGGTTGATCTGTCTGACCCGTTTCATCAGCATGAGCTGATCCGCTTGCTGGATTTGTACATGTGCGATGAAATGGGCAGCGGGTCGCCAATGCCTGACGGATTAGCTCCCCGGATTATCGAAGGATTGAAGAATCATCCGGCGTATCTCGGATTTTTTGCTTTGCTGGATGGGCAGTTCGCTGGTTTGGCCAATTGCAACCGGTGTTTCTCAACCTTCCGGGGAAAATTTTTGCTGAATATTCATGATTTGATTGTTGACCCGGTTTTCCGGAGAATGGGAGTGGGGCAATTTTTGCTCGATGAACTGGCCGCTTTTGCACGCAGGGAAGGTTATTGCCGGCTGAACCTGGAGGTCAGGAACGATAATTTGAACGCGCAGCAACTATATAAAAAAGCAGGTTACCATGATTGTAACCCGCCGATGTATTTTTGGGAAAAGGATTTGTAACCGACGTGAGTTTGATTTAACGGTTACTCACAACATCTTTTTTATCAGGATATTTTGCGTGCTTTTTTATAACAAGTAAGAACCTATTTAGATTTTATTTGTCCCTCATAATCACCGGGTTTGGGGTGAGTCAACAATGATTGATAAAAAATACGGCATTTCTTTTTTCTTATTGCTTATGTCGGATTCAGGTTAATTCTGATTTCCCCGGAGCCGAAGGCCCGTTTTTCAGACTTTAAAGTGAACACTGTGCATTAATTCCCTGCGGTTGTGTATCAGGCGCACAATCAAGGTTGTCACCGTGATAATCCAACCAGCCGGATAAGGAAGGATGAGGATTGCCCACCACCATAAAAGCGCTGATTCGCCCCAAATCCTCCCAGCGACGACAGGTAATTCATCAAAATAACCCCCAAAACAATCAGAACAGATGAGGCCAGGAATATTTTCCGGTGACGGTCATTCATGAGCAGAGTGGTAATGGCCATTAACACACTCCCGATGGCTATAACGACTGATCCCTCCAGTAGATCAAACGAGCCAACAAAAAACGTTAAAACCCCGATATAATAAAGGGCGTCTGTCAATTTATGCATGCGGTCCATGGCTTTGTTGTTTTTATTGTTTTTTAAAACAGATCAAAAACGCATTGTAAACAGCGTGTTTAGAGCTTCTGTAAATAGGTTCCCGTGCAACTACCTATTTGTCTTACAGTTCGATAGGAATAAAGGTTTCACGTAGCGCGAATTACTTTTGGGATGGCCATGATTGATCTGGTGACATCGAGCTCACAGGATTAATCATGCTGCCCGGAAAAACACGATTTCAGACTGATTATTTGTCGTTGCTCATTCACTCGGACGAATAACCGATTACTAACCCAGCCCAAAGCTGAACTTTATCATAGTAAAATATATTTGGCGAAGAATAATCCCAGAGCGGGTCAAGGTTAAATTTTAACATGAATTCTTCTTTGTTTGGTTTTATTCTAAAACCTATGGGTGTA
The DNA here is from genome assembly GCA_029265715.1 of Bacteroidota bacterium. Classification (GTDB taxonomy): domain Bacteria; phylum Bacteroidota; class Bacteroidia; order Bacteroidales; family Prolixibacteraceae; genus Aquipluma. The sequence goes on from JAJUGZ010000022.1 coordinate 4,320, forward strand.
TATGAGACGAGTATTTTTTCTGAATGATGTTCGGTGGAATAATCAGGATTAAATAACCGAAAGCTTGAATTAAGTACAAACAATAACAGGAGAGCTATTTTCATCCTCGAAAGTCGGATTTTTGCGCTCCGTCGTGTCCAAAATGACCATAAAAGAGCATGTGTCGGCAATTCCCTCAGGCTACCAAAATGTAGGTTAAGTTCGTGTTAATTTGCCGAAAACCCTTGTTTCTATTGGTTTTCTGCTAAAAAGCACATTTGGTGACTGCAATCCCCGATTCCTACCAAAAAGTAGGATTTTTTCGTCGTGCCAAAACCCCGCTCAAAAAAATACGATAACCGCAATGCGCTTATTGCCAGTGTTTTTAATTGTCTTTTGTCTTTTGTCCTTTGTTTTTTGTCTCGTGTTTGGCACCGTTTTGGCAAAGCAGGGATCGAACGAAAACGTGTTTAACCCAAAAATAATCAACGATGAGAAAGATTGCTATTTATGGTAAAGGTGGAATCGGAAAATCCACAACCACACAAAACACCGTAGCCGGGTTGGTCGAAGCCGGTAAAAATGTAAAAGTAGTGGGTTGCGACCCTAAAGCTGACTCTACCCGTCTGCTCTTAGGTGGTCTGGCTCAGAAAACCGTTCTGGATACACTTCGCGAAGAAGGCGAGGATGTTGATCTGGATGATATCGTAAAAATCGGATTTGGTGGTGTCCGTTGTGTTGAATCAGGAGGCCCTGAACCAGGGGTAGGGTGTGCCGGCCGTGGTATCATTACCTCCATCAACCTGTTGGAACAATTAGGGGCCTGGGACGACAAATTCAAAATCGACTATACGTTCTATGATGTACTTGGCGACGTTGTTTGCGGTGGGTTTGCCATGCCAATCCGCGATGGTAAAGCCGAAGAAATTTATATCGTGGTTTCCGGAGAAATGATGGCCATGTATGCTGCCAATAACATCTGTAAAGGGATACAGAAATATGCCCAGGCCGGTACGGTTCGTCTGGGAGGTCTGATCTGTAACTCACGTAAAGTTGACAACGAACGTGAAATGATCGAGCAGTTGGCTAAACAACTGGGGACCCAGATGATCCACTTTGTTCCCCGCGACAACATGGTTCAGCACGCCGAAATCAACCGTAAAACGGTAATCGATTTCGCCCCTCAGCACCAGCAGGCCGATGAATATCGTGCGTTGGCCAAAGCGATCGACGAAAACGACATGTTCGTGATCCCCAAACCGCTGCCTATCGACAAGCTGGAAAAACTTTTGATTGATTTCGGTATTGCTAACTAATTTAACAAATAGGAGAACCAAAGTATGTTAATGATCAGAGCTATTGTACGTCCTGAAAAATCAAGTAAAGTATTGAAAGCCTTATTCGAGGCAGGTTATGTAGCCGTAACCAAAATGTCGGTTGTAGGCCGCGGTAAACAGCGTGGTATCAAAATCGGAGATGTGACTTACGACGAGCTTCCGAAAGAAATGTTGATCATGGTTGTAAAAGATGAAGATAAAGACTTTGCCGTAACCACCATCATGGAAGCGGCCCGAACCGAGCCGAACGGTGTATTCGGCGACGGAAAAATCTTCATCTCTCCGGTCGACGAGGCTTACACCATCAGCCGCGGTACCAAAGAATTATAAACTGCCTAAACCATTCGAAGTATGAAATGAGCATGGATGAAGTAATCCGTCCAACGTGGGTTGGTTGTTGATCATACGAATTCCATCCGTTGAGAAATAGTTTGAAATGAATAGGCAGATACGAGAAATGTAAAAAAACAAATTTGAAAAGATAAACAGATGAAAATGATCATGGCAATTATCCGCATCGACAAAATGAACGAAACCAAACGCGCATTGACTGCAGCCGGCATCACTTCGATGACTGCTACCGGACATGTGTTTGGCCGCGGAAAAGGTCTGTGGGATGCCAAAGTGCTCGAAGGGGTCAAAAAAGACCTTCCGGAGGCTCTGGCACACCTGGGAAAGGAACCCCGCTTACGTCCTCAAAGGGTGATCAACGTTGTTGTTCCTGACGATAAAGTACAATTGGTTGTTGACACCATTATTGAAGCCAATCAAACTCCGGCTCCCGGCGACGGCAAAATTTTCGTAACCCCGATTTACGATTCAGTTCGGGTTCGTACCGGCGAAAGAGGCGATGTAACACTCGATTAAAACGTATCATTATGCCAAAGAAAAAAGATTATATAAACGGACTTCCGGATCCTTCCGGACTGAAAGAAGAAATCCTGAAAAAATACCCGCCGAAAGTGGCCAAGAAACGCGCCAAATCAATGATCATCAACGATCCGGCCGTCGATCAGGAAATTCAGGCAAACGTTCGGACCATTCCGGGTATTATCACACAACGCGGTTGTACTTACGCCGGATGCAAAGGGGTCGTTTTGGGCCCGACCCGCGACATCATCAACTTGGTTCACGGGCCAATCGGCTGTAGCTTTTACGCCTGGCTAACCCGCCGCAACCAGACCCGTCCGGCCGAAAGCGATGAAAACTTCATGACCTACGCTTTCTCGACCGATATGCAGGACGAAAACATCGTGTTTGGTGGCGAGGCCAAACTGAAGGAAGCCATCCGCGAAGCTTACGAAATATTCAAACCAAAAGCAATCGGTATCTTTTCAACCTGTCCGGTTGGTTTGATCGGCGACGATGTTCATGCCGTTGCCCGCGACATGAAAGCTGAGTTAGGCATCAATATCTTCGGGTTTAGTTGCGAAGGTTACCGCGGAGTTTCCCAGTCGGCCGGCCACCACATTGCCAACAATGGCGTATTTAAAAATGTGGTTGGTTTGAACGACCGTCCGCGCGCCGGAAAATTCCAGGTGAACCTGTTGGGCGAATACAACATCGGCGGCGACGCGTTCGAAATCGAACGCCTGTTCGAAGAAGCCGGGATTACCCTGCTGTCAACCTTCTCCGGAAACTCAACCATCAAGAGCATGGAATATGCGCACACGGCCGACCTGAACATGGTTATGTGCCACCGCTCGATCAATTACATCGCCGAGATGATGGAAGAAAAATATGGCATTCCGTGGATCAAGGTAAATTTCATTGGCGCCGAGGCTTCGGCCAAATCGCTCCGGAAAGTTGCCGAGTATTTCGACGATGCCGAACTCACAGCCAAAGTGGAAGAAATTGTTGCCCGCGAAATGGCTAAAGTAAAAGCGGTTGCCGATACGGTAAAACCCAAAGTAGAAGGCAAGCTGGCCATGATGTTTGTGGGTGGTTCACGTGCCCATCATTATCAGGAGTTATTTACCGAACTTGGGATACGTGTTGTTTCGGCCGGTTATGAGTTCGCTCACCGCGACGACTACGAAGGCCGTAAGGTAATCCCCAACATCAAGATCGACGCCGATACCCGCAATATCGAAGAACTTGAAGTGACTAAGGACGAAGCACACTTCCGTCCCGACCTGGTTGAGAAGAAGGCTAAACTGGAAGCATCCGGATACGAGTTTAAAGACTACGCCGGAATGATGCCCGATATGGCCAAAAACTCGTTGGTGATCGATGATGTGAACCACTGGGAAACCGAAAAGCTCATCGAGTTCTACAAACCCGATATATTTTGTGCCGGAATCAAAGAAAAATACGTGGTCCAGAAACTCGGGGTTCCGTTGAAACAGCTCCACAGCTACGACTATGGCGGCCCTTATGCAGCCTTTGGCGGCGCTGTCAATTTCTACAGGGAAATGGAACGTATGCTGGCTACCAACATCTGGAAAAAGGTAGATGCTCCATGGAAACACGAGCCCGAAATTGTAGGAAGTATAACCATTGAAGCTTAATTTAAAAAGGAGGACCAATTATGTTATTACGACATACAACAAGCGCGGTAAAAGAGCGGAGTGCCTTAACAGTAAACCCGGCAAAAACCTGTCAGCCGGTAGGGGCCATGTACGCTGCCTTGGGTATCCACGGATGCCTTCCGCACAGCCACGGTTCGCAGGGATGTTGTTCGTATCACCGCAGTACCCTGACCCGTCACTACAAAGAGCCGGTCATGGCTTCAACCAGTTCGTTTACCGAAGGCGCTTCGGTATTCGGCGGACAAGCCAACCTGTTACAGGCCGTCGATACCATTTTCTCGATCTACGATCCTGAAATTATCGCTGTTCATTCAACCTGCTTGTCTGAAACAATCGGCGACGACCTCGGCCAGATCATCAACAAAGCCCGCGACGAGGGTAAGGTGCCGCTCGGGAAACACGTAATCTACGCTTCGACCCCAAGTTATGTAGGTTCGCATGTAACCGGTTATGCCAACATGCTCGAAGGGATTGTGAAATATTTTGCCGAGAAAACCGACGAGAAAAAGCGCCAGGTAAACCTGCTCTCCGGATGGGTGGAGCCGTCAGATATGCGCGAATTGAAGCGTATTGCCAAACTGATGAAGATCAGTGCGGTGTTGGCTCCCGATACGTCGGATGTGCTCGATACCCCGATGACCGGAAAATTTGAGATGTACCCCAAAGGCGGGACTACGATCCCAGAATTGGTCAGTATGGGCGACAGCATGAAAACCATCGGGATGGGTTCGTGGGCAACCCGCAGTGCAGCAGTCATGCTTGACAACAAATGCAAAGTGCCTTTCGAAATTACCGACATTCCGGTTGGTCTCTCGGCAACCGACCGCTTCATTCAGGCTCTGGCCAACGCCGGACGGGTTTCAATCCCCGAATCCATCAACGAAGAACGAGGCCGGCTGGTCGATGTAATCACCGACATGCACCAGTACCTGTACGGAAAACGTGTAGCCGTTTTTGGCGACCCGGACAACATCATCCCGTTGGTTGAATTTCTGGTTGATATCGACATGAAACCGGTGTATGTAGTTTCCGGAACACCCGGCAAAGCGTTCGAAAAACGAATGGAGGCAATTCTTGCCGAGCGCGTACCGGAAGCTAAATATAAAAACGGGCCCCAGGCCGACATGTTCCTGATGCACCAGTGGATCAAGGAAAATCCCGTTGACCTGATTATCGGTAACACCTACGGAAAATACATTTCACGCGACGAAAAAATCCCGTTCGTCCGGATGGGATTCCCGATCCTCGACCGCGTTGGCCACAGCTACTTCCCGACAATTGGTTACATGGGTGGTATCCGCATCCTCGAAAAAATTCTGGGTGCGCTCATGGATAACATCGATGCAACAGCTAAGGAGGAATCGTTTGAACTGACTATGTAATTTATACAATCCTGACAGGTTTTTTAAACCTGTCAGGATTAACGGATAAGATTTTCTTTCCTTCAATATGTTCTTCATAATGTCAAAAACCGGGGGGAGGCAACCCGCAGCCTCCCCCTTCTTAAAAAAACGAAAATTATGGGCGAACTTTTAAAAGAACGAATGAAGCAGATCGTCACCAAACGGCAAGGCGACCATGCTGAAATTGCCTGCGGAAAAGCAAGTCTGGCCGGATCGGTCAGCCAGCGGGCATGTGTGTTTTGCGGGTCACGGGTGGTTTTGTATCCCATTGCCGATGCATTGCACCTGATACACGGGCCGGTTGGGTGCGCTGCTTATACCTGGGATATTCGCGGGGCACTTTCGTCCGGGCCACAAATCCACCGCCTGAGTTTTACCACCGACCTGAAAGAAAAAGAAGTGGTATTTGGCGGCGAAACCCGGTTGTACAATGCCCTTGTCAGTCTGATTGATACGTACAAACCGAAGGGCGCTTTTGTGTACGCTACCTGTATTGTAGGTGTAATTGGCGACGATGTGGAAGCCGTTTGCCGCCGGGTAACCAAAGAAAAAGGCATCGACGTGATCCCGGTCATGTCGGAAGGGTTTAACGGGACCAAAAAAGACGGCTACAAAATTGCCTGTAGCGCTTTATCGAAACTGATTGGCACCGATCCGGTTTACAAAGCTCCGGAATACAGCATCAACATTTTGGGCGACTTTAACCTGGCCGGCGAACTCTGGATGCTTTCTGAGTATTACCGGAAAATGGGCGTGAACCTGGTAGCCTGCATGACCGGCGATGGCCGAATCGACGATATCCGGAAAGCACACACTGCCCAGCTCAACGTGGTCCAATGCTCCGGATCGATGGTGCATCTGGCCAAAGAAATGAAAGAAAAGTACGGCATCCCGTTCATGAAGGTCTCCTATTTCGGGATCGAAGACATGTCGGACGCCTTGTATGAAGTAGCCCGTTTTTTCAAATCGGAAGAGATGATGGAAAAAGCCCGGGCGCTGGTGAAAGAAGAACTCAGCCGGTTGTTACCGGCCCTCCAACCTTATCGCGCGCAATTGGAAGGAAAGAAAGCTGCGATTTATGTGGGAGGGGCCTTTAAAGCGATTTCCCTGGTCAAGGCGCTTCGGCTCATCGGGATGAAAACCGTGGTTGTCGGCTCGCAAACGGGTAACACCGACGACTACAACCTGCTGAAAGAACTGTGTGACGAAGGTACCATCATTGTAGACGACTCCAATCCGAACGAACTTTCTGAATTTGTAAAACTTACGGGGGCTGACCTTTTCATCGGCGGGGTGAAAGAACGGCCAATAGCTTACAAGCTCGGACTCGGATTTTGCGATCACAATCACGAACGGAAAGAAGCGCTGGCCGGCTACGAAGGCATGTTGAATTTTGCGAAGGAAGTTCATGCTTCGGTTTGCAGCCCGGTCTGGAAGTTTATGAGAGGCCCCACCCCGACCCTCCCCGAAGGGGAGGGAGAAAGAGGGAACCATATTTAATGAATACTTTGAAAGGCAGATATTAAAAAAGCAACCAATGGAGAGGACTCAGAAAATACAAAATACAGCAGGCTCAGAAGCCTCCCCTTCGGGGAGATTTAGAGGGGCTTCTTCTTTCTCCTACCCTTCGGGGGGATTAGGGGGGGCTGTAGCAACGCGGAATGCCTGTAAACTGTGCGCTCCGCTTGGGGCCAGCGTGGCTTTTAAAGGGATCCGGGGCTGTGTCCCGATCATCCACGGGTCGCAGGGATGTGCCACCTATATCCGGCGCTACCTGATCAGCCACTATAAAGAACCGGTCGATATTGCCTCGTCGAACTTTACCGAAGAAGCGACCATTTTCGGCGGGGGCGCCAACTGTCACACGGCCATCGATAATGTGATCAGCCAATACAAGCCCGAGGTTGTTGCGCTTACAACCACCTGTTTGAGCGAGACCATTGGCGACGACGTTAACCTCTATATCCACAATTATAAACTACATGCCAAAGACCGGGAGTTGCCGCATTTTATTGCGGCTTCTACTCCCAGTTACCAGGGCTCGCACATGGACGGCTTTCACGAAGCCGTTTCAGCCACGGTTAAGTCGATTGCCGAAGGTGGCGGGAAAGGTAGCCATATCAATCTTTTCCCCGGATTTGTTTCGACCGAAGATTTGCGGCAACTGAAAACCATCATGTCCGATTTCGGGATCGGGTACATTTTGCTGCCGGATTATTCCGAAACGCTCGACAACCCGATGTGGGAAACTTACAGGCGGATCCCGGAAGGCGGAACGCCCATCGAGTCGGTTAAACGCTGTGGCTCGGCTTGCGCTTCGATCGAAATGGGAACCGTGCTGAATAAGGGCAGCCTCTCCGGAAGGGTTAAAAACAACAACCTGTCGACTACGGCGGCCGAATATCTGAAGGATCAGTTCGGTGTTGAAAACCACCGGATACCAATTCCGGTTGGCGTTGAAATGAACGACCTGTTTTTCGAAACACTGAGCCGGGTTTCAGGAATCCCGATTCCGGAGAAATACCTGAAAGAACGGGGCCGGCTGATCGATTCGTATGCCGATGGCCACAAATACGTGTTTGGCAAACGGGCCGTGGTATATGGCGAAGAAGACTTTGTGGTGGCCATGACCATTTTCCTGAGCGAAATCGGCATCGATGTGGCGCTGGCAGCAACCGGCGGCGAAAGCGGCAGGCTGGCAGAAGAAATCAGAAAATATTGCCCGGCCAAAGCCGGCACGATCCTGGCGAAAAATGCTTACGACTACGAAATGATACACGAATGGTGTACGGCCAACAAGCCCGACATCCTGATCGGAAACAGCAAGGGCTACTATATTGCCCGCGATCTGAAAATACCAATTGTTCGTTGCGGGTTTCCCATCCACGACCGGATTGGCGGGCAACGCATCAAACACATCGGCTACACCGGGACTCAGGAATTGTTCGACCTGATTGTGAACACACTGATTCAGGACAAACAAGACAAATCGCCCGTCGGCTACAAATACATGTAACTCTAAATCGAACTGCTATGATTGACCTCGAAAAACATCCGTGCTTCAACATCGAAGCGAAAGGGATCTATGCCCGGGTTCATTTACCGGTAGCTCCCAAATGCAATATTCAGTGCAACTATTGCAAGCGCGATTTCGATTGCGTGAACGAAAGCCGTCCGGGCGTAACCAGCGAAGTGCTTTCGCCGGAACAGGCTCTGGCTTACCTGATTAAGCTGGAAGAGAAAATGCCACACCTTTCGGTGGTTGGCATTGCCGGGCCGGGCGACCCGTTTGCCAATCCGGACGAAACGATGACCACCTTGCGGCTGGTACGGAGCCATTTCCCCGACATGATTTTATGCCTGTCGTCGAACGGGTTGAATGTGGCTCCCTATGTCGAAGAGTTGGCTGAGTTGGGGGTCAGTCATGTCACCATCACCCTGAATGCCCTCGATACCGGGGTCACAGAAAAAATATATAAATGGGCCCGCTGGAACAAACAGGGCTATTTCGGGAAAGCGGCTGCCGAACTGCTGCTTGAAAATCAGATCCTGGCCATCCGCATGCTCCGGAAATTCGGGATCACGGTAAAAATCAACACGATCGTTGTCCCCGGAATCAACGATCATCTGGTTGAGTCGGTCGCAGAAAAAGCCAAAGAGCTGGGCGCTGAACTGATGAATGCCATTCCGCTTTATCCGGTCGAAGGAACTCCTTTGGGGACTCTGAAGGAACCGGATGTGCTGACCATGCGCGAAATCAGGCTGAAAATTGCCAGACACCTGAAGCCGATGACCCACTGTGCGCGTTGCCGTGCCGATGCCGTTGGCTTGCTGGGGCAGGACGATGCCGAAGCAAAAAAAATCATGTCGGAAGTTACGTCGATGAGCGCTGTGCCAGACGAAACCCGTCCGTTTGTGGCGGTGGCCAGTTACGAAGGAATGCTGGTGAACCAACACCTGGGCGAGGCCGACCGGGTGTATGTTTTCCGTGAAACACCGAATGGTTACCGGTTGGTTGAACAGCGCAAAACACCGCCCGCCGGTACCGGAAATGCCCGATGGGAAACGCTTGGAAAGATGTTGGACGATTGCCGTGCGTTGCTGGTTGGGGGGATTGGCCCCAGTCCGTCGGCCATCATCGGGCGCAGCGGCATCCGGATTATCGAAATGACCGGCTTGATCGACGAAGGCCTGGATGCTGTTTACAAAGGCAAGGAATTGCGAACCGTGAAAAAGGCCGACGTTTTCAAATGTGGCGCCTCTTGCTCCGGGAAAGCAACCGGGTGCTGAAAGAGAAAGCCCCTCTAAATCTCCCCGAAGGGGAAGACTTTTAAAAAACGTTCTTTTTATAATTGAAAGTGCATGATATTATTAACCAGCTCTTCTGACTCCCTCCCCAAAGGGGAGGGTTGGGGTGGGGCTTCATTTTTTAATCATGAAAAAACCAGACTATCACATCCTGATTTGCAACTCGTACCGGGTTGCCGGCGACGCCAAAGGCTACTGCAACAAAAACGGCGGGGCCGAATTTATTCAGTACGTAACTGAAGAGTGTGCTGATCGCGGCCTTGACGTAGCTGTTTCGTCAACCGCTTGTTTGAATGTTTGCTCGCAGGGGCCGGTTATGGTTATTCAGCCCAATAACTGGTGGTATGGCGGCATCACAACCGACCGTATCGACGAAATCCTCGACGCCCTTGAAGAAGGAAATGCCGTGGACGAGTACCTGATCAGCGAATAGAAAGGGAGCCCCATTCCCCGCCCTTCCCCGAGGAGGAAAGGAGTTAGGGCAGCGAACACTTTAAAACGGCTAATCTTAAAAAGAAACGACCAATGGAAAGAACACGGAAGAATCAAAATAAGGCAGGCCAAAAGTCCTCCTCCTCCGGAAGGGTTAGGGGAGGCTATATCATCGATACTACCCTTCGGGACGGCGAGCAGGCCCCGGGGGTAGTTTTTACCCTTCCGGAGAAACTTCGCATAGCCGCGATGCTCGAAGAGTTGGGGATCAACGAAGTGGAAGTTGGTACGCCCGCCATGGGGCCCGATGAACAACAGGTGATCAGTGAGATCGTCAAAAGCGGGTTCCGGTTTGATAAGCTTTGCTGGGCGCGTGCCAGGGAGTCCGATGTTGAGGCATCGGCCCGGACCGGCGCTAACCGTATCAATATTTCGTTCCCGGTTTCCGATATCCAGTTGTCGGCCATTGGGCGGAACCGCGGGTGGGTACTCGGACACATGCCCCGGATGGTGGCGCTGGCCCGTCGTTTCTTCGGATTCGTGGCGATTGGCTTTCAGGATGCAAGCCGGGCCGATCGCGATTTCATGGATGAGTTCATCACGGCTTGTCTGGCCGAAGGTGTTGACCGGATTCGGTTGGCCGATACGGTTGGAACACTCAACCCGTTTTCGGTGGCCGAGTTGTTTACCTCGGTGACCCAACGGTTCCCGTTTGTCGATTTTGAATTTCATGGGCACAACGACCTGGGCATGGCAACGGCCAATTCGCTTGCGGCATTTCTGTCGGGGGCCCGATCGGTCAGCGCGACCATCAACGGGTTAGGTGAGCGAGCCGGAAACGCTTGTCTGGAAGAACTGGCCATGGCAATGAAAGTGAGCGCCAACATGAACCCCGGACTGAATATACCGATGGTGCAGAAAATATGCCGGTATGTGTCCGATGTTTCGTACCGGGCAATTCACGAGTCGAAACCGATTACCGGCGAGATGATTTGCCGGCACGAGTCGGGCATTCATTGCCGGAGCCTGATGGAAAACGAGTTGGCCTACCAGCCTTTTCGTCCGGAGGAATTAGGCCGGGAAACCGAATTAGTTATTGGTAAGCATAGCGGATCGGGAGCAGTAAAACGGTATTTAAACAATCATGGCGTTTCGCTTCAACCCGGGCAAATAGACCAATTGATGAATCGGTTGAAATCAAAATCAGGTCGGGAGAGGCGGGTTATCGCTTTTGATGAGGTTCTGACAATGGTGAATGAAGATAAAAGGCATATTTCTATTTTTTGAGATTGTTTCTCCTGCAGTTGCCGGATTGCAATGATGTTACGCTGAAGCATTATCTCGGGCAACGCGAAGCGATTTTCAGGTAGAACGTTAAAAAACCTACGAATATGGATGAAGAATGGGAAAAATACCGTGATGAGGCCGAAGCTTATTGCAAAACGGTAAATGGAATGGTTACAAAAAGGCGTAATCTGGGCAATGCCGTGTTGTATAACCTGATCGGGCTTTCGCTGGAAGCTTACCTGACCGCCGCCTTGATGAAGAATGACTTCATGCCGGTCCATTCGTCGGTTGGCAGCATGTTCCGCGAACTGAAACGATATTACGAAGTGCCGGAATCGTTTTTCGACGAAAGCCGCTTTTATAACAGGTTCATGAATTTCTGTGCGCTGGATGCAACCAGCAATCAGCCAGACCCAAGCGATGAAGAAATTCTCCGGATGGTAGCTTTTCTGAATGAATTCCGGACATGGGGACAGGAAAAGGTATTTGTAAACTCCTTCTGTCAGGATTTTAAAACCAGACAGAAGGATTAGTTGATGCGATATTAATTCAGTCGTTTGCCCAACTCGCTGATATCGTGTCCGGAAGGTGATTGGAACACCCGCAGCCCAAATTCAGGAATTACGGCCAGCAGATGTTCGAAAATGTCGGCCTGGATTGCTTCGTAATTGGCCGAGGCTTTTTCTTTGCTGAATACGTAAATTTCGATGGGCAACCCGGTGTCGGTGGGTTGCAGGTGGCGTACCAACAGGCTCATGTCCTGGTTGATCATCGGGTTATTGCGCAGATAGGCTTCCAGGTATTTGCGGAACACACCCAGGTTTGTCTGATGGCGCCCGTTTACCAGCTTGTCGCCTTCGATGCCTAATTGCTTGTTGTACTCGGTAATTTCTTGTTCCTTCGAAATCACATAATCGCGGATCAGTACAATTTTTTTGAACTCTTCAAGCATTTCCGGAGTGCAGAATCGTACGCTTTTCATGTCGATGTTGATCGAACGTTTGATGCGGCGGCCTTCTGCCTCTTCCATCCCCACCCAGTTGCTGAATGATTCGGAAACCAGTGCATAGGTCGGGATCGTCGTGATGGTTTTGTCGAAATTCTGCACTTTTACGGTGTTTAGCGAAATGTCGATCACATTTCCGTCGGCGCGGTGGCTGGGCATTTCAATCCAGTCGCCCGGCTTTAGCATTTTGTTGGCCGAAAGCTGAATGGAGGCAACCAAGCCAAGGATCGTGTCTTTGAACACCAATAGCAGCACGGCAGCCAGGGCGCTTAGTCCGGTGAGCAGGCCGGTGGGCGATTGTTTGAAGATGATCGAGATAACCAGGATTCCGGCGATAAAATACACCAGGATCATCAACAGTTGGATGTATCCTTTTATGGAGCGTGTGGCGGCGTAGGGGGTAGTCAGATAAATGTCGTGCGATGCCTTAAGTACCCCGGAAATTACCGACACAGCTATGATCACAAAGTAAATCTTGATGATGATCAGCAACAGGCTGTTTACCGTCTCAAATTCGCAGAACTGGTAGCTGTAATACATCATGATGGCCGCCGTGATGTGCGACAGGCGGCTGAATACCTTTCGTTTCAGCAGGAAGTCATCCCATTCGGTTTCGGTTTTTTCAACTAATTTGTGAATGACGCGGACGACGATAAAATTGGTAATCCATTTAATGATGTAGGCTGCCAGAAACAGGGCGATGGCCGTAATGCCAACCGAAAAAATCTGCACGAACATTTTGTGCAGGTACATGTCGGTAAAAACCTGAACCAGTAGATTATATAGTTCCTTCATGTTGTTGTTTGTTTTATGTCGAGGTTACTGCGAAAATAAAGAAAAGCCAACGGATTCAGTAATTCGTGATGTTAAACTTTTCATTAACAGTAAAAGTTCATTTCCCCGGAACAAAATTCCTTGTGTTTTTATTGCCATTTGTTTTGTCAGTATTATCCGATAACTCTGATCTGCTTCCACTTGCCACTTCGGAAACGGAATGCCAGTACCGAGCAAAATAGCAGGAAGAAAACAACCAAGATCAACCAGCTGGTTGAGACTGGCAGATGAAGGATATTGAGTGCAAGGAATAACACCGGGACAAACAACCAGTGCATGGTAACCGAGGCAATCATGGTGAAATGGGTGTCGCCTGCGCCGCGCAGGGCGCCCACCAAGGCCACCATCAGGGCTTCGGCCAGCACGTATAGCGAGGCTATCCGGATCATCGAGACGGCAATAGGCACTGCATTTTCGAAAATAGCGGTGGATGTTTCCGGATGAAAGATACGGACCAGTCCCTCCGGAATCAGGACAAAAAGAGCCAGTATTACAACCGAATAAAAGATCCCGGTTTTAATAGCAGAGATGGCCGCATGATTGGCGGTGTCTGGTTGTCCGGCTCCCATATAACGGCCAACCAGGCTCATCACGGCCATCTCGATGCCCAGCAGCGGGATGAGCGAAACCAAATCCCAGTTAAACATGATGGTCGTTGCCGTTGCGACCACGTCGCCCTGCGCGTGAAACAGCGAAATCATAATGGTGAATGCCAGGAAGTTCAGCGAAAATTCCAATCCGGCCGGGTACCCGTAGTAAAGTAGTCGCTTCATGATTGGCCAGTTGAAGCGGAAAGATTTCAACACGGCAAAATTCACCCGGTTTTCACGGCTCAGGTAAGCCGTAATCAGGACAAGCAGGGCACAAAAAGCCCCGAAAATGGTAGCCAGCGCGGCTCCCCGTATCTCCATGGCCGGGAACCCCAGTTTGCCAAAAATCAGGATATAGTCGAGGCCAACGTTCACGATCATGGCAACAATGGTGGCCTGCATCACGATTTGGGTTTTCCCGATGCCCGTAAAATAACATCCCATCGTGTAGCGCATCATGCTGAAAATGGCTCCCCAAATCAGGATGTTGAGGTATTCAATCTGGTATCCGATCTGCGATGCCGGAATGTGCATCAGGTCGAAGAACGCAATGGCCAGCGGTTTTAATAAAATAATGACCGGCCAGGCCAGTAATGTAACCAGTATAGCCTGGGATGCAGCCTTGCTTGAATTGTGTTTCTCCCCGGCTCCAAAATATTGAGCGACCAGGGCGGTCGAGTAACCCGTCAACCCGAGAAAAAAGAACATCAGCATCTGCATGGCAACCCCGCCGCCCATTGCCGCGTTCATTTGCTCAGAACCAACCCGGGCCAGGAACAGCCGGTCGGTAAAAGTCATCACTCCGTCGCAGGCAGTAGAAATAATCATCGGGGTGGCTAAATCTAAAAGTTCTTTGATACCGCCAGGCTCCCGGTAGCCCGAAAAATAGTGTTTGAAAAATGTCATACAATGTTGGTTGTTTTTGAATTTGGTAATTGTTTCTGGTAAGGCAAAGGTAAGGACACGAAAACTCATTTGAGGATTGCGTTGGGGCATATTTAAATTTTCAGGAACAGATTGAATGAACCAGTTTGTGCGGGGCAACATGGTGCTAAAAACTGGTTCCGGTTTGTACCGGATGAATGCTGATTTTTGATGAGTTCCTTAAGCTTGAATTACTTAAAATTGCTCTAAATAGAAAGGGAAACCCAATAAGAATAATTGTCGGGGTTGCAAAAAATTTTCTTTTCCGTTAACATTGTTTCGCGATTCAATGAACTGATTACTTAACATTTGCTGGTAATTTTGCGAGGGTGTGAGAACGGGAAATTCTATCTTTCTGTGAGATTAAAAGCGGAGTCAGGGCAAGGAATACAATCCAAACATCAATTAACTTTTTTATGAAAACACTTTTGGTGATAGCTATTGCTATGTCTTGTTTTTCATTCTGCCCCATTAACGAAAAAGAAGAACCGAACGGCCGTCCCGGATTTTATGTGCTGGTGGAGGATTATTCTGCCCGTACGTATCAGAAGTACTTGGTCGAGTCGAAAGATTCTGTAGATAAAATATTCAACAACTGTTTCAATTCGGAGCTTCGGCTTGGGGAGATCGACAGCCCGATCAGTATTTATAATGTCAGGCACAATTTTTATGTGGCGCGTGTCACCATTTTTGATACACCCCGAGGTAAGAAAAAATTCAAAAACTTGAAATATCCCGAGGCTGATGTTAAACGCAAAGCGGGTGAGCCGGTTGTTTTTTAAGACAAGCAATCCCGACAGATTTTCAAAACTTGTCGGGATTGCAAACACATCAGTCCGGTTTTTTATTCAATTGTTTTCCCGTTGACTACTACGTTTTTCAGGGTCAGCCCGTCGAAGAGCGACTGGTTCAGTTCGCCTTTTTCGGCCGTTGCCTGGATGTTCTCGAAGGTGAAGTTTTTCAGGCTGTCGGTCTCCGAAACATCGATGTCGGCAAAGATTTTACAAACCAGATCGATGTCTTTAAAGGTAATATGATTCGAAGTTGACACGGGCGGCGTTTCGCGTCCCTGCAAGTCGAAGAACTGGCGCCACGGTTTGGCAAATACCAGCCGGTCGGCCGATCCGGTAATGTTTTCGACCCGGATGTATTCGTACAATTGCGGGGTATCGGGGCGGTGTTTGAGCCACAGCACACGCGATGGCCCATTTACTTTACAGTTGCGGACCAGGATATTCCGGTTGTGGATAGCCTCGCTTCCGCAGGTCACCGCCGAGTGGCAGAACCCAAATGTGCAGTTTTGTACAATCACGTTCAGGTTGGGGCCGTTGGTGGTGTCTTTGTCGGCCCACGGGCCTTTGCCGCCTTTCAGGGCCACGGCATCGTCGTTCACTTCCATGTAACAGCCGTTAATCAACACATTGGTGCAGGCATCCACGTCGATGGCATCGGTGCTGGGCGCCTTTACCGGTTCGGCCGGCGAGAAGATGTGAAGGCCGAGGGCTTTTACATTGTTGCATCGGTACAGGTGGGTAGTCCAGAAACCGGAATTATGGAGCCTGACGTCCTGCAACTGCACGTTGTTGCTGTTTTGTATAAAGACCAGCCGGGGGCGCGATACTTCCAGGTTGGTACATTCCGGATTTTCGGCGCGCCTCTGCCAGAAGGCTTGCCAATATTTCAACCCATTGCCGTCAATTGTCCCTTTCCCGGAGATGGTAAAACCGTCAACCCCATTGGCGTTGATCACGGCTGAAAAATAGTCGATGCTGCGGCCTTCCATGCGCGACGGGCCAAACGGGAAGTTGGCAATGTCGTCAGATCCCAGCAGGGTAGCGCCTTCGCGGACGTGCAGATGCGTGTGCGGCTTGAAAAACAAAGCCCCGGTCAGGAAGGTCCCTTCCGGAATGATGACCACGCCTCCGCCCTTGGCTGAGGCTTCGTCGATGGCCTTCTGAATGGCTTCGGTGTTCAGGGTTTGTCCGTCGCCCACCGCTCCAAAGTCGGTCACAACCAGCTGGACCCCCAGTGTGTCGGGATTAATTCTGGTCGTGTCGTTAAACCAAGCCGGGATCTCTGTACCGTCGGGGAAACGCTCTTCGGATTTTTTCTCCGGAACATTGCACGATGCCAGATAAAACAGGCAGGCAAAGATTGCTGCCCATAGTGATGGTTTTTTCATTTTTAAAAGTTTTTAGCAGTATCCGACAAAAATAAGATTTATTGGGAGTATGCGAATTTTCAGGGCTGGAAAGGTTTTATGTTGGGGCCTTGATTTGACGTATCCACAGCCCGTTTCTCAGCCTGGGACAGAGTCCCCGTGTTTGCGAGGGGAAGGAGGGTTCTTCTTTTCCTCGCGGGAATGATTCAAAAAAAAAAAAGGCAGCCCGTTCGGGCAACCTTTTTCTCCGGGAAATTATCGGGATCGCTTATCGCGACCGTATTTCTTTTCGCATAAAAGCCACATACGATAAGGCAAAACAAACAATGGTCCCGGCCAGCAAACCGGTTACCTGCGGCCAGACCAGCAACAGACTTTGTCCCAGAGGGAGCGGGCTGGGAATGGCTCCCTGAACTTGTTCCATGGTGAGTGGCCCTAAGCTGCGGACCGATGGCATCAGCAACGTGGTCGTCCCTTCGCTGAACAATTGGCTCGGGCTAATCCGCATCAGGTTGAGCAACATTTTCTGGTAGCCAATTACCTGATACTCGGTTGCCATGGGCGATGGCGAAAATGCTTTGGCTATCAGGTTAATGATCAGGTTGTAAAATACGCTGAAAAAAAGCCATACCGAAATGCCGGCCAATGCTGAGGTTGCAGCCTGACGGAACTTGACCGAGAACAGGATCGACAGGTTGAGCCAGAAGGCCACGTAAACGATACTGAGCGCAAGAAAAAATATCATGCGCAGAAATTCTTCGGCGGTAGGCGGTATGCCAATGGTAATTAGTCCGAGCCCAATAATCAGGAACCCCAGTGCAAAAAATAATACACTGATTACCGTCAGGGCAGCCACAAATTTGGCATTGATCAGGTAGTCGCGGTGGATGGGCTGCGACATGACCCGGCTCAGTGTTCCGCGGTTTTGTTCCGAATTAATGGCGTCGAACCCCATGCTGATACCTAAAAGAGGCCCCAAAAAACTGATAAATACAAAAAACGAGGGCAGGGTTCCGTCGGTGATTGTGAACAGTTTCAGGAAAAAGAACGTACCTTCCGGGTCGTTCGGTTTAATGGCTTTGCTGAAGTTGGTCAGCGCGGTGTACATCGAGCCCGCGCATGTCAATACAATCAGGGCTACCAAAATCACGAAACGCCAGCTGCGCACATAATCGGCCACCTCTTTTTGTACGATTACCCAGAACGGGTGCGAAATTTTTCCGGAGTTACCCAACCATCCGGACGCATTTGTATGATGGATCTTCATGATTTTTCACCTCCTTCGAAATAACGATAATAAATTTCATCGAGGCCGAATTCTTTCTTGTTCAGCGAAATCAGGCTGGCGCCCGAATGTACGATGGCACGTGCAATTTCGGCTGATAAGTTGCGGGAGCATTCGATACGGAAGACCCCGTTCTTGCGGCTTACCGACGATATGCCCTCAATCGGGTTCAGGATATTGGCCAGCCATTGGGTTTCTCCGGATGCTCCGGAAAGTCCGTTCAACTCGACTCCGGCTTCGATTACATACAGGCTGTCGGTAAACAATTTCTTCGAGAGCGACGGGATATCGCCTTCTGCCTTCAGCCGTCCGTTTACAAAAATGCCGACCCGGTCGCATACCTCCTGAACCTGGTGCAAGTTGTGCGACGAGAACAGTACGGTAAGTCCCTGCTCGTCGCGCAGGCGGGCAATCAGGTCGAGAAATTCGCGGACGCCCTTGGGGTCGATTCCGGAGGTTGGCTCGTCGAGGATAATAACCTCCGGATTTTTGATCAGCACATCGGCCAGTCCCAGACGTTGACGCATCCCGCGCGAAAATTTCCCGGCTTTTTTGTTAATCACATCCGGAAGCCCGACGCGTACCAGCAGTTGTTGGGCTTTTTCGCGGGCTTCTTTCTCCGGAATGCGGTTCAGTCGGGCCGTGTACAAGAGGTTCTCAAGCGCGGTGCGGTCGTCGTAAAAACCGACATCTTCAGGCAGGTAGCCAACTTTTCGTTTTACTTCGATGGGGTTGGCCGTTGAATCGATACCGCATACGCTGACTGTTCCCGACGTAGGGTCTGTCAAACCGAGCATCATTAGGATGGTGGTCGATTTCCCGGCGCCATTGGGCCCGAGCAGTCCGAAAATTTCACCCTTGTTGATGGTCAGGTTCAATTGGTCGACTGCGGTAAACGATCCGTACTTCTTGGTCAGATCGACCAGTTCGATCATACGGTCAGTCACGGGTTACCTCCTTCCGTATTTGCGGAACAACCAGAAAACACTACCCAGAGCGGCAGCAATAATTAACACGCCCACCCAGCCCCACAGCATCGATGTTTGTACCGAGATGCGGAACGTTGCTTTTGCGGTTACTTCCGGAGTTCGAGATTCGAGGTTCAGGACATAGTCGCCGGGAATAGCGTTCTTGTCGGCTTTGATGGTGGCCGTAACCTGGGCATCTTTTCCGGGAAGTAATTTATCGATTTTCTTCGGATCGAATTCGACCTGCCATTTTGAAGGGGTTGACGAGCTGAGGGAAATATCAGAAAGAACCGATGTTCCGGTGTTGCGTACGGAAAGCTGTATTTTCTTTTGGGCGCCTGCGGTTATTTCAGCACTTAGTAAGCCGGTCGGAGTGGTCAATTCCATGCTGTACGATCCGGTGATGACTACTTCCAGCTCGAGTTTGGCCGAGGTTGAACTGGTTTCGGCGCTAACCGGGATTTTGTAAGTGCCGGCACCGATTTCGGCAGGCGGGGTTATTTCAACGGTAATATCTTTCGAACTGTTTGCTTCCATTTCGACCGAGGTAACCGATTGTCCGGCCGATTTAAACGTGACTGTCCAGCCCCGGGTCGCATCGGCCATCAGGGCATATAGTTGTTGGTTTGCAGTTTGGTTTTTCAGGGTTGTCCGGAACGTAAAATTTTGTCCGGAGTGTCCCTGCATATTGGGCTGGTCGGTTGTAAATGAGGTTTCGTACGTACCTTGTTCTGCGATATTGACTGTCAGGGCAAGTGGTTCGATGTTCGCGCCGGCCGTCAGTTTAAACCGGTAATTGCCTTTGTTTACCTGATAAGGCACCTCAATTTTGAGCGAAAAGCTTTTTTTCTCGCCCGGTAGGATTGAGAGTTGGCTGATGTTCCAGCCTCCGGATTGTATCTGATATTTCCAGCTTCGGGGTACACCCGACAGCGCAAGTTCGGCAGTTTGTTGTTCCTTGCTATTATTGATCACATCGATCGAGTAGTCGATCGACTGGCCGGGCGAAACAGAAATTTTGGTGTAAGGGGTGTACAGGGTAACGCCGTTCGAGTCAGAGGCAGCGTAAGCGGTGGCCGTGCTCAGGCCTGTCAATACAGAAAGAAACAAGCAAAGTAGAATTCTCCGTACGTTCATAAAATTTTCCTCCATAAATTTTAAGTTTGACTATACGGCCTGCAAGTTTAAATGATACCATAATTCACTGGCGGTTAAATAATGTCAAAAACTCTTAATATTTTTTTCTAAAATGTTAAAAAAAATTAATAGTAAAAGAAAGGGTATTGCTGAACCGGTTATTGCCCATTTCTCCTCCTTTTTAAGTAGTCTGCCTCATCGCCGTCTAAGCTGGCGGGCCAGAAGCACAAACCCCTGACAGGATTCAAAATCCTGTCAGGGGTTTGGAGAACTGCGACTGTTTCCTGCGCTGCAAACTATTATTTCAGCAGTTTTTTCAGTTCTTTGCCCAGTTTTTTTGCCGAGTCTTTAATTTCTTCCATCGAGGCTTTTTTCACTTCTTCCTCGATTTGTGCTTTGGCCTTGCTCAGGTCGATTTTCACGTCCGGCTTTTTCAGTGGCCCGGACACAATCACCGAAACATCCAATTTCTGAATGTTCTGGCTTCCGGGCAAGATTCCCAATCCTTTATTGATATCGGCGCCCAGGTCGTCGCGGTTTACCAGGAAATCGAGGTTCAGGGCGATGTCGGCCGAGGGCGAGACACTTCCGGAGATGGTGGCCTGCTGGTCGGCAATCGTGGTCTGGAACGGTTTTAGTACCAGCCGTCCGTTGTCGATAGTAAAGTTGGCCGTGAAATCGTTCACCTTCACATTTTTCAGTTTTTCCTTTTTGATAAAGGCTTTGATTTGCTCGAAAGTCGGCGAATCGATGATCGCCAGGTTCTGGGTGTTAAACAATCCGGAGCCGTTCAGGCTGGCTGGCATCAGGCTCAGTTTCTCGTTCATTTTTCCGGAGAAACCAAGCTGGGTCGAGAACGTTCCCTGACTGCGCGAGGCGATTGGTAGATAGCTTTTAACAGTGGATATCGACTGGTAGGCCGCCGGAATATCGAATTTGGTAATGTTCAGCTTGAAATCGAAATCCGGACGATTCTCCGCATTGTTTTTGTACGATCCGTTCAGGGCCATGTGCCCGTTCAGCATGTCCATGTTCAGATTGGTCAGCTCCATGCGCTCGTCTTTTACCTTGATCAGTCCGTCGATGTTGCTGATGTTCAGCTTATCGAACTGAGCCTTTTTAATGTCGGATTTAAAACTCAGGTCGAGTTTGGCAGGCACTTTAAAGGCCAGGACCGAATCGGCCGGGGCTGCCTGTTTCTCCGGACTTTGAGCCTGAAGGCTGGTCAGCTCGTTGAAATTCATAAAATCCGACGTCAGGTTGAAGCTGCCTTTCAGCGTACCGTTGCTGAAGAAATAGGGCAGATAGTCGTTCAGGGTTCCCTGCAGGGCAAAATCGCTTTGCCCGACCTTGGCTTTCAGGTTGGCCAGCTTGATTTGCGGCGTGGTGATATCTAATTGCCCGCTGCTGATTTCAACCGGTTTGGTCAGTTGCTTTCCGGAGACTTTCACATTCGAAAGTGTCATCTGTCCGTTCGATTTAAAGTTGCTGAAATCGTATTTTTCGATGGCCGACAAGCGTCCGCTCATGCTCAGGCTGGCTTTCAGGATTCCCGAAAGGTCGAGGCTGTCGAGTGGAAGGGCCTGTTTCAGCGAAGTAAAGTCGATGGTCCCGGCGAATGTCCCGTCGATGTTCGGGTCGGTCATGGCATCGGTAACCAGCAACCGGGCGTCAACTGGGTTGTTTTTCACGCGGGCATGCGCCTTGTCGATGGCAATTTTCAGCAGTTCCATCGGGCCTTCCGGCTTGCTGATGGTGGCCGACAGGTTGATGTCGCTGATTTTCTCCGGAAGGTCTTTGTACTGGAATGTTGCGTTGTCGATCCCGATAACCAGATCGAAAGCCGGGTATGTTTCGTTGTAGTACAAGCCTTTGAACGAGCCTTTCAACTCGGCCGACCCTTTGGCGTCAACCTTCTCGAGGTAAGGCTGGTAGTCGCCCGGAACCATGGCCAGCAAGGTGGCAAAGTCGCTCTTTTCGGCGGCAAAACTCAGGTCGAACAGCATGCTGTCGTTGGGCATCGAGAACGTACCGGCCACGGTCAGTGGCAGTTCGTTCAGCCACAGTTTGCCATTCTGAAAGGTGAAGTCCATTTTGTTGTAATCGACCGATAGCAGGGTGCTGGCTTTCAGTTTGGTTTTCGAGATGTATTTAACCGAGTCGTATTCGAGCACAAACTCATCGACGGTTCCCTGCATGTCGAAATGGGTGAGCGTTCCCACCACTTTGCCGGTTGAACTGAAGTTGGAATTCAGTGCCTGGATGGTCATCGGGAACGAATCGTCCTGATAGAGCAGGTTCAGCCCGTTTACCCGGATATCGTTGATGTCGATCTCCAGCGGTTTCGATTCGGCCGAAGCGCTTTCCGGAGCAGCCGGGCCTGTTGAGGGTTTGGCAATATCCCAGTTTACTTCGCCGGTTTTCAGGGCCAGCAGTTTCAGCGATGGCTGGTCGATGGTTAGTTCCTTAATAATAAAATCTTTCCGTATTAGGTCGGTCAGCGAAACGTTGGTCGCAATGGTTTTTATGGCCAGCAGGGTGTCGCCGGCAAACGGCCCTTTCCCGGTTACGGTCAGATCTTTCAGTGCCAGTTCCGCTTTCGGGAAATGCCTGAATACCGAAATTTCCAGATCGGAGAAATTGATGGTGGCTTCAACCTGTTCGTTCAGGGTGCGTTTTACTTTAGCCAGAATAGCGTCTTTGTAAATGAACGGGAGGGCTGCCAGGGCGCCAATCAGCACGATTAGCACGGCAACAACGATCAGGATTATTTTCTTTTTCATACGGCGATGGATTTTTCGGTTAAAATAAGTTGTCGTAACATATTTAGCGCAGCTTGGGCCGAGCGGATGATATTGCGTTCACGGTTATGCCTGAAGGTGAATTTTTGGCTGACGACGCGGTTGTGACCGGCTACGGCAATCCAGACGGTGCCGACGGGTTTTTCCTGAGTTCCGCCATCGGGGCCCGCAATTCCGGTGGTAGCCACGGCAAAGTCGGCCTTCATCAGTTTCTGCACGCCCGAGGCCATTTCTTCGGCAACCTGCCGGCTCACGGCCCCAAACTGGTCGAGCGAGCTTTGGCTGACGCCCAGCACATTTACTTTTACTTCGTTCGAATAAGCCGTTACCGATCCGTTGTAGTAGGCCGAGCACCCGGGAACTTCGGTAACCAGGTGCGATATATAGCCGCCTGTACAGCTTTCGGCCACGGCCATGGTCTGCTGCATTTCAATCAATAACTGACCAATCACTTCGGACATGCTTTGGTTGTCGTATCCGTAAATATACTCCGGAATAATCTTCTGAAGTTCGGTTACCTGTTTTTCGGTCTCGGCACGCAGGGTAGCTTCGTCGGTCCCGTAAGCGCTCAGGCGCAGACGGACTCCGGTCGGGCTTGGCAGATAGGCCAGTTTGATGTATTCAGGCAGGTTTTCTTCCCACTTTGCAATGGTCTCGGCCAGCATCGATTCGGGAATGCCCTGTGTCAGGATCGTTTTGTGTACAATCGATTCGGCCAGGTTCATCTTTTTGAGTCGGGGCAGCACTTCGCCGCTCATGATGGCTTCCATTTCGAATGGTACGCCCGGCATCGAAACATAAATGACCCCGTCTTTCTCGAACCACATTCCCGGAGCTGTTCCAACGGGGTTATGCAGGATTGTGCAACTGGCCGGCAGCAAAGCCTGGTCGCGGTTCAACTGGTTGATGGCCACATTTCGCTGGGTGAGCAAAGTCTTGACATGCTCCAGGATTTCCGGATGAAATACCAGTTCGGTATTGAAATATTCGCATAGCACTTTTTTGGTTATATCGTCTTTGGTGGGGCCCAGTCCGCCGGTAATCAGTACTAATTGAGCCCGCTGCGAGGCCTCTTTTAAGGCAGTTAAAATATGGTCGTGGTTGTCGTGCACCGAAGTGATCTGGAAAACCTCGACGCCGCACAGGTTTAGTTGTTCGCTCATCCAGGCCGAGTTGGTGTCAACCACCTGCCCGATCAGTATCTCGTCGCCAATGGTTATAATTTCTGCTTTCATATTTCGTTTTTTTGAACCATATAGGCACATAGATCACATAGTTCTGTTTTTCTGTGCCAAGTTTTTTTCTGTTTTTTATTGATACTCCTTTTTAAACCACAAAGAACGTGACGTTGTTTCACCAAGAATCACAACGAATTATTTTGCCCGACGGCTTATTTTAAGTGCGATTCTTTCAGAGACTTAAATTTTATTTGTCTCCCTCACCCCTGTCGCATCTTCGATGCGCCGCCCCTCTTTATGCATAGAAGGGGAAAAGACCGGCTTACCGGGCTTGGGGTGAGTGAAAAATGATAAAATTGAGTTTAAAATTTTTCGATAACTTTTATTTGTCCTAAATACTCACCCCCCGTCGTCCGGCAACTGCCGGATTGTTTCTTTTGATTTTTCGGGCTCCTTCAGGGTTCGGGGTAATCCGAGAAATCAAAATGAGTGAAATTTAAATAGTTTTTCATTCTTCACTCTTTCATTTTATGTTTCTGTATCGTTTAATCTTTTGAATTTATGCATCTAATAAAAATGAGATGCCGGGTTATAACCCCAAAGGTTTTAAATGTTTATAGAGAATTGATTGGGCAACTATATGCAACCCTGGATGGGAGTTGAACCCGACCTACGCTTAATAGCTATAAACAGTTGATGCCTCCGGCATTTTAAGGGTATTTGCTAAATGCCTAATTCAATTAATCTTTTTTCTTACGACTTACGACTCATTACTCATATCTCGCTACTCGCATCTCGCTACTCTTTTTAACGCTTCCAGCCGCTGCAAGAGGGTGGGGTGCGAGTAATGAAAAAACACATACGCCGGATGGGGCCTCAGGTTGCTCAGGTTGTTTACCGACAGCTTTTTCAGGGCTGATGCGAGCGCCTCTCCGTTGAAATGTTCGGCTGCAAAAGCATCGGCTTCATACTCGTTTTTACGCGACAGCATGTTCATCCCGATACCGATCAGTGCGGAAAGTGGGGAGTATAAAATTCCGAAGGCAATCAACCCGATGTGGAAAGTTGGTTGCTCAACGCCCAGCGCCCGGGAGAGAATGGGGCTGCCCACAAACAGCGAGAAAATGAACAGCATCACCCCGGTCTGCAGAGTTCCGAGCGCCAAACTTCCGATGATGTGTTTCTTCTTATAGTGTCCGATTTCGTGGGCCAGTACGGCTACCAGTTCGTCGGTGGTCAGATCGTTTATCAGCGTGTCGTACAGAACCACGCGCTTTTTGGCCCCCAGTCCGGTGAAATATGCATTGGCTTTGGTTGAGCGCTTCGATCCGTCGATCACGAAAATATGGTCGAGCTTAAATCCGGTTTTGGCTGCAAACCGGCTGATGGCCTCTTTTAGTTCGCCTTCTTCGAGCGGGGTTTGTTTGTTGAACAGAGGTACAATCAGGGTAGAGTAAAACAGCACCATGAACAGTGAAAAGCCGCTGATGATAATCCAGGCATAAATCCAGAATGAGGTGGTTGTTAATTGGTAAATCCAGATGATCAGCGATAGTAGTCCGCCGCCAATGATGGCCCCCAGCAACCAGCCTTTCAGCTTGTCGAGGATGAATGTTTTTGGGGTGGTTTTGTTAAACCCGAACCGTTCTTCGATCACAAAGGTGTCGTAAACAGAGAACGGCGTGGTTAATATATCGGAGGCCAGCAGCAGGATGCCAAAAAAGATCAGGGCCGATCCGATGGGCGACTGGCTGATTTGTGTGGCCCAACTGTTCACAAGGGCAAAACCGGCCAGTAAAAACATCAGCAGGACCAGGATAAAAGTGAAAGAAGAAGAGATCATCGAAAAGCGGTGGTTTGCTTTTTCGTAAGCCTGCTGCCTGCGGTATTTTTCCTCATCATAAATATCTTTTACCTCGTCGGGCAGCTGATCGCTCCAGCGGGTGGTATTCAGATAATCCAGAAAACGTTCCAGTGCAAATTCAAAAATCAGAATCCCGATAATCAGTCCCAAAATTGTTTGTTCCATTCCGAATCAATTTGAGTTCAAAGGTATAAAAAAGCCTCATGTCTGATTGAACAAAGCAAAAGCAAAAAGGGTTGAGCCGGAATATGGGTTGTTGAAAAACAAAAGAGCCGCAATTTTTTGCAGCTCTTTGCGGTGCGGACGGGACTCGAACCCGCGACCCCCGGCGTGACAGGCCGGTATTCTAACCGACTGAACTACCGCACCAAATGATGTGCTTTAAATATCGGAACTTGCGGTGCGGACGGGACTCGAACCCGCGACCCCCGGCGTGACAGGCCGGTATTCTAACCGACTGAACTACCGCACCAGATTAGAATATTTTTGTTGTTTTTAGATTTTCTAAAAACCAAGCTTTACCCGATTTTTAAGCAAATTTTTTAAGAACAAACCTTCTGAAATCCGTTTCTCAAAAGGCTTTGCAAATATAGCCTTTCTTTTTCTATCTGCAATAGTAGGCAAAAAAAAAATCAAAAAACGCTATTTTTCTTTCTTTTGATTTTTAATTTCCTTTTTGTCAATTAGTTGTGGCGATTTATCAAAAGAAAAAAAGTTTTCTCGAATTGGCGATTTTTCGCCGTTCCATCTGTAAGCCACCAATTTCCCGGTTCGGGTCACGCATGAGTCAACGCAACATAAATTTTTTGTAAGAATGCTACAACATTGTTTTAAACAGTAGTGCCCGAAAAAAACCAATGGTGCTTTGGCCGGATATAATTCTCTGTGCTGAATTATTTCGTGTGGGATGGTATAGTCCGGAAGGCTAAAACGGCTTTCAAGAGAAATGTCCTTAAATGTTTTTGAATGGTGATTTTCCCACCATTTCATGCGGAATGTACGGTGTGGAGTTCCGGTGTTGTCGTAAATCAGCAAATCTTTGGGCAGCTCAAAATCGATCCCTTTGGTGGTTTCCCAAAAACTGCGGGCAAGCGGCGAGTTGTTTACGGCAATTTGTCGCAAGATACTTTTTTTGAGTTTGCCTTCGGTAAAGGTAGATTTCAGGATTTCAATGTTGGCATCGTTCCAGCAGGCATGAACGACGCGGATGCCATTCAGTTCAAGAAAAAGAGGCAATGTTCTCATCCATTTCAGGTGCGATTTCCATTCGTCGGGATATGCTTTAAATTCATCGAGCGTTTGGTTGATGGCCAAACGGTATTTATTGCGCTTTTTGTAGAATTTTCCCTCGATATCTTTGAGCTGGTAGAATATGGCGTATAATTCATGATTTCCAAGAATGGCCAGTGCCGATCCTTTTTCGACCATGGAACGCACTATTTGCAGTGTTTCCCTGATTTTTGGGCCCCGGTTAATGAAATCGCCTACAAAAACAGCTTTTCGCTGATTGTGTGTGAATACTCCGTTTTGTAGTTTGTAATCCATTGCCAGAAGCAGTTCTTTCAGCTTATCTGCTTCTCCGTGCACATCTCCGATAATGTCGTACATAGTTCAAAAAAAAATTGCCCGGGTAATGCCCAGGCAATTTAATTATTTTTCCGAAACGGTTGAATCGATTTACGGCTACATATTGGGTTTTCTACCAGAAATACATATAGAACAGGGCACATGCCAAAACGACACCCAATGACGCAATTACATCCCATTTGTTCCAGCTTTTGCGGATCAGTGTTTTATAATCGCTTGTAAACGTGATATCCTCAATTTGTTGGGCACTTGGTTTTGGCGTGAAATAAGATACTACGTACATCATTATCACGATAAAGGCGAGCAACCATATCTCGAAAATAAGCCAATTGGTGTGCCAGAACCAACGGGTCGATTCCCAGAACCATCCAGTCATTTCGTTTTTGCCTGTGTTGGTGAAAATATTGGTCAGTAAGCGCATCATTCCGATGAAGAAGCCACCGATCATTCCGAATTCGCCTGCTTTAGGTGTAATTTTCCGGGAGAATATACCCAGAACAAAGACGGCAACCATGGCCGGGGCAAGTAGTGACTGAATTCCTTGGAGATAATCGTAAAGGCTGCCCAGGCTCATCATTACCGGGATCCAGATCATACCAAGTAACACAACCACCATTGTCGCAATACGGCCTACCAAAACGTATCGGGCTTCGCTTTTCCCTTTGAACATGGGTTTGTAAAAATCTTCTGTAAACAGAGTAGCGCAAGAGTTGAAGAAGGCAGCCAGCGAAGCGACAAGGGCCGAAATAAAACCGATTGTCACAATCCCTTTCACACCGGCGGGCAATACAAATTTAACCATTGATCCAAATGCGGTATCCGGATTTTCTAATGTAAAGCCGCTGTCGGGGCGTGCTGCCAGCGCAGCAGCTATCATGCCTGGAATCAAGAACATAAATACAGGCAACAGTTTGAAATAACCGGCCGCGATGGTACCTCTGCGTGCTCGTTTCATCACAATGTCACTCGGTTCGCCTTTTTGTTGTCCGAGTACACGTTGAACAATGTGCTGGTCGGTAGCCCAGTACCACAAACCGATAATCGAGGCTCCGACAAACACCCAAAAACCAGGATATTCGTCATACAGGGGATCGCCTGTTTCAAAGTGGAACAAGTGGTTTGTGCCATACGCAACGCCGTCTTTACCAACGCCAAGTGTTTTGGAATAGTCGATCATGGCAGTCCAGCCATCGGCAATGCTACCGTGACCGAGTGCTGATAATCCTAAGAAAAGTACAAGAAATGAACCAATGATCAGGATGGGCGTTTGGATGGCCGACAGGGTCATCACACCTTTCATCCCGCCAAAAACGGTAAAGAGACCTGTTAAGACGATCAGCCCGATAGCACCATACCAGAAAGGCAACCCAAGAAGGCTCTCCATAAAGATCCCTCCGGTAAATGCGGTTACACTTACTTTGGTCAGCACATACGCAACCAGCGTAATAATCGACAGCCACGAACCGGTAGCTGGTGTGTAGCGGTTCTTCAGAAAGTCGGGCATCGTAATGATTTTGCCCAGCTTAACATTCATCAGTTGGTAGAATGGCACAAAGAGCCAGCCCAAGATGAGTATCATCCAGCCTTGCATTTCCCAGTGTGCCATACCGACACCAGCTTTTGCACCTGTGCCGGCAAGTCCTACAAGGTGCTCAGATCCAATGTTTGCAGCAAATATAGCCGCGCCAATGATGTACCAGGGTTCGCCTTTCCCGAACAGGTAGTCTTCACTATCGGCGCCTTGTTGCGAGCGTTTGTGTTTTTGTATCGAATGATATACAGCCCACGCTACAGCTAAAATCCCAACTGCGATAATTACCCAGTCGAGCCAAATAAATTCATGTGTGTTCCAAATCATAAATTTTGTGTTTATTTATTTTAGTGTAATTGATTTTTATGTGGCTAAAGTTTGACGATCCGGTCTTTTCCGGTTTCATCGACGTTGTTTTTGACTTTATAATAAAAAGCTCCTTTTTTAGATTCTGAGGCGTTTTTTAGGTCAAGTCTTTCAAGTACTCCCAACGAAAGGATCTTTTTTCTGAAGTTTCCCGGGTCAAATTCACGCATAAAAATAGCATCGTAAACTTTCCGGAGTTGAATCAGTGTGAACATCTCCGGCAGGAGTTCACTTCCAATCAGGCTATATCCCGCTTTTTGCTGAAGTCGGCTTAAGGCTTTGTCAACCATGTCTTTGTGGTCGAAAAGCAAGGTGGGGAGGTTGTTGATGGGGTACCACTCAGCGCCTGTTTTTTTCAGAATTTCCTCGTCATATAAGTCAATCCGGATTAATGCATAGTAGGCCAAACTAATAACACGTGCTTCCGGATCACGGTCGGGCTTTGAAAACACCTGGACCTGTTCCATGAAGATTTCTTCCAAACCGGTAGTTTGCTTTAATATGCGGGCAGCTGCTTCGTCTGAAGATTCGTCGTTTTGAATAAATCCACCCGGCAGCGACCAATTTCCTTTCGATGGTTCGAAGCCACGAGGATAAAGCAGAAGCTTTAGCTGATCGTCCTGATAACCGAAAATCACACAGTCAACGGCCACATAATGCTTCGGATGGTTAACGTACAATTCCATTTAGATGGTTAGTTAAATATGCGGCCAAATTATAAAAGTATTTTTTACTTTTATTGTATTGCCGAAAATATTTTTGTTTTTCTGTTGGAGAACATTTAAAAACGACTTTTTCATTGGAGCCTTGAAATGAAGTTGTTGAAAGCTGACATGATGAAATCAGTCAGAATGACGGAACCGAATGGATTTTTGTCTGTTGCGCGACCGGATAAATTTCAGCAGGGAATCCGGTCGGTCATATACGGGGAAATAAGTATCTTCGGGGCAACTAATCCTAGTCTCTTATGCCTGAATCGGTTGCCATCATCTTACCTTGCTACAACGAAGAAGCCGTTATTCTTCGGTTTCTGGGACTGCTTGAATCAAAAATCGGACAGCTCGGTGTCCGGTTTCAATTGGTGGTTGTGAACGACAGCTCGAACGACCAAACGCTGGACTTGCTGAAAACCTGGCAACCCCAATCGAAAAATATCGGGATCACGATTCTCGACCTTTTTTTTAATCAGGGACATCAGGGCGCTATTTATCAGGGGCTTGTTTACGCTGAATCGTTGAATGCTGATCACCTGATTGTGATGGACTCTGATGGGGAAGACGATCCGGAGGCTATCGGAGAACTGCTCAAATACCGTCACTTTGACGTGGTAAAAGTGTATCGCGGTAAACGCAATGAAAACCTGCGTTTCCGTATTGGTTATCAGCTTTATAAATCGGTATTCAGGCTTATCACCCGCGCCGAAATGAACTACGGAAACTTTGTGATGATCTCGCCCCGGATCTTAAAAAGTGCTGTGCATTTTTCGTTCATTCATTTTGCCGCTTTCCTGACCAAACAACGGTGCACCCAAACGGGTTTTGTCTGGGACAAATCGGAACGGCTGGGCGGCGAATCGAAAATGAACCTGCCTTCGCTCATCGATCACGGGATTAAATCGTTTATCGAGCTTTCAAAAGAGTTGCTGTTCTCTATTTTCAGATTGTTTATCTTCTTTACCGTCGTTTTGCTGATCGGTATTTTTATTGTCTTGAAAAAGAAATACATATCCGGAGAAGCCATTATTGGCTGGACAAGTACCCTGCTGATGTTGATTTTTATTGCCGGCTTGATTTGTCTGGGTGTTTTCATTATCGGCAATTTGCTGGTCAACATTTTGGAAAAGTACAAGCAATCGAACCGGGTTGTGTTGTACCGGGTTGTTAAAGAAGTTTTCCCGGCGTAAGGATTACTTTCATCAGGCCGGGCAGCGGCAATAAAGCCGGTCGAACCAATTTGCACTTTCATCAAGCAGGGAACCTTGGCTCCAGTTTACATACACATTCATCTTTCCGGAAACGATTAGTTCACCACAGCCGGTAGCTTTAAGGGCCTGAATACACAACAACCCGATCATGCCGAAGACTATTATCCCTGAATCCTTAATCGACTCATTTTTTTTGTTCAACAACACGTTCCATGTTAGATGTCGTTTCAGGAATGAAGATCAGAATGGCGTTGAGTAAAAAACCCAGCGCAATAACGAAATTTCCGGACGACAGGTTTGCCAGAGTCAGCATCAGCTTGCCAGTCAAGGCCAGTACGCCGCCGGTTAACATCGCCGGGATGCCCAGTCTGCGATTGTAGGGCAGTTTAAACAAGGCGGCTGCCATGGGAACGATAAATGCTCCGGAGTAAAACGATAAGGCTAACAGCAGCGACGACACGATTGAGGTGATCTTCAGTGAAATAAGCATGCTTAGCAGGCCGACCAGCACAAGCAGGCCTTTGGTCAGGCGAAAAGCGCTTTGGTTGTTCAGGTCTTTGCTGAACAGTTCGCTCAAGATCATGGACGCTGTGAGCAACGTGGTGGATGCCGATGACAATACAGCTGATAACAAGGCGGCAACCATCAGTCCGGCTGCCCAGTCGGGCAAATAGTGGTTAATCAGGTCGACCAGCGCAGCCCCTTTTTCTCCGGATACCTGGTGTGCATAGGCAAACACGCCAATGTAAGCCAGCAGCAGGGCAAGCGGGATCAAGACCAGCAGTACGATCCACACGCTTTGGCGCGCGACTCGTTCGTCGCGGGCACAAAAAACGCGCGAATAAATATCGGGGCCTACCACGAATGTGGTTGAGAACGTGAGCATCAGGATCAGCAGGTCGACAGGTGAGAACTGTGGGTTAAACGGGAAGGCTTTGGCAAAAACGGGCATTTGTCCGCTTCCTTCGGACGGCAGTAACCAGGCAGTAATAACGACGCCCAGCAGGATGACGATCGATTGAAAAAAATCGGTTTTTAGTACAGAGATTTGTCCTCCAACGTAAGTGTACACAATAAAAATAACGCCCGAAAGCACCACGCCTGTTTCGTAGCTGACAGCAAAAAAACTGACCAAAATTTGGCCCGAAGCAATGATTTGCGCTGCGATGATGCCCAGCCAGGCAACCGGGATGATCAGCGAAGTGACTTTGCGGGCCGTTTCGCCGTAGAAATTGCCCATCAGCCCCGGTAGTGTGAACTTGCCTTGTTGGTGCACTTTACGCACAATAGGCAGCAATCCGGCCAACCCGATACTGATGGCTAGAATATACCAGGAAGCCGCCCACGACTGTTTTTCGCACAGGTTAATGGTTCCCAGTATTGCCGAACCACCCAGAATGGTGGCCAGCAGGCTCCCCGAAATTTGCAGGGCCCCGTTGCGTTTCCCGGCCAGTAAATAGTCGAGTGGCGACTTAATCCGGAGGGCCGAAACAATACCGATAACCAGCAATACAAGGGCGTAAACAATCAAAATAGCAAGCTTCATGGGTCGAATCTAAGGTTTGCTGAAAACGATCAGGGGCAAAAATACCGAAGATTTGGGCCCCAGAGAAAAAACAGCCCGGGGAAAAGGCTGTTATCCCGTTATTTTTAGCGAAGATATGATACTTTTTGAGAATAACTTTTTCCTGCAATTTGATATTTTACCACATAGATACCCGAGCGCAATCCGGAAAAATCTAACCGGACCACGTTGGGCTGAGCGCTTACTGTAGCAACTTTAACCGACCTGCCCAATAAATCATAAACGTTAAATTGTTCCGGAAGATCGAATTCTTCGGAGGTAATAATTGTTAATATCCCATTAGAGCCAACCGGATTGGGATAGGCTTTAACTAATTGACCTTCGTCGAGTTTTTCACTAATGGTATCGGTATCGAATCCGCAGGCAACAATTTCCATCAGTATCGAAGAACCTTTTCCGGAGTTTAGATCGGCAAAAGTTGTCCAATTGCCGTTTTGTTTCAGGTACATTGTGTTGACCCGGCCGGCAAGCGGGCTGGCAATATACATCGAAAGCGAATCTTTTGCCCCCAGGTTCTCCAGCGAAAAAGCAACAAAGAAATTGCCCGAGGTTTCAATCGGATATGTGAACGGGATATAATTCATGGCGTCCACATAAAAACCGTTGATGTCAACCTGGCTGGAGTATAGCAAGTTTCCCGGATAGTCTGTTCCGTCAAACACCTGAACTTTTAACATCGAGGTCTTGCCCGCTATGGCCGGTTTCACTTTGGCTATGCCCACAGAAACTCCTTCCAAGGTACAGGCATCGGCAAACGAGAACTTTTCTGCAAAACTGGTAATGCCACTCGGATTGGTCCCGGCCCAGTAGCCTGATCCAGTCATCCCGTTGGTGTGGGTATCGGTATTCAAAAAATTTGTTTCGGCCAGGCAAACTTCGGCCCCCGAGTACGGGCTATATCCCTGAATCGACGTCTGCCCGGTGTTTCCCGGATCAAGCCAGGCTTTTAATTGTTTGGCCGGCTCGGAACGGTAATCCCATTGTTTGCTGAACTTCGAGAAATAATCATTTGTCGGGCTCGAACAGTTGGCTGATCCTCCGGTTAAGGTGCCAATCAAAAGTTTCTTCGGGTTGAATAATGGCCCGCCCGACGAACCGGCTTCGGTGGTTCCATATTCCCACTTATAAATTTTCCAGAAAGAATTGCTCAGATATTGGGTCCGAAAAGATGCCGTACCTGGTTTTTCATTATCGACTGAAATTTTTTTGATATCGCCCTGAGGATGATGAATGGTCAGGGTCGATGCAGGGGCGGTTGTGGCAAGGTCCCAGCCGACATAATAGGGCCGGTATGGATAGGGTGGTTTGTCTGACAATCGGACCAACGCAAAATCGAGGCTGTCGAAATTTGCCTTTAGCGAACTACCGCTGATACTCCGGCTGTCGTCGCCATCGAACGCGCTGCAATAAGGCGATTCGTAGTTAAAAAGAAAGACGGTTTGCTGGGCCGATGTTTCTGTCGAGATGCAGTGATTGGCGGTTAAAAGATAAGGTGTTCCGTCCAAACTGGTATTATTTATCAGCGTTCCGGTGCAAAGTTCAGTTCCGTTTATAACTAACCGGCAAACAGCGTCGCGCTGATTTTCGTAGCCGTTTCCCAAGTCGCAATTAACATCGACATTGCAACTTTCGGATAATCCTTTGGGGCGACGGCCAACAACTCCGGAAGCCGACTTGATCCCCACAAAATCATGTGCAATCCGCCCAATCTGGATATCGCCCCTGAAGTCTGAATTTTCCGGTTCTTCATATTGTATCAGCACATCGTCGCCGGTAACCGGTTCAATGGCTAATTTCCGGTACTCTTTGTTGTTGAATGAGGTAAAAGCGCCTTTTATATCCTGACAATCAGTTCCGACTACAAACAAGCGGGCGCCTTCGGGAAGATAGTAGCGATCAAAAATCAGGTTTAACGAATAAGCCCCTGCTGAATGGATTCTCAGCTGCCAGATGTTGTAGCCGTCCCAGTTGGTCCATTGACCGGAGTTATCCGGGTTCAGCGCCACATCGAATGCGAAGGCAAAACGGAACGGCTTCAGTTCGTTGGCAGCCATTTCTTTTTCGAGGTCGCGCAGTAACGCATTGTTGTCGACCGCAGGAAGCTCAATGACATTTGTCGTTTGGGCCGATTTTTCAACCGGGAACTCCATCGGTTTTCCACCTTCTGAAATTTGTGCGGCTGATACCTGATAGATGAACAAGAATCCTGCAACCCCTAAGGCTTGAATCCAGCTTTTATTCATAGTTGAAAGTCAATAATAAACCAAAAATACAATATTTTAGCAGAACAAGCGGGAATAAGCTTGGTTCAAATACGAACAGTAATACAAATCGGGATGAAGGTTTTGGTGATGTACGTAAACAAGTTTAGTTATCGTCCGGCTGAAAAGAACCTGGAGGGAGCTGATGACTGTTTGGAAGGGAAAAGCTTTGAAAAAGCCATCCTGGCCTTTATCCAGGTTGAGGAAACAGACGAAGAAAAGGATGTGGCCAGCCGTGAAAAGAAATTGGTCAATCATCTGAAATGGACAGCTCGGAAGAACCATGCCGGCACAGTCATCTTGCATTCGTTTGCCCATCTGTCCGATTCAAAAGCATCGACCGAATTTACAAAGGCAGTATTCGACCAGGCCGAAAAGCGGCTGCAAAATGCCGGCTATGTTACGGCACAAACCCCTTTTGGTTATTTTCTTGACTTGCAAATCGATGCGCCTGGTTTTTCGCTGGCACGGATATGGGCCAGCTTGTAGTGTTTGCTACAAAACACACCAGATACGACACAAGGAAAAAGATAATAGACAATGGGCATAAGATTATAGACATTAATACGTTTGACTTTCGTGACTCTAATTAATTTTCATACTCATCAACGGCGCTGCGATACAGAGATTGAAGTCCTGAATATCTTTGCGCAGGACCTGCCTTCCGAACAGAATCAACAATCTTGTTCGTCTGGCCTGCATCCCTGGCACATTGACCGGGTGAATGTAGAACAAACGCTTTCCCGGCTTAAAGAAGCTTGCCGACAGAAACACATTATTGCAATCGGCGAATGCGGGATTGACCGTGCCTGCCCTGTCAACTTTCAGGTTCAGGAAGAAATTTTCAAAAAACAAATCAGATTTTCCGAAACATTCATGTTGCCGTTAGTCATTCATTGTGTTCGGGCTTATCCTGATTTAATCCGTATCCGAAAAACGACCAAAGCGGTACAACCCTGGATTATTCACGGATACTCCGGGAACCAACAGCAAACACAACAACTAACCGGCCATAACTTTTACTTTTCAATCGGAGAAAAAGGTATGTTGGGCAAATCGGCTAAAGATAGGTTAGGACAGATTCCTCTTGACCATCTTTTTTTGGAAACTGATGAAAGCGACTGGTCTATTGCAAAAATTTATTTCTTTGCAGCGCAAATATTGGAGATCGGAGAGGAGACCCTTGTCGATCAGATTTTCAGGAACTATAAACACATTTTTCAGAATGGCTGATTGGTTGCAACGGACCCGCCTGTTGGTGGGCGATGAAGGATTGGAACGATTGAAAAAAGCTCATGTTTTGGTTGTTGGACTGGGCGGTGTTGGGGCTTATGCTGCCGAACAGATTTGCCGGGCCGGAGTGGGTCGGATGACCATCGTGGATGGCGATGTGGTGGAAGAAACCAACCGGAACCGTCAGCTTCCCGCATTAATCAGCAACGATGGTCAGCCCAAGGCTGAAATTCTGGCTGCCCGTTTTCGTGACATCAATCCGGATATTGAACTCACCGTAATCAATGAATACCTGAAAGATGAGCGGCTTTGGGAAGTTGTTGATGCTCATCCGTACGATTATGTCGTTGATGCCATCGACACGCTTGCCCCCAAAATTTTTCTGATCCAGCGATGTCTCCAAAATAAACTACCCTTGGTTAGCTCGATGGGTGCCGGCGGGAAGTTTGATCCGTCGATGGTAAAAGTCTCGGATATCTCAAAATCATACAATTGCACACTGGCGCGAATGCTCCGGAAAAGATTGCACAATCTGGGCATTTACAAAGGCTTCAACGTGGTATTTTCTCCGGAAGCGGTGGATAAAGAGAAGGTGATAGCCGAAGATGGCCGGAACAAGGCCTCGGTGGTTGGAACCATTTCGTATATGCCCCCGGTTTTTGGTTGTTTTTGTGCATCGGTTGTGCTACGCGGAATTCTTGAAGGTAATCCGAAATTCAGCAAAAATCAGGAGCAATAGTTTTTCGATTTTCTGTTTTTCTATCGTGGAGCTGGCACAAAAATTGTTCAAATTCCGGAAAATCAAAAAACAATGAAACAACGAGCCATCTCTTATCCGGTAATCGTTATGGCGGCACTTTTGGCTGCCTGTGCAACTCCCCGGGAAATCTTAAAATTGAAACCCCAGTCGTCTGACACGAGTTGGTTTTATGGTCAGGAATTTACCGGAGACTCGCTTTACGGAATCATTGCCCATGCTGCATTTGATGAAGTGAGTTATCCTTATTATATTTTCGATGTGGAAATTATTAATCGTTCAAATTTGCCGATCCTGATTGACCCGGCAACCTTCTTTTGTCTTCCGCTCGACGGTAAAAGTCAGGTAATGAACGGCGACACCATCTATGCCCGCGACCCGGAGCTGGAAATACTCGATATCGACCGTAAACTTTCTGTAAACGAGGCCCGTTCGAAAAACCAGTTGGGCTTGGCTCTTTTAGCTGCAGGCGTAGATATTGCCACGGGCGTGGCTGTTTTGTCGGACGATAATCCGCATAACGACTGGCTAAGAACCGATTTGCTCGATGCAACCATTATTGATGGAGAAGCCAACCACTTTGAAACACAAAATCTCATGCAATTGCGCGACTCATGGAAATCGACCACCCTGCGCAAAACGACATTAAATACTGGGGATATTCTTCAGGGAAAAGTATTGGTGCCGGTTTATAAAAATGCCTCATATATCCAGTTAAATATTCCGGTCGACAATGAACTTATCCGGATCAATTTCATGCAGATCCGCTTTTTGCCTTAACTGTGTCTTTGTGGAAACTGCGACTGAAAACTGGTAATTCCACGTTTATCGGTTCCAGATCTCCCAAGCTTTGAGCGCTTGTAAATGGAGCATTTCCAATCCATTTTTAACCTGGGCTCCCCGGGCTTTCCCTTTCTGCATAAACAATGTTTCTTCCGGGTTATAAACTAGGTCGAACAAAACATGGTCCGGGTTTATCAATTCGTATGGGATATTCGGACAGGTGTCGTTTTTGGGGAACATACCCAGGGGGGTTGTATTGACGATGATAAGATGATCTGACATCAACGCCTGATCGATTTGATTGTAATGCAGCTCGTTTTCGCCTAACTGTTCGCGTGTGGTAGCCGACAGATATTCGATCTGCAGTTTGTCGAAAACAAATCGCACGGCTTTCGAAGCACCTCCTGTTCCTAAAATCAAGGCTTTCCGGTGTTTGTTGGTAAGCAGTGGTTTTATCGATTGTTCAAAACCATAGGTGTCGGTATTGAACCCTTTGAGCTTGCGGACACCGCCTTCTTCGATAATTTTAATGGTATTTACGGCGCCGATCTGTTTGGCTTCCGGATCTATTTCATCCAGAAACTGCATGACCTGCTGTTTATAAGGGATGGTACAATTTAAACCGCCGATCTGGGCGTCGCCTCCGAAAATCCGGGGAAATTCGTCGATGGAATCCAGTTCAAAATTGACATATTCATAGTCTGAAAGATTTTCGGTCTTGAATTTTTCAGTAAAAAAACGTCGGGAGAACGAATGCCCGAGCCGATATCCAATTAAGCCAAAGGTTTTCTTCATAAGCAGCGAGGTTTATACGCAATCGGGTTTCCGGAAGACAATACTCCCGGAATATCCGGATAATACATAGATAAACTAACTTAATACGATTTTTAGGTAAAAAACCACTACCGGTACAACAAAAAGCAACGAGTCGAAGCGGTCTAATATTCCACCATGTCCCGGAAGAATATTTCCGCTGTCTTTTACTCCGGAAGCCCTTTTCAGCATCGACTCGCTCAAATCG
Source organism: Bacteroidota bacterium (assembly GCA_029265715.1). GTDB lineage: Bacteria > Bacteroidota > Bacteroidia > Bacteroidales > Prolixibacteraceae > Aquipluma. Next base: position 43,393 of record JAJUGZ010000022.1, read on the forward strand.
CCAAACGTGGCAGATATAACCACCAGTATACTGATAGCCAACCAATGCCTCCAGGCTATTTCGGGAATGAAATACCATGCGCTACGCGAAGCAGCCATTGTAAACACAGCTCCGCCCAGAGCACCCTCCCACGATTTTTTTGGCGAAATGCGCTCAAACAACCGGTGCCGGCCGAAACTCACGCCAAACAAATAGGCGCCTGAATCATAAATCCAGATGAACGACAGCAGGGCAACCAAAATATGGGGCGTATATTCCGTGATGCCAATTTCTTCGGGGAAAACCAGGAACCCGGCCAGACCGAGAGGAAGCGCCAGGTACAATGCCCCAAACACGGTTATTGCAATGTTCCCGGCCGGATATTCTTTCGCCCGGGACAGCTCGGCTCCAAAAACTACCAGCAATAAAACCGGAACTGCCAACAACCATACGGGCTCCAATATTGACGCGGCGATTGCCAAAAGGACCCAGAAAACCGCAAGACCTAAAACATAGCCGGCAAGCCGGTGCGGAGTTACCAGCGAGTTTTTGAAAAGCTGATAAAATTCGTGAAGGCCTAAAATCAAGATTAGTGCAAAAAGGAATGCAAATGTATATTCGTTATAGAGAATACTGCCCAAAACAACCCCGACAACTGCAAGTCCTGTCAAAGTCCGGATAATCAGATTTTTCAATTTTTCAGTTTTTTTAAGAGTTCGGAAGCTTGTAATTCGTCGTTGCGGTTCACATAAACCGAGATTGATCCAAACGTTAAGTACGAAGAATCGGCCTGGTTCAGGATAACTGTTTTTATCCCGCTGTTTTCCAGAATATCGCGTGCAATTTCAGCCTGATAACTCTGTGTCGTGTCATAAACTACGACCCAATCTTTTTCCATATCGATGGTTTAAAATGGTTGTTCTGTTACTACAACTATCAGGTTTTTCGGGCCATGCATTCCCATTACCAATGTCTTCTCGATATCAGCCGTACGGCTTGGCCCTGTAATATTGGTAATTAACGATGGTAATCCATCCTTGTATTTTTCCTGAAGTTTCACGATGGCTTCATCCAGATAACCCGTCAGCTGGTTGCTGTGCGCTACTACAATATGCGTTTCAGGATAAACATTTAGCCGGCGGCCTGAAACCTGTCCGGAACTAATGATAACCGATCCCAGGTGAGCCACCAAAAATTCGCAACGGGTCATTCCAACATTCAGGCTCAGAAAATTTTCTTCTCCGGATTCGATTTTTACTGAGTTGATGGCGGCTGTTAAAACCGGATCGGTACAATAAACCCGATCTTTCTCCTTTTTCTTCAAGATCGATCCGACTAATTCATCAACTTCTGCCAGCGATTTAACAGCATACACGTTGCCGGCTACCAGCTCGAGGTTTTTTTTAAAATCATCCAGCAACGAATTGCCCAGCGGATGATAAATTGGTGTCTCTTGATCAAGTTCTGGAACAGCCACATGCTCCCGGCGGTCCTGAGTTGCCTTTAGTTTGGATAATATTTCTTCTCTTGCAGTAATCATCAGGCTGAAATCGGTCCGTCTGTATTTTCTTCACGTTCAGGTTGGGGCGCTTTTGTCTCGCTTTTTATTTCGTTATTCATCAGGGCCGGTTTTTCAAACGGGCGCTTCCCAAAGATTTTTTCAAGGTCTTCGCTGAAAATAACCTCTTTTTCTAACAACCGTTCTGCCAGTTGTGCATGGCCGTCCTTATGGTCTGTCAGCACTTTGATAGCCCGGGCATATTGATCATCGATCATTTGTTTTGCTTCCTGGTCGATCAACTCAGCTGTTTTTTCGCTGTAAGGTTTACTGAATGCAAAGTCGGTCTGGCCGGTTGAATCGTAATAGCTAACATTCCCAACTTTATCGCTCATTCCGAAAATGCTAACCATGGCATACGCTTGCTTGGTTACTTTTTCAAGGTCGTTTTGGGCCCCCGACGAAATACTTCCGAACGCCAGTTGTTCGGCAGCACGCCCGCCTAAAGCAGAACACATTTCGTCGAGTAATTGTTCTTTGGTTGTAATCGAACGTTCTTCGGGTAAATACCAAGCAGCGCCCAACGCTTTCCCGCGCGGGACTATGGTAACTTTTACCAGCGGATGGGCATGTTCCAGTAGCCAGCTGATTGTTGCATGGCCTGCTTCGTGATAAGCAATCCGGCGTTTTTCATCCACCGAAATAATTTTATTTTTCTTTTCCAGTCCACCAATGATACGGTCAACCGCATCCAGAAAATCCTGTTTTTCAACAATGTCTTTGTTTTTGCGGGCGGCAATTAAGGCTGCTTCATTACACACGTTGGCGATGTCGGCGCCTGAGAAGCCAGGTGTTTGTTTCGCCAGGAAAGCAACTTCAACTTCTTTTGACAGCTTGATGGGTTTCAGGTGCACGTTGAAAATTTGTTCCCGTTCGATCAGGTCGGGCAATTCAACATGAATCTGGCGGTCGAAACGCCCGGCGCGCATTAGGGCCCGGTCCAGAATATCGGCGCGGTTCGTGGCGGCCAAAATGATAACTCCTGAATTGGTATCGAACCCATCCATCTCGGTCAGCAATTGGTTCAGCGTATTTTCGCGTTCGTCGTTCGAACCGAAATTCGGGTTTTTACCGCGGGCGCGGCCAATGGCGTCGATTTCGTCGATAAATACGATGCATGGGGCTTTTTCCTTAGCCTGTTTAAACAGGTCGCGGACGCGGGAAGCACCTACACCCACAAACATCTCGACAAAGTCGGACCCCGACATTGAGAAGAACGGAACGTTAGCTTCGCCGGCAACTGCTTTGGCAAGCAATGTTTTTCCGGTTCCCGGAGGGCCAACCAGTAATGCACCCTTCGGTATTTTACCTCCCAACTTGGTGTATTTGGCCGGGCTCTTCAGGAACTCGACAATTTCTTCAACCTCCTGCTTGGCTTCCGACAATCCGGCAACATCTTTAAATGTTGTAGAAACCCGGGAATCTTTATCGAATACCTTGGCCTGGGATTTACCGACATTAAAGATATTTCCGGCGCCGCCACCGCCAGCACCTTTGCTCATGCGACGGAATATCCACCACCAAATCAGTACAATAATTGCGAATGGCAAAATCCATCCCAGGATTTCTCCCATGTAGTTGTGTACCGTTTTGTATTCAACACTGATTTTGTCACCTTCAGGGAATTGTTCTTGAGCAGCCTGCAGGTTTGATTCGAACGATTCGACTGAGCCGATGGTGAAAAAGAAATGCGGGCCATATTTCGATGGCGATGAAAAGCCGGTGTTCAGCTTGTCGGCATATTTTTCGTAGCTCGATTCTTTCAGGTATATCTGTGCTTCTTCGCGGTTGACAACCACAATCTTTTTGATGTCGTGGTTTTGAAGCATCGTATTTTTTACGTCCATCCAGTTGGTTTCAACCGGACCTCCGCCCAAACTAAACCATTGGACAACCAGAAAGATAATAATCCCTAATCCGTAGATCCAGTATGGACTAATACGCGGTCCTTTGTTGTTGCTTGGTTTATAATTCCCAAAGTTTGGCTTATTGTTATTGTTTTCTGCCATTTGTATTTAATCTAATTTTTATCCTCAATCGTTTCCATTGGTGCATCGGCCCACAGATTTTCAAGGTCGTAAAAATTACGCGCATCCCGTTGGAAAACATGGACCATAATGTCTGCATAATCAAGCAAAATCCAAATCGAATTGGCGTATCCGTCTTTGTGCCAGGCCTTTTCTCCTGTAAGCTCTTCAACGGTATCTTCAACCGAATGGGCAATTGCATCAACTTGTGTATTTGAATTCCCATGGCAAATGATGAAGTAACTGCATTCGCTATGGTTTATCTTGGTTAAATCTATTTTGACGATGTCTAATCCTTTCTTCCTATGAATCCCTTCAACAATAGCATCGATTAATTGTTCAGTCTCCGTTCCTTTCAAGCCTTTGTTCATTAAAATTTGTGAATTACAAAGATAAATTTTTTAGTTTATTTTAAGTGATTAAACTTGTGCCGGCAAAACTCCCTTGCCCGATAATTAATGACTTTTTTACGCTATGGACAATCTTATTGGAAATACGATCATCCGGCTTCAGGAAACCGAATCTACCAACAACTATGCCAACAACCAGGTTCAGACAAACGACTACCCCGAAGGAACTGTCTTTTTGGCATATTCCCAAACAGCCGGACGGGGCCAAATCAACAACAAATGGGAAAGCGAGCCTGGCAAAAATCTGACTTTCTCCATCCTTTTTTATCCTGATTTTCTGGAGATCAGAGATCAGTTTATGCTTTCCAAGGTTGTATCCCTGGGTATTCGCAGAACGCTTGCGCAATATATTGATGATGTTTCAATTAAGTGGCCAAACGATATTTATGCCGGGAACAGAAAAATCTGCGGGATCCTGATCGAAAACTCGATCCTGTACGGGCAAATAAAAAATTCAATTGCAGGCATCGGGTTGAACGTGAATCAGGAAATTTTCCGGAGCAATGCGCCCAATCCGGTTTCCTTGTCAATTCTGACAAAAAAGCAATTTGACCTGGATGCTTTGCTGGCTCAATTGCTTGACGGAATAGACCATTATTATAAACTCCTCTGTTCTGGCAACAACAAGGCCATTAATCAGGAATTTGAAAGTCATCTTTTCCGGATAGGGAAGATATATTCGTTTAACGACGAGACCGGCCCGTTTGATGGAACCATCTTGGGTGTCAATGATATTGGCCAGTTGCTCATTCGCAAAGAATCGGGAGAAATTAGAGCCTATCATTTTAAAGAAGTTGAATATATCAATACTCCGTTAAATTTTAAGCGGCAATAGTGCCGAAATATATAAGTTCTTTGACAATATCTTGATTTTTTAGTTTGTTTGGGTTTACAGCGAACACGCCAATAAATCGTTCGATGAGTAACATATTGTGGTACAA
>JAJUGZ010000166.1 GCA_029265715.1 Bacteroidota bacterium
TAGGCCTAGCATATTGATATTCTTCATTGTTGCTCTTTTTTGTACTGTAAAATAGGCAATCTAACCATATATCCCATGCTTAAAATATTAACAATTAAACAAATATATTAACATTGGGTTTTTAGAGATGCCCATAAATACATACACATTTTAAATGCTGTTGTCTAAGCGCCCCGGTTTGAATTTGGTTTGGTTTCCCGGGGCGCTGTTTCTTTTTCGCAGTGCTGCGCCCAAATTTATCCGTCATTAATTACCTTTGAGTAAAATGCAACGATCGATGTTTAACGAGAATAAAAAACTTCAAATATTTCTACACATGGCCGCCTGGGCCATTATTGTGTTTATCCCGCAATACATCATTAACACATTTGGCGACGGAAACCCCAAGTCACTTTATCATTTCTATACAAACATTGCCATCTATGGTACCTTATTCTATGTCAACTATTTGTACCTGGTACCTCAATTATTTCTGAAGAATAAAAAAGTCATGTATTTTACATTGGCTGCCCTATCAATACTTGTTCTCTATTTTATTCTGTTGTACATTGAAAGTACAGTCTTATACGACCCCGAGCGCCAACGTCAGTTCGACGAAATTATGAAGCAGCTGACGAAAGATAAACCGGACATCAAGCCGCCAATCAGAGAGTTCAAGATTCTCAATTTTGTCTTTACCTCAATCCTGATTTCAGGGTTCACGCTCGGGTTGGGCGTGATGGATAAATTCGCTCAAAATGAAAAGCAGCGTAAAGAACTTGAAAAAGAAAAGCTAAACTCAGAACTGGCTTTTCTGAAAAATCAGATCAGCCCACACTTCTTTTTCAATACGCTGAACAACATTTATTCGCTGATCGGTCTCGACACCAAAGAAGCGCAAGAATCAGTGCTAAAATTATCGAAAATGATGCGCTATCTGTTATATGAATCAGAACAAGGCGAAACACTCTTAAGCCACGAAATCAGTTTCATGAATAATTATATCGACCTGATGAAGCTGCGGCTGTCTCCTCGGGTTGAGTTAAACGTTTCATTCCCTGTCAATTTCCCCGATTATAAAGTGCCTCCTTTATTGTTTATTCCGTTCATCGAAAACGCATTTAAACACGGAGTTAGTTATCGCGAACAGTCGTTCATCGACATCCGGATGGCAATCGAAAAAACGAGCATTATATTTGTTGCTCAAAATAGCATTGGGAAAAGCAGTCAGCCGGGCGACGGCCAACATTCCGGCATCGGACTGGAAAATGTCCGCAAACGCCTTAACTTACTTTATCCGGAAAAGCACCAACTGATCATTGAAAATACCAATGGCATTTATCGTATCGAATTAACCATCCAAACACAAAACAAACAGGCATGAAACTAAAAACCATCGCCATCGACGATGAGCCACTGGCTCTTAAACTGGTGTGCGACTACATTTCAAAAACACCATTTCTTGAGCTTAGTGGTAGTTTTGACAACCCCTTGGATGCAATGGATTTTATGGTCAAAGAACCGGTTGAGCTAATCTTACTCGATATCCAGATGCCCGACCTGACCGGAATTGAATTTATCCGTACCCTGGAAGAAGCACCTAAAATCATCTTTACAACGGCTTACGAAAAATATGCGCTCGAAGGATACAAGCTGAATGCTATCGACTATTTGCTTAAACCATTCAGTTACGAAGAATTTCTCCGGGCCGTGCAAAAAGCGCGTAAACAATCGGAGCTGGAAGCCTCGGCGCTGCCATCGCTCGAAGCCAATAACCAATTCCTGTTCCTGAAGTCGGAATACAAAATTCGGCGGATTAATTTCAACGACATTTTGTATATCGAGGGATTGAAAGACTACATAAAAGTTTATGTGCACGGAGAAGAAAAACCGATCCTGTCACTCAATTCAATGAAAGCAATCGAGGCAAAACTTCCGGAAGATAAATTCATGCGCGTTCACCGCTCGTTTATAGTGAACCTTGAAAAGATTGATACCATCGAACGAAGCCGCATTGTGTTTGGAAAAACTTATATCCCGGTCAGCGACCAGTACAAAGACAAATTTCAGGAGTTTCTGGACAAAAACTTTTTGTAAGGTCTTTATTTTTTCCAGAATCCGGGAGAAAAGAGTACCAGCACCGTAAACAACTCGAGCCGCCCCAGCAGCATAAGAAAAGCCAGAAACCACTTGCTTATTTCGTGCAGGTGACCAAAATGGTTGACTGGCCCAAAATTTCCCAACCCGGGCCCAATATTTCCAAGGCAAGTAGCCACGGCACCCATTGCCGAATCCAAATCGGGTTCAAAAACAGTAAATATGATTGTGCTGAAAACAAACACAATAAAATAAAACATAAAGAAAGCCAACACGTTGGTTATGATATAGTCTGGGACGGCGCGTTTATTGAACCGCACCGGAATTATGGCATTGGGGTGCACCATGCGGCGAAGTTCGTAATAACTGTCTTTCATTAACAAAACAACACGCATAATTTTCATCCCTCCGCCCGTCGATCCGGCGCTCCCCCCAAAAAAGAACAAACTAAATAACAGAATGACCAAAATTGGGATCCAGGTCAGATAATTCGTGGTAACATAGCCGGTTGTCGTCATAATCGAAACGACCTGAAATAAGGCATCCCGAAACGATTTCTCAACATCCGGCTGAGAGGAAAGCAACAAACCGAGAAAGATGATCACGGTGAATAAACTTATAAAAAGCAGATAATAGCGAAATTCTTCGTTTGAAAAGGCTTTTTTGTACTTCCCGGTAACCATGCAATAAGAAAGACTAAAATTAGTCCCGGCCAGAATCATAAAAAATATAATAACATAATGTATAAATGGCGAGTCCCAGTACGCAATACTGGCATTTTTGGTCGAAAAACCTCCGGTCGCCAAAGTGGTTAGTGAGTGATTGACAGCATCGAAAAACGACATCCCCCCTACCCATAGCAACAAGGTTTCAGCACCGGTAAACAAAAAATAAATAAGCCACAATCTCCGGGCTGTTTCGGCAATTCGTGGGCTCAACTTCTCGGTGGTAGGCCCGGGAACTTCGGCTGCAAAAAGCTGCATGCCACCAATGCCAAACGCCGGCAGAATAGCCAGCCCTAATACGATGATTCCCATTCCGCCCAACCACTGGATTAAACTCCGCCAAAATAATATTCCATGCGGTAAAATTTCAACATCGGGAATAACAGTCGAACCGGTCGTGGTAAATCCCGACATGGTTTCGAAAAAAGCATCGGTGTAATGCGGAACTGCACCACTGAGCAAAAATGGCAAACTTCCGAACAACGAAAAAATAACCCACACAAGCGTTACGATCAGGAATCCTTCCCGTTTCCCAATTACACGACGGGCTTTTCGGGAAAAAAACCACAAAACAACTCCTGCAACAGTGCAAAGCGCTGCTGAATACAGAAACGCCAAACAATCAGCTTCGCCATAAATAAGCGAAAAAAGCAACGGTAATAACAGAGTGAAAGCCTCGCCCAGCAACAAGAAACCAATAATTCTAAATATTATCCTGAAATTCAACATGTTTGAATGAGTTCTGAGAACTTTTATTTGAAAAATTTCTCAAGCTTTTTAATTCCTGACGGAAGGGTAAAAACCACCACCAAATCGCCTTCCTGGATTGTAGAATCGCCTGTTGCCACAAAACCTTTCCCATTCCGGATAATGCCGCCTATTTTGGCATCGTCGGGGAATGAAATATCTTTCAATGGTTTTTCGGTGATTTTACATTCTTTTTTAACAACAAACTCGAACACTTCGGCGTCAGAGGCAGTTAAACATTTAGCGTTGGCAACATCGGCTCCAACCGTGTATTTATAAATATAGCTGGCTGCCAACAATTTTTTATTGATCAGGCTCCCGATCCCCATATTTTCGGCAATATTCATAAAGTCGAAATTCTCAACTTCTGCCACTGTTCGCTTTACTCCCATCTGCTTGGCCAGATGACAACATAAAATGTTAGTTTCAGAGTTTCCGGTTACGGCCACAAAAGCATCCATTTTGTCAATTCGTTCCTCCTTTAGCAAGTCCAAATTACGGCCATCACCATGAATAACCAAGACATTTTCGAATTTGTCGGCCACTTTCAGGCTTCGATCCTTGTCGATCTCAATAATCTTTACATTATACTGGTCGCCAAGTCGTTCGGCTGTTTTTTGGGCAATCCGGCTACCTCCCAGAATCATGATGTTTCGTATTCCGAAAATTTCTTTCCCCGCTATTTCAAAAATCGTGTTCTGATACTGACGGGTTGTAATAAAATAAACAATATCGCCATCCTTGATATAGTCGCGCCCTTGCGGAATAATTGTTTCGGAACCCCGGCTAATAGCTACCGCCCGGATATCATGGTTCAGATAGGTGAGTTCTTCTAAAGTTTTGTTTACAATCGGGGCATTTTCCCTAATTTTCACAGCCATCAGGATTAGTTTTCCCCCGGAAAACTCGATCATCTCACGGGTCCCAACCTGTTTGATTGAGTTGACGATTTCTTTGGCAGCCAGGTTTTCCGGGTAGATAACCTCATCAACGCCAAATTCGGTCAACCGTTCACGGTTCTTCTCATTAATGAATTCGCCGTTATTTACGCGGGCGACAGTCCGTTTGGCCCCCAAATCTTTGGCAATGATGCAAGCAACAATATTCCGGTCTTCGTAAGGTGTTACTCCGATAAACAGATCGGCTTTGGCAGCTCCCGCTTCTTTTAAATCTCTGAATGAATTGGCATACCCGGTTACTGTCATCAAATCAACCTGATTGGCAATTTGCTGCAACTTTTCCGAATCGTCGTCCATCAGAACAATATCGTGGTTCTCTTTGCTTAACATTCGGGCCAGATGAGTCCCTACCTCTCCTGCACCAACAATCACAATTTTCATTTCAATGTATTATTTATCTAACTGTAACCAAAACTTACTTAACAAATCAACAGCCTAATAAACCAGATCAACGATAAGTTTCTGGATCCAGATTATTGATCGGCAATAAATCATCCGGAGCTGAAAGCTTAGGCCGTTAATCAAGAAAACCCTAAAAAACCGGGAAGCAAAATAAAAGATAAATCCCGAATCGCCAAAAAGCCCTGTTACTTTCCTTCCTGCAAGCTCACTAATTCTACTTTAACACATTTAAATTTTTAGATATGAGCTGTTTATGTCTCGTTGTCTGATAAGGTGTCGATTGTACATTTGGTCAAAGAATTGTTCTTCGGTCATTTCTTTATAAAGTTTAAAAACGAACCACTTCTTGA
>JAJUGZ010000137.1 GCA_029265715.1 Bacteroidota bacterium
ACTTGGCTCATGCCGCTCTCTTTCCAGTTATCAATCAGGGAAAGCATCCATGTCCTTTTTTCCTGAAGTGTCATGTTTTTTTTGCCGCAAAGTACTCGGCTTTCTCAATCCGGAAAAGATGCAGATGCCAGGGGGCTTACAAATAAATCCTAAACGGTACGAGTTCCCGTATAACAGATATGTAATGCAAAATCATCAAAACATGAAGACAGTCCGGTTTCGTTTTTATGAAGAATTAAACAGATATCTGCCGGAAGAAAAGCAGAAAATCTGGTTCGAGTTTTCGTTCCCGGATGTGATTACGATTGAGGAGGCCCTGGAACTTTTAGGTGTGCCGGCTCCGGAAATTGACTTAATCTTGGTTAACCAGCAGTCGGAAAGCCTGGAATACCAGTTGAAAGAGGGCGACCGCATTTCAGTTTATCCGGTTTTTGAGCTGCTCGATATTGCCGGAATTTCCAGCGTACGTGAAACACCGCTGCGGAGGCCTGCTTTTATCTGCGATGCACACCTGGGCCGGTTGTGCCGATATTTGAGAATGTTTGGCCTCGACTCACTGTATTCGAACCTGTACACGGCTGATGAAATCATAGAAATCTCCCTTCTGGAGAAACGCATTATTTTGTCGCGTAGCCTGACTTTGGTTCGGAACGAGCGGGTCACGCATGCTTATTGGGTCCGCTCGTCTGACCCGACCGAACAGTTGAAGGATATTCTTGAAAATCTAAATCTGTCATCTTCATTCCGCCCGTTGACCCGTTGCCTGAACTGCAACAGTTTGCTCGAACCGATTGAAAAAACGCAGGTTATTTCAAGGTTACAACCCAATACCGCTCGCTACTTCGACGAGTTTTTTATTTGCAATAACTGCAATCATATTTTCTGGAAAGGCACTCATTACGACAATATGCTCGATTTTATAAGCCGCTATACGGATACAGGTAAATAAAACCCCCAAAACAATGGATTTGATCCCGGTTATTGTTGAATGTCGTTCGGGGTATAAAGCCGACGAATATCCTGTTCGTTTTTACTGGCATAATACCTGTTTTGAAATAGAGCAGGTTATAGACCGTTGGCACCAATGGAACCCGGAAGATGAATGGCCCCTGGCTGATTATTTCAAGATTAGCACCACGGATGGGCACGAATTTATCCTGAAGCATGAAACCGGCCGAGACGAATGGTTCTTAACCACGTACAGGGAGTGCATCAGTAGATGAGCCTGATTTCTTTCAGAAAATCTTCAATCGCTTTGGCTGCTTCAGACTGGCGGCACGAAAAATTGTTGAGCATAATGGCGAAGGCCAGCTCGTTGCCGCTAACTGTTGTCAGGTAGCCGGCATAGCAGCGTACCCGGGTCATCGACCCGCTTTTGGCACGTAAAGCGCCGTGTGGAAAATTTCCGGGGTTAAATGCCGTCAAAGTTCCGTTTCCCGGCGAAGGCAACGCATTATAAAATTGGATGGCATAAGGGCTTTGGGTTTTCATGTATTTCAGAATGGCGGTCATTATTTCCGGAGTTACCCCGTTGGTGGGCGAAAGGCCGCTGCCATCGTTCATAAAGAACCCTTCATTGCCAATTCCTTTTGCTTGCCAGAAGCCGGTAATGAATTTTATGCCCCCGGCGGTTGTGCCTTGTCCGTTTTGCAGGTAGCCAAGGTATTTTAGCAAATGCTCGGCAAACAGGTTTACGCTGGTTTTTTCCATTTCATCGATAATCTCGATGAGGCGGGGCGACTGAATTTCCGCTAGTGGTATAAACTCGCGGCCGGCTTTCCCGTTTCGTATTTCCCCGGAAAGCGTGATCTTGCTTTGTTTAAGTTTCTTTTGCATCTCCAGAGCTAAAAAATCCGCTGGATCGGGGATGGATGCTTTTATCGTAAAATCGGGACGGTCTTTGGGAATTGTGCCCAACAAGACCCGGTGCAGGTCGAACGGGCTGCCATAAACAGAGGCCCCGTCGCTGTTCGAATTGTCAGACAGTACCCGGTTATCAAACGTCAGTCCCGGGATTTCGGGATCTGTTCGGATAATTTTTGTTGGCAGCCCGGCATCCTTGGGCGATTGCAGATGAATTTCGTACTGGTTGTCGTAAACGGTCAGGCCACAGGCTCCGGCGCCATAGTAGTTGCCCATGTCTTCCCACATCCAGGTTCCGGGAATTAACTGGTCGTCGAAAATGGTAGCGTCGGTAATCAGGTTACCTGTAACGACGCGGATTCCTGCGTCGCTCAAGGCTTTGATCCACACGTCTTCGAAATGCGGGTTGAAATAGTGTTCTCTGAAATACATCGACCCAAGCGCCGGGTCGCCACCCCCTAAAATAATCAGGTCGCCCCACAAGGTGTCGTTTTTCAGTTCTCCTGAATATCCAAACCGGGTCGAAAACCGGAAGTCAGGCCCTAAAATTTCGAGGGCTGTCGCACCGGTAATTACTTTTTGGATAGATGCCGGCGTCAGGCTGACTTGTGGTTCGGTTTCTCCAACGATTTTTCCTGATTGCAAATCTTTCAGGCAAATGCCAACAGATGCATGGGTTAATAGAGCCTGGTCCCGGAATCTGGCAATCGCGTTATTGAGACTGGTTGATTGTGCAAAAATCAACGACGAAGTAAAAAAACACAGGAGCATGGTCTGGATGTACTTGGCAATTCGTGGCATTTGCGAAATAATTTAAGTTTAGGAGAAAAACTTCTTTGACAAAAATGGAACAAAAGCATGGTTTTGTGTCGTAAATTCCGGTTGAAAGGTATTAAGATTGACTGAAAATAAAAAAACGCAATTTTCAGGTGCTTCAATTTTCTATAGTCTGAGAATTTCATTCTGAAAAATGAACCAATGGCGTGCCTGGGTGTTTCAGGATGTACTTTTCAGGAAGTTGTGAGTTGTATTGTATAGAAATTCATCAACAGAATTAAAATGGAACTTCAGGGAGATGCATTTTTGCTAAAAATTTACATTGGGGAGTCTGATCAGTTAAAAGGGAAGGCTCTTTACCAGGAAATTGTGATGCGGGCCAGAGATGAGGGAATGGCCGGTGCTACAGTTTTGCACGGGATTTTATCGTATGGGGCCAGCCATTCGATCCACACGTTAAAGATCTTTTCGATGTCGAGCGATTTGCCGGTATTGATCGAACTGGTTGATAGTCGTGAAAAGATCGAGATGTTTTCGAAAATTGTAGCCGAAATGCTGGATGAGTCTCAGAAAGGCGGGTTGGTTACCATCGAACCGGTTGAGGTTGTCAGGTATCAGAAAGGGGCCAAATACAGTCAGTTCAAATCATTCTGAATGGCTGGCATTATTGAATGTGATTGAAAGATGGTATTTGGGAGTGTATAGAGGTTCAATCAATATCAGGCCGAATATTAATTTAATCGGTTTTTGTATTTTTGTTGTTTTTAAGTGTGTTTCAAATCAATAAGTTACATATTTTGTTTTATTAAGTTTAATTTAAAACCATAATAGCATGTTAATTGAAAATGTAGTTGGTAGAGAAATTTTGGATTCACGCGGTAATCCAACCGTTGAAGTAGAAGTTACCCTCGAGTGTGGCGCAGTAGGGCGTGCTGCTGTTCCGTCTGGTGCATCAACCGGAGAAAACGAAGCATTGGAGTTGCGCGACGGCGACAAAGGACGCTTCTTGGGCAAAGGCGTTTTAAAAGCCGTTGAAAATGTCAATACCGTTATTGCCAAAGAAATTATTGGTATGTCGGCCCTCGATCAGGTAGCCCTCGATAAAAAATTGCTCGAACTGGATGGTACCAAAACCAAATCGAAGTTAGGCGCTAATGCCATGTTGGGTGTTTCGTTGGCTGTAGCCAAAGCTGCTGCGGCCTGTCTCGACGTTCCGTTGTACCGGTATATTGGCGGGACAAATGCCAAAACGCTGCCGGTCCCGATGATGAACATCATCAACGGTGGCTCGCACTCTGATGCCCCGATCGCTTTTCAGGAATTCATGATCCGCCCCATTGGGGCCCCTTCGTTCCGCGAAGGTTTGCGGATGGGTGCCGAAGTTTTCCACCACCTGAAAAAAGTATTGCATAAACGCGGCCTGAGCACCGCAGTTGGTGACGAAGGTGGTTTCGCACCTGCGTTGGACGGGACAGAAGATGCATTGAACAGCATCATCGAAGCCATTAAAAATGCCGGCTACAAACCGGGACGCAAAGAGGACGGCGGCGACGTTTCAATTGCGTTAGATTGTGCTGCTTCAGAATTCTACAATGACGGAATTTACGATTATACCAAATTTGAAGGGTCAAACGGTAAAAAATGTACCCGCGAGGAACAGGTTGCATACCTTGCTGAGCTGGTATCCAAATTCCCGATCGATTCAATCGAAGACGGTTGCAGCGAAAACGACTGGGATGGTTGGGTGATGCTGACCAAAGCGCTGGGCGATAAATGCCAATTGGTTGGCGACGATGTTTTTGTTACCAACGTTGAATACCTGAAAAAAGGTATTGAACTGGGCGCTGCCAACTCAATTCTGATTAAAGTAAACCAGATTGGCACTTTGACCGAAACGTTGGATGCCATTGAAATGGCACACCGCGCAGGTTACACTACGGTAACTTCTCATCGTTCTGGCGAAACCGAAGACGCCACCATTGCCGACATTGCCGTTGCTACCAACGCCGGCCAGATCAAGACCGGTTCATTGAGCCGTTCCGACCGTATGGCTAAATACAACCAGTTGCTCCGTATCGAAGAAGAACTGGGCGAGGCAGCTATCTATGGCTACAAAAAAGTGGTAAAAAAATAAGCTTTGCTTGTCTGCATACAGAAAGCCGTTCCTGAACAGGGGCGGCTTTTTTTATGGTTTAGATTAGACCGTTTTCCCCGATCTGTTTTTTCGCAGTAATTTTAGTTAGCTTTGTTTGGCTGATACTACCTCAGCGTTCCAATTCGTTTCAGGTAAAAAAAGGTGCATGATTGATTTGGTTAACGATCGGCAGTGGTTTAAGACTGTTTTCGATGAAAATTATATCTATATCCGAAATTACATCTACTATTTATCGGGCGATATGGTTTTGGCAGAAGACTTGGTGCAGGATGTTTTTGTGCAGTTGTGGGAACACCGGGCCCGGATCAGACATGAAACGACCCGCGCTTTTTTGTTTACCGTTGCGCGGAATGGATACTTTAAGCACCGTCGCCGCCAAACGCTCGATTTGCGGTTTAAAAACTTGTTTTTCGAGCAGGTTGAGAACCAATCGCCCGAATATCTGCTTGAAATTCGCGAGTTTGACGAAAAGCTGCAAAAAGCCATTTCGTCTCTTCCGGAGAAATGCCGGACCATTTTCCTTTTGAACCGGATTGATGGTATGACGTACCGCGAAATAGCCGAATCGACCGGTGTGACACAGAAGGCTGTCGAGAAGCAAATGACCAAAGCCATGGCTTTATTGCGTGAACAAATCGACCGGAAAATTTAAATTCGCAGAACCATGACAAAGCATACCGAAAACCGAATAAACGAACACATTTCACATTGGGAAGTTCGCGGGCAGCGGACCCCGGAAGAAGCTTTTGCTTTGATCGAAAAACGATTGGAGGGAGAGAAGGTTGTCAGAATGAGGCCAGCCAGCCGCTGGATTTTTTCTGCTGCTGCCGCTGTTGTACTTTTGCTGATTGGCTTGTTTGTGTGGATGAACGATTCCGGAGAACAGGTAAATAATACGACGGCAGCCGAAACCATTTGGCTGCCGGATAGTAGTAAGGTTGAGCTGGCAGGACGCTCAAAATTGAAATATCGTTACAACCGGCTTACCCGCTCGCGTTCGCTTGAACTTCGGGGCGAAGCATTTTTTTCGGTTCGGAAAGGAAAATCGTTTGTGGTGGGTTATCCCGGAGGAACGGTTACGGTTCGGGGTACGCAATTCGGTGTTGTTGCATACTCCGGAAGTTATGGGCAGGTAAATTGTGTGGAAGGAAAGGTTGAAGTGCAAACCAACCTGAAATCGGTAGTGCTGACCCAAGGGTTGGGCGTCAGGATACAGGAAGGCAAGCTGGCTGGGCCGTTCCCGGTTTCGGGCGATGAAATTATAGTGCGTGCAAAAACAGGGCGCTATCATTGGGACTCGACCCCGATCACAGACATTTTCTCGCTGCTATCCGGAAAATTTGGGTTTGAGGTCAAGGTGCCGACTTCTCTTTCTGATCGAAAATTTTCGGGCGATTTGCCAATGGAAAAACTGGATGAAACGCTTGAAATACTATCGGTAGCCATGCAGTTCAGTTATCGGTTCGACGAATCAAAAATGCAATTGACTCTTGATGCTCAATAAAATTTCTCAATATCTCTGGTGTGTCGTTTTGTTTTTTGTGATCCAGCATGCGTGGGCACAATCCGGAACAGTGAACATTCAGGTGGCGGGAGTTTCGATGGCCGATGTGCTTGAAGAGGTATCGCGTCAGTGTGGAATAAAGTTCGCTTACGACGATGATGCGATGAAATCTGTTTCGGTAACATTGAACGCCGGACCGATTTCGCCTGAATTATTCCTGAAAACACTTTCCGAAAAGTATCCGGTTCGGTATAAACTGATCGATGGGACGTATGTTGTTTTTAAGGTTTTGGCTCAGTCAAAAGCAAAGCAAGGCATTGTTTCAGGAGTTGTTTGCGACCAGCTTACCGGCGAGAAGTTGCGTTATTGCCGGGTTGTGTTGAATGATTTGATCGGGACTTTTACCAACGAACTGGGTTATTTCATGGCAACTGTCCCGATAACAACGCGGATCTGGCTGAAAGTAAATCACCTGGCTTTTGCCGGTAAAGATACATTGATTAACCCTTCGGATGGTCGTCTGCTAAATATCGGGCTTCAACCGCTCACCTATATGCTGGACGAAGTGCTGGTTACCCGTCCGGAGAAAATCATCTTGGAACATACTGTGACCGAAGACCGGTTTGTTTTCAACCCGCAGCAAACGCATTCGGCTCCGCGCATGGACGAGAATGACCTGGTGAACGCGCTCACATTCATCCCCGGGATAAGTTTTTTGTATGGGAAATACAGCGGAATATCGATCCGGGGAGGATTGCCTTCAGAAAATTTAGTATTGCTCGATGGAATTCCAATTTTCGAGACCGGGCATCTGGTCGGAACAGT
Source organism: Bacteroidota bacterium (assembly GCA_029265715.1). Lineage (GTDB taxonomy): Bacteria > Bacteroidota > Bacteroidia > Bacteroidales > Prolixibacteraceae > Aquipluma. The sequence continues at coordinate 7,125 of JAJUGZ010000137.1, forward strand.
CAGTTCGCTGAACGCTAAGTTTGTCAAGCAGGTTTTTGTTTCGCGTGGTGGGTTCGATGCCCGTTATGGCGGCCGTGTTTCCGGATTGATCGAAATGACCGGAAAAACTGGGAACACCCAATATCCGAATGCCGATATATCGGCCAATCTGGTTAACGGGAACGCCTTCCTGGCTGTCCCTTTGGGCAAAAAAATATCGGTTTCCGGAGCGTTCCGGACCTCGTATTACGACTATTGGCGCAATTACATGTTCGATCGATTACTGGTCAGTTCGGTAGTGTCTGCCGATTTTTCGGATAACAATTCAAGCAGTCAGCTTCCGGAGATCCGGTTTCGCGATGCCAATGCCAAATTAAGTCTCAGGCCGACCGAAAAACAAGAGATATCGGTTAATTATTATTACGGCGACGATTATCAGCAGCGCGATTATGATTTTACTGCGAGCCAGAAGCTTTTCCGGAGCCAGCATGCCGACGGGACTAATTGGGGCGCTTCGGTGAACTGGGGCATGCAGATCGGGAAACGATGGTTTAACAAATTGAATGTAGGATACAGCGACCTGAACCGGAACGGGCTGGCAGAGTCGGGACGCGAGAAAATCACGAAAAAAGGCAAAGATCTTTCGAAATTCGAACGCGATATCGATGCTAATTTGGTACGAGAAAACCGGGCTTCGTGGGATTCGGAGCTGCGCTTCCGGTTGGTCGATCACCAGTTTGGAGCCGGCTGGGTGACCGACGAAGTGAACTATAACTTTGAGGCCGAGCGCTCGGAGGGCAACCTTCCGGTCGATGCATTTGCCGACTCGTCATCAACTCAGGTTATTGATGTGTATTACCAACAGCATTGGAAACTGGGACGATTGCTGAAAATCAGGGGAGGGGCGCGGGTCGACCGGGAACAGAAAACCGGGAAAACGTTTGTTCAGCCACGCGCCGGTATTTATTTTACACCCGACAGCGCGCTTAGTTTTCATTATCTGACAGGAATGTATAATCAATATCTGTCAAAAATACGCAAGATCGATGTGTTCGGGAACCAAGATCTGGTGTGGATGTTGCCTGGTGCGAACGGTCTGCATTTTCAGGAATCGGTACACCATGTGGTTGGTTTTGATTTTGAGAAAGGGAATTTTCTCATAAACGTGGAGGCTTACACGAAGCAGACTGATGGGAAATTCAACCTTTTTGCCGAAAAATATAAAAATAAGAATATAACAACGATCCGGTATGTGCCCCGCTATGGGGACCAGAAAAGCAGCGGGATTGACTTTTTTATTCAGCACCGCTGGAAAAATCTCACGCAGATGCTGGGATATTCGTGGTCAAAAAGCGACGAACGTTACGATGGCTTTAACCAGGGCGAATATTTCCCGGCGTTTGATGACCAGCGCCATCGTCTTCAGTACACCGGTCTGATAAATTGGAAGGGGTGGGTTTTCTCGGCCATCTGGACTTATCATTCGGGCAGCCCGGTTTTGCTTTCTTCGCCCGGGTCAACCGAGTTCTTGTGGAACCGGCTTTCAGCGTATTCGCAACTCGATCTGGGAATTGTCAAAAAAGCCAATTATCGTCATTGGCATTTTGAAGCCGGGTGTTCGCTCCTGAACACGTTTGACCGGTTGAACCCTGTTAGTATAGACTATTACTCGAACGGAGACTCCGGATCGGTAAAAACAGAGTTGAATGGAATTTCGCGTACTCCAGTTTTTTTTGTAAACATTCGGTTTGAATAGCAATAGCTTAAAATCCCGACAAAAAAATTGTGGCATTACTTATCTTTTGGGTAAAAAGGTTTATTTTAACACTGCCAGAAAAACAGAAAAACAGAAAAGCCCCGGTTCCAAAAGAAGGGCATTGGATAATTTATTTTAATTAA
>JAJUGZ010000028.1 GCA_029265715.1 Bacteroidota bacterium
GGGCTGGTCAATGACCGGCTTGGGAAAAACCCGATGAGTGGCGATGTGTTTATCTTCCTGAACAAACAGCGCGACCGCATCAAACTGTTGCGCTGGGAACCGGGAGGGTTCGTGCTGTTTTTCAAGCGGCTCGAACGAGGCAGCCCAAAATGCCGCAGTGATCTATTCACTCCTGGCTACCTGCAAAATCAACAATATTAAACCATTGGCCTGGCTCACGCGAACACTGGCTGTCATATCCGATTATCCGGCCAATCAACTGCACAAACTCCTGCCCGGGCAAAAGTAAAACCAATTTCTACAAAATGGCAGATGCTCATGCGCGGCGGCTTACATCACAGGTATAAAGAACCGACAGAAAAGAACGTTTATCTCGCGATTGTTTCAGGTAAACCGAAGTAAGAACCCTGCCTTTCCCCAAATACAAGCTCAAGTTTATCAATCACCACCCCAGGGTCAATCATCTTAATTCTTAACACATGCTTCCCTCTTTCAAGAATTGACATATTCACGTCCCAAATGACGACTGAACACAACACATTATTCTTCCATAAAGGGTTATTTTCATCAATTGCTCCCTTCAATTTGGCATTTACCAGTAGTGGATCTGCATTGTCAATACTGACAGCAAAGCGAAGTTGATAATCGTTATTGATTGGCAATGTCGGGATGCAATAAAAGTATAGTTTGACCTCACCTACAGTGGTTGTGATGAAATTATAAGTCAGTTCGGGAGATGCTTTGAGCTCATCCACTTCAAAAGGGTTCGCTGTTACCGGGAAAGAACCAACTGCATCGTTCTGCCGTCCCAATCCCTGGATGATCTGCCATTTACATTTCGTCGTATTTTGGATTCCGGAATAATTTTCTGCTTCAATCGAAACTACCCCGTTATCTTCGATGAACGTATTCCGTCCGGAAAACCAGTTGTTTAGTTTTACAGCTTTAATGTTTACCGGATATTTTTTTTCGCCTACTTTAAATTGGATTGTGGAACAAAGCGTATCGCCGGAAGTAACCAAGTCCCAGTTAATTGAAACCCAAACTCGCTCGTCTGATGCTGTTTGCCCCGATGTTTTTGTAATCTTAACCCAGTTTTTAAACCCTGTTGCTTCCCATTTTAGTGGTTGTTTCCCGGAGTTTATGATGTCAATAAAATAGCTTCGGTTGGTTGCAGAGTTAAACGCTGGAAGTGAATAAAGTTTTGATTTGTCATTTGAGAACGAACTACAACCTTCCGGCAAGATCTTTCCTTCGGATTCCTTATCAGGTGAAAAACTGCTAGTTTTGGGCATATCAAATACTGGTAATTGTCGTGGATTGTAAGACATCATATATCTCCATTTTCCTCCTGATATTTCGTTGTTGTAGGTTTCGGTCGCCTCTATAATCTTTTCAAAGGCTTTCCCGGCTTCTTCGGCATACCAATTGGCGCTTGCCCTTTCTTGTTGTGCATAAACCCGACTTTTGAAAGCATACAGCATTTTTTTGTTCATGTTTGAAGCGCCAATAACCTTATAGGCAACTAACTGGTAGAACGCATCCCTTAACCGGTCAGGCATTTCTTCGTACAGCTTTTCAGTTTGCTTTTCAAGCTTGTCGTATGCATCAATTCGTTGCTGTACCTCGTCACCATTGCTAAATAACGAAAGTTCGGGATCTTGAATGGGAGTATTCGGATATACTCCGTTCCAGCCCATATGTTCCGGCTTCCTGGAGAAGCCTAACTGAAAGTACTGCTTCAAAATATTGCCAACTTCCTTTGAGTTCTTTTTCCCAAACTGGGTTTCGGCAAATTGAGTATAGTATTGATCAAGCTTTTCAGAAGAATAAGATTCGGGGTTCCAAGCCATTTCGATAAAAAAGTTCATACCGATCTCATTGCCCTTGATATCGCCCACGTTCACGATCCAAACATTTCTGGCATTGGCCTGATAGGCTTTGTGCATTTCTTCCCAAATCAAAGAAACGGGAATGGATTCCATCCATAAAAAATCGTGTGGCCGTCCCCAATAAGAAATGTGGTAATATACGCCAGCACCACCTACTCGTTTGCGTTCCTCAATATTCGAAAGCTGGCGAATATAGCCGTAGTTGTCATCAGCCCACATGATGGTTACATCCTCCGGAACTTTGGCCCCGGCCTGGTAAATATTAAGCACTTCCTTGTACGGACAAAATATCTGGGGAATAGTAGTCACATCTTTCCCTGTACCTTCGTGCAAGATATTGCGTTGCGCTTCAAAAACATTATTCAGAATGCGTACCTTGTCATTCAAATCTTTTCCGCCAGGCATGTCGCCATCGTGAATGCCGCGCATTCCAACGGTGTAAATTGCATCATATCGTGCGGTTGTGCCAATCCTCTGTCTCCAATATTCTTTCAGTTGTGCGGAATTTTCGTCAAAGTTCCATTTGCCTCTTTCCCCTGAAGACGGGTTCCACCGGTGCCATTCGTCCACATTGTTCCGAAGCATTGGCTCGCAATGCGACGAACCAACCCAAATGCCGTATTTATTAGCCATTTCGATATTTTCTGGATAGGTAAAAAAGGCACGGGTACATTCGTGCATGGCGGGCCAGATGGCATTGGCTTTCAAGCGAAGAAGTAATTCGAATATCTTCTCGTAGGTTTTAGGCCCGATGTCGCCGGTTTCGGGCTCAAACGTTTTGGAAGCCCACGGTTTCAGACCCCAGTCTTCATCGTTTAGGAAAATTCCGCGAAATTTAACCTTGGGAGCGTCTTCCAGGAAAAGGTTTCCCGGAAGTTCAACGGCCTGTTTTTTTTCAGGACGAACATCGGCCCACCAATACCAGGGAGAAACGCCGATCATCTGGCTAAGTTGCATTAACCCATAAGCGGTTCCGCGTGGCGAACTTCCGGCAATTATAAGCGTGCAATTTTTTGAATCTGAAACCACTTTAATTGAGAAAGCTTCCCATTTCGACTTCAAATTATCCGTATCAATTCCCGATTTCTTACATTCCTGATCGAAATCGTTATTTACACCTAGCGTACCAACTTTAATCTGGTAATTATTGTTACTCTCTGGCACAATCTGAAGTTGTTTCCCTGTAATCCGGGCTACATCATCGGTAAATATATGAGCTGCTGTATGAACCAATCGACATTCTTTTTTATCCAGAACAAGTGTCGCCGCAATTTTCGGCGATGCAATCAAGAAAGACCCTTGGGGCTTGGCATTTAGTTTTAGAACTAATGAACAAAGTAAAAACATCATCAAAACCGAACCATGCATTGATTCTTTCTCCATAACAATTTCATTTTTGGTTATATTCTACGTCCACGTTATTTTCAAATATTCAACCGGTACTTTCACTTCTCGATTCTCATCTGTTCAGCGAAAACTAATTATTGCTTCAACTATTTTTGAAGCAATGATTTCCTGTCCGGCACCTGCCATGTGCACTCCGTCGGTTGCATAATAGTCCAAAATGCCTAAAAGCGGATGATAAACATCGATAAAACTGAATCCCTGTTGATTCGAAATAGTCTTGAATTGCGGAATGAGTTGCGCAATCCGCTCGTTTCCTCCGTGGTACTTGGGTAGTATGTTTTGAGTCCGGATAGGCGGAGGTGTGACGTAAATGTATTGAGGGTTGGATTTCCTGCACAAAGGATTTCGCCTGATCTTGCGGAGTAATTCATCAAAATTTACCACCACTTCGTTCTGCCGATCGGCAAACTCGCTTTTCGTATCGTTGGTTCCAAGACAAACAATTACAAAATCGAATTTTTTGCCTGCCATTTTACTTTTCGCTACATAAAGGAAACTATCGATACTCGCCAATTCATTCAAATCCTTTCTGCCGTTGTTGTTAAAGCCAATTGTCCGGCCTCCCTGCGAAATATTCACGAAGTTCGACCGGGGCATCATCTTTTTCAGTTGGTCCACCCAGCCATCTTTGTTGTTCCCGTTAGAGTCGCCAAGCGTCAGAATATTATATTCCAACGACGTTTCAGTTTTAGTAGGAATTAGTCCAAGCGCCTGCGGTATTTGTTCGTGCCCCCCTTCGAAGATGGTCAAATTTATATTTTCGTATTCGCGGGAAAGATGGATTTTCCGGTCGAACAATTTTGCCTGATCGTTGTGTGCCGGATTCATTCGTTGGGTCAGCAAGCCGATGATTTCTTTTTCTGAAACCATATCCGAGTCTCCAACTGTCTTCGGCATAATTTGATCAATTTCGCGGATTCCGTACTTCATCTCGCCAACCAGCCGGTTGTACATGTTTATGGAATGGGTAATTGGCACCGAACCTTCATAACCATCATGGATTCCCTCGTAAATGTACAACCTGGCATTTTTTCGTAATTCTTTCGGAAACTCCTGAAACAGTGGAGAACGGCGTCTGGCTTCTTTTGCATTTAAAATGCTATCAGCAGAAATAACTTTCAGGATGTCGGCAGCATATTTCTGTTTTCGGCCTACCGACTCCCAATACCAGGCTTCCAGATCAGAAATTGGCGCCCAGGCAGAGAACGATTTCACCGGATACCGGATGTTCATGTAAGCAGCCAAAGTTGCCAGCCCTCCGCCTGAAGTCCCGATAATATGAACATCTTCAGGATCAGCGTTTGTGTTTTTAAGGGCGTATTGGATCGCATCTTCAATATCTGATAAGACTAACCGGCTACAGGCTGCATCCGGCTTGTTGTTCGCGCCACGAAAATCAGGATGAATATAATTCCAGTCGCGGGCAAGTATTTCGTTGGCAATCGGATCTTTTTGTGAATAATCGCCGCTCCAGGTGTGCAGACTAACTATGAGCGGTTTACGCATTTTACCCTGCGCAACATACAGATAAGCCGGTTGTATACTTCCGTCTGCCGATGATTTTATTTCAACTTTCTTAAAAGCGCTGTTCCATTGAGTTCTTGCAGTATTGTCCCAGGTTGGATCTTTTTGAGAGAAAAGGCTCCCGCTTAAACACAAATTCAGGATAACAATTAAAAGTAAACACCTCATAGCTGAAAGTTAATTGGTAAAAATATCCTCCATAACAACAAAATCATCTTTACTTCCAAAAGTGTCTTTTGCCTTATTCGACCATACGCCATGTTTGCCCAAAACCACGATACTGATGGTGTACCGGTCTTTTTTCATGACAGGGCTCAAAAACTTCAGCGACGAATATTCATACTTGCTGTAAAAGTCAACCAAAGTATTGATTACCTCTTTGTTTTTGTTATTCCGAATGATTACCCGGGCATATCCGCTGGTGTTGTTCGAAATGGCTTTAATCCCAACCTGTGTTCCGATAAATGAACAGGTGATCGTGGCCCCTTTTTCTTTCGACGCAAATTTGCCGTCGGTTGTTTTCCAGTCCCCCTTTTCAATCAGGCATTTACTTTTTACTGATTTCTTTTTGATTGCAACATCGGTTACCTTCAAATTCATGAAATCAACTTTCCAACTTTCGCGAAAGGTCGGAATGGACATCGAATCACCATTTACCTGAATAGGTTGCCACACATAAGTTGCAGCCGATCCCTGCAACGGGTACGACCAACGGTCGCCCATATACATGAAAAGCGTTTCTTTTCCGCTGGTGATAGGTAAAACAAATGAACACTGCGAATTCCAGGTCAGTGTGCCTTCAGGAGCAAATGTTCCCCGCATTGTCCACGGACCTTCCAGCGATGTAGCCGTCATATAGAAATTGTCGTTCCGTTCCCAACTGGTCAAATGTGAACTTAGCCAGAAATAAGTGCCACTATTCTTGAAAATAGTTGGCGATTCTCCGGTTGGAACCTGAGAAACTACAATACGTTTCGCTGATTTATAATCGTCGGATAACTCATAAATCGTTCCATGATGAATCAGCAAATAACCTTTGCCATCGGTGTCCTGAAAAGTTCCCATGTCCCACTTGCGGATTGGCTCACCATTGTGCAGCAGCGCTCCCTGAAACTGGTAATCGCCATTGATGGTTTTGCTGGTGGCATAGCCAATGTACGGGTCCATGTATTTTCGATCGTCGGCGTGCATGTACATCACAAACTCGCCAGTTTGTGGGCATTTCATCACCTTTACACGTTCACCAACGCGGTTGGGGCCTAACAAACCGTCTTTCTGCAACGGTAAGACAACTTTTTCAAATTTCCAGTTCATCAGGTCAGAAGATGAATAGCAACTGAAGCCGGTAAATACGTTGGCCGTATCCGATTTATATTCGCCAAAGAGGTAATATTTATCGCCCTCTTTAACAATGCAGGCCCCGTGCGCATTAACCTGCCGATTGTTTTGATCGAACCAGACGTTGCCGCTGGTGATGGATTTATATCGTTCCTGCGCGATCAGTGTTTCCTGATGCAGAAATCCTATTGTCATCAGTAAGATAAACAGATATTTAGTTTTCATTATAGGTTTGATTTAGGTGCCAGTTTATTCAGTCTTGAAATTGAGAACATTTTCTTGGATATGTTCCTTGTCAGCAATGGTATTGGCTTTAACATTTTTCAGGATAATGTTTTTCACCGGGAGCTCCGCTTGTCCAAGTATTCGTGAAATAAATTGCACGTCAGTAGCTTTCACATTATTTAGGTAGATATTCTGAATGGGAGTCAACCGACGTTCAAGTGTTGGAACCAAATCGCGCCACTGATAGAGGACGTCCGTTTCAATTCCAAGAATTCCCAGATCAATTTTTCCTGATGAAGTGTTGTTCATGTATATGTTCCGAACGTAACCACCCCGGCGCTCATTGGTTTTGATGAATAGCAAATGGTTGAGTTTTGCGCCATCAATCACCTTGCAGTTGTCAATCAGCACATTCTCAATTCCTCCTGAAAGTTCACTGCCCAATGCCACCAGTTGATGGCCGTTTTGTACGGTAACATTCCGGATTACAATGTTTTTTGAAGGTGTATTCAAGCGCCAGGCGTCCTGATCGCGGCCCGATTTTATGGAAATGGCATCGTCGCCCTGATCCAACAAACAATTTTCAATCAACACATTCTGGCTCATTTCCGGGTCGATGCCATCATTGTTGTGACCGTGTGCATAAACTCTGATGTTTCGGATCACTATGTTTTTAGAGAGATAAGGATGGATTGTCCAAAACGGACTGTTCTTCACCTCAAATCCTTCCAGCAAAACATTCTCGCACCGGTTAAACTGGATAAACTGTGAACGGAAATTGGCGGAATCATTCACCATTTGCCGCTCTTCAACCGGCTTGTTGTATCCGGCCAGAAAGTACAGGCGTTTCAGGTTTTGCATGTGCCCGGAAGGACGCGCAAACCACTTTATCCACACATCCATTTTGGCTTCCAGCCTCCCTTCGCCCGTTATGGCTACATTCCTGCATTGCCATGCGTAAATCAAAGGTGAATAATTGTAGCATTCCAGCCCCTCCCAGGTGGTGTGCACGGCAGGCAAGTAGTCCTTCGGATTATCTGAAAACAAGAGTAAGGCGCCTTTTTTCAAATGGAGATTGACATTGCTTTTGAAATGTATTTTCCCGGTCAGCCATTCTCCTTCAGGAATTACAACAGTTCCTCCGCCAACCTGATTGGCCTTATCCATTGCTTTCCCGATGGCTTGCGAAGTCTTTTCCATATCTCCCTTCGTCGCTCCAAAATCCGTAATTACAAACTGTGGACAGTCTTTAAAATCAGGATAACTGATAGCAGGCATCTCAAAAGGCGCTTCAACTTTTATTGATTTTACCTGAACCGGGTTGCTTTTCTTTGAGCAGGAAGCCGAAATTCCCCAGAGTGCCAACAAAAACAAAATGAATGTATTTTTCATGGTCTTAAATTTATCTGCTTTTCTATGGTCTAATTTCTTAAATATTTGCATTTCGTCGATATGACCTACACCATCTTCAACGGCTCCACTTCGGATCAGGCATAAATTGAAGAGAGTATATTTCACAATTCTGTTATTCAAGCTTTTTATATGAGAAATTCATAAACTTCACATTGCCATTGCCGTAGGCAAAAATGCCGGGAAGAATACTTTGAAATTCGTAAAGTGTGTTGTGGTTATATCCGGTAATGTCCATTCCCCAGGTTTCTTTAACCCAGTTTTTCCCGTCGTAACTGTAGTAGCCTGTAACTATTTGCTTTTCACTTCTGATTTTCAGCCACAAATGATTCCCTCCGTCATGTTTGAAACGCCCTTTTTCCGCGCCTTTTCGCCACCGTATTCTGTTTTGACTATCGAACCCGGTTCCCACGTAAAAAGCTTCATTATAAAACAATGTAAGACCGGCCACAGCGCTTTCATCTTTTTCGATCTCAACGCTAAATTCATAACTGTGATCGCCAGAGATGAACAGTAATGGAGCCGACTCGTGGAGCGATTTTCCACGTGCTTTCATGGTCAGTACTCCATTGCTGACCAATGTTCTGGCCGGGTCGTATTCTTTGTAAAAGCGCCAATCGAGCCCTATTCTGAACTCTTTTAGTTTGGCTTTTCCTGAAGCTTCGTTGACGCCACCCATCGGGCTTTTAAGAGGCTTTTCCACTGCCAGACCATCGGGTACTTTTAACCAGCCATCATGGGTTAAATCGATAGGTTCGAGTAAGGTTTGACGTCCTAGACTAAGAAACTGATTTTCGTAAGCATGATAAAAAATCCACAACGAACCATCGGGCAAATCGATGAGAGAACCATGCCCTTTTGACCACCATTTTTCGCTCGTCTGGTATGTGTGAATAATTGGATTATTTGGGGCATTTTCCCATGGTCCGTTAATTGATTTGGAGCGTGCCACCACAACCATATGGCTTGTAGGAGGGCCAGATGTTCCACCTTCTGCGCTCAACATGTAGTAGTACTGTCCGATTTTTTTGATTTTGGGGCCTTCTAAAGCAAATCCTTCGTACACCCAATCCTGAGGAATTTCCCAACCATCATATACTTTTTCGAGTGTTCCAGGAACAACAGACAAGCCATCGGATGTTAATTTTGCACGGTTACCGCCGCTGAAAAACAGCCAGCGCTGTCCATTCTCATCGACCACATGACAGGGATCAATCCAGTCCACCTTCAAATCAATTGGATTGCTCCAGGGACCATAAGGCGAATTGGCGAAAACCACGAAATTTCCTTTTTCAGCAACCGTAAAATAGATGTAATATTTGTCTCCAAATTTGCAAATATCAGGTGCCCAACCCGAACCCAAGTACGATGTGATGGCATAGCTAATAGGTTCCCAATTGATTAAATCGGTTGAGTGAAAGACAGTCAGGCCGGGAATGTAGTTGAACGCCGAATGCGTCATGTAAAAATCTTTACCGTCCCTCATGATTGTCGGATCAGGATAATCCCCTGCAAAAATAGGGTTTAAAAAGGTTCCACTTCGTGGTTTGTTTTGCTGAGAAACAACAGTAAACTGCAATAGTGTAAGTAATATGCTTATTCCTAATTTTAGAGTTTGCATTGCGGGTTACTTTAATTTTTTGAAGCTAATAAAACTGATTTAAAGATAAATAGCATCCTTCATTAGAGGAGTTTAAACTATAACAACAATAAATGAAGTGGATAAAAATAGGAGACCATCCTAAATACCTGATAGTCTCCTATTCACCTAAATCAACTTTTAAACAATAAACACTTCCAGATTAATAACCGGGATTCTGCGGGAATGTCCCTGAATCGTGGTCGATAACCGACTGTGGAATCGGCCGAAGCAAATGTTTTGCAGTAATTTTATTTTCGGTTTTTGCGAGGTTGTTGTATTTCAGTGTCCGTTCAATTAATTTGCCGGTACGCTTTAAATCCATCCACCTTTTAAATTCTCCAACCAACTCACGAGCTCTCTCATCAAGTACAAAATCGATATTTACTGCGGAAGCACTTATTTGCATGTCAGTTGCTTTTCCAGGTAGAGCTGCTCTTGTTCTGACACTATTTAATCGGTCTGCAGCCTTCTGTGTATCACCCAATTTAAGATATGCTTCTGCTGCAATCAAATAAGTTTCAGCCAGGCGAAATAGAAATACATCTCGTGATCCAGTTCTATGGCCATTGTTGCCTTGCCATATTGTTTTCGAATCGAAAAACTTCCAAACCATAGGAAATTTGCCAGAACCACCGATGTTATTAAAGTCCTGCTTCCATTTGTTGTAAGTGATGATATTAGCCTTTGGATTTTTTGCCATAAAGTCTAATGAATCCTGTTTGGTAAATGGTTGGTCCCATTTCGGAAAATACACTTTTAAGTCTCCCTTTTTGATACCGGCGGCAGGAACATCGATTGTTGCATTAAACGAGCTTTTAAAAGTAGCATCATATCGGCTATCAGTATTCGTATTAAAAAGCGAATACAAAAATTGAGTGGGCATAAATTGCGACTCATGGTTATTATATGTCGTATTTAACCAATCGAATCCAGATTCATACATCCACAACTCCCATCCAAAAAGAACGGCTTGTCCATTCCCTAACGTATTTGGTCCCAATGTTGCCAAGTCATATTGTATCGAAAAGATGATTTCCTCGTTATTTTCATTCCCTTCCTTAAAAACATCGCTGAATGAACTAAGTAAGGAATAATTACCACTATTAATTACGCCATCGGCAAGAGATGCTGCCAAGGCAAAATCGTTTGATTCGGCGTAAGATTTATAGCCTCTGGTCAAATGTACAAGGGCAAGTAAATTGTTGACAGCTCCTTTAGTAACCCTTCCAAATTGTTCAGGAGATGCAGGCAGTTTATCGACACAGGATTCCAATTCACTGACAATAAATTTATAAACATCTTTTTCAGGAGTCCGGTCAAAATGGGTGACCGCACTAGTAATTTCGTCAGTAACCAAAGGAACATCTCCAAACTGTTCGGCCAACAGGTAATAGTAATATGCCCTTAAGAATTTCACTTCAGCTAAAAGTTGTGCTTTTCTGGCATCCGTAATCCCTGTGGCATTATCGGCCCGGGCGATAGCTGTATTGCAGGTTTGTATTGCAGAATAAGTTCTGGCATAAAAATCCGATACAAAAGTGTTTTGAGCATCCAGTGCACCATATTCGTTCAATTCACGACTAAAAACATCTCGATTATCATACGATCCACCAATTAGTACGCTATTCCCGCGAGTATAAATATCGACACCCAAACAGAACAGCCAGGGATCGTCTGTTCCCCAAACACTTCTTAATGTTGAATAGGAGGCATTGACTAAAGCTTCATATCCATCTTTCTGAACGAAATAGGTTTCAGCGGTAATATTGCTTTTATTCTCTTCCTGAAGGAAATCCTGGCACGAGGAAACTATTCCTACTACCAAGCACATGAATATATATTTAATGTACAGTCTCATAAGTTATTGCTTTAAAATTCAAGGTTAATGCCTAACAAATATGTAGAATAGCTGGGAGCTTCACCCCATGTGTTTGTATCGCCCCATTCCGGATCAAATCCGGGATACGATGTAAACGTAAACGGATTAGTTGTGGTAAAAGAAACCCGAAGTCTACTGATATCCAATTTGGATAAAAGGGTTTTGGGGACATTGTATCCCAGCGAGATATTGCCAACTCTTACGAATGACACGTCCCTGTAGCGATAGGCATCGAAATATTTGCCCTTATTTCCCGGCTGCGGAATTTTGTTAGTCGGGTTGTCAACTGTCCAATAATCGACATTTACGTTTTTGTAGTTGCCATCCAACCCCATGAAAGTTGAAACAAAGGTGCTGAATATCTGCTGTCCCTGACGGGTATAAACATTAGCCGAAAGCTCCCAGTTTTTATAATTGAAAGTATTGGTGATGCTTCCGCTCCACTTTGGAGTGCGTTGTCCGATTATTTTTTTGTCCTTGGCGTCGATCACAAAGTCGCCATTCAAATCTTTAACTTTTACCTGTCCCGGAGTTTGACCATACTTAGCTGCTAAATCCTTTTCACTGGTCTGCCAGATTCCATCGAACTCCCAATAGTAGTTGGATTGTATCGGTTTGCCGATAAACCATCCGTTACCAATATCATCTTTTTTGGCGCCATACAATTCTACAATCTCGTTTTTGTTGCTGTCAAAAACAATAGTTGTATTCCATGAAAAATCTTTTGTTTTAATGTTTACTGTATTTAACGCAAACTCAATACCTGTATTTCTGGTCCAACCCACATTGTCCCAAATACTGGTCCAACCAGTTGTTTCAGGCAATTGCCTTTGCATAATGAGGTCTTTTGCATTACGACGATAAACATCAATGCTTCCGTTAATGCGGTTATCAAAAAATCCATAGTCGAGGCCGATGTTTATTTCATAGGTTTTTTCCCAGGTCAGGTTATAATTAGCGAGTCCACTTTTATAGTATGAATTAGCCGCAACTCCATTGTAGTCATAATATCTCTGTGCGATGTTCGATTGCGTTCCATATATCGACACCGCGTCGTTCCCTGTAACCCCATAGCTCAATCTTAGCTTCAGGTTACTCAAATTTTTGAAACTTTTCAGGAAGCTTTCTTCCGACATTCTCCAGGCAAATGCTGCTGATGGGAAAAATGCCCATTTATTTCCTTCAGCCAATCTTGAAGAACCATCGTAGCGACCGGCAACAGTGAGTAAATATTTCTCTTTAAAGCTGTATTGAACTCGTCCGAGGAAAGAGGCAAGAGACCGTTGCTTGTAATCGGTTTGCGAAGCAACGATATTTGCGGCAGTTACTGCATCGAGGTTATACCACTTGCTGTTAAATGGAAAATTTTTAGCTGCCTGGTACGAGCTTTCCCATTGTTCGTACTGAATACTTTGTACCACATTAAAATCGAATTTATGCTGGCCGAATTCTTTTTTATAATCAATCTGATTATCAAGAACATATCCAAAATTATCACTCGTCGCATAATTGGCTTCGGTGTTTGCAATATTTCCGCCAGTATATTTACAATACTGCCCAAAGTATTGACCATCACGGTTATAAACCACCTGAGGTGAAAGTTGCGAACGCAAAGTCAAGCCTTTTAATGGCTGAAACTGGAGATATACATTACCGAACACCCGGTAGTGGCGGTTTTGTCTGATTTCCCCGTCATCCTTGTTTTCAAACAAAGGGTTTTTAACGCCATCGTTTCTATATGCATTGAATCTTAAGCTACCGTCTGCGTTATAAGGAATGCCAACAGGCGGAATGCGATAAGTCGATCGTACTGTTTCGTAGCTGCCAATATTTTGCACACTGTTCGTAAAATAAAGGTTACCACCAGCTTCCCATTTATCCAGAAATTTCCGGGATAAGTTTAGTCTCAGGTTGTAGCGGTTATAGTCTTGACCAGAAAAAGTCCCCTGTTCCTTTAACTGACCGACACTTAACGCAAACGTTCCTTTTTCATCACCTCCGGAAGCGGTTACTGTATTGCTTGTTTGGAAGCCTTTCCTGAACACCAAATCCATCCAGTTGGTATATTTGCCCTGATCGATTACGTCCCATTCTTCACTGGTGAAAAAATCGGCATTGGTTCTCGCAGTACTTTTACCCAAATTAGTATATAAGTCAGTTCTCCATTTCACATATTCAGAACCGTTCATGATATCGGGCAAATTACTTGTAGTTCGAAACCCGTAGGAACCATCATATTGAATGGTGAATTTCCCAACTTTTCCTTTTTTTGTAGTAATAATAACAACGCCGTTGGCTCCCCTTGATCCATAAATCGCCGTTGCGGAAGCATCTTTTAAAATGTCAATCTTTTCTATGTCTTCCGGGTTAATGTCAGTCAGACCTGATGTTGTTGGAATTCCATCTATTACATACAAAGGCGAGTTGGAATTGTTGATAGAGCTCAATCCGCGGATGTTGATCGAGAAGCCGCTACCTGGTCGTGCTACGTTTTTGGTAATATTCACACCGGCGATTCTTCCCTGAATTGCCCCGCCGGCATCAGTAGCTAACGTTGCTGAAATTAACTTTGCGTCAACGGATCCAATAGAACCAGTTAAATCACTTTTCTTTACGGTTCCATACCCTACCGCCACAACTTCGTCAAGACCAATGGCTTCTTCTGTCATTTTCACATCAACCGTTGTTTTGCCACCAACCGTAATCTCCTGGGTTTTCATTCCTACAAAAGAAAATTGCAGCGTAGCATTTTCAGTAATGCTGGGCAACGAATAATTTCCATTGGCATCGGTTATGGTGCCAATGGTAGTGCCTTTCACCACTACCGAAACGCCCGGGAGTGGAGAACCGGACGAGTCGGTAACTTTGCCCGAAATAGGTTTTTGCTGTTGTCCTGACAATTCCCTGTTGGTCAACGCAATTTGCCGGTCTTTGATTTGATACACAATATTTGTCCCTTCAAACAGGTTATCGAGCACTCTACTGATCGACCCGTTTTCTACCTCAATACTTGTTACCTTATCGACCTCAACTACCGTTGCATCGTAAATGAAGAAATATTGCGAATTATCTTCAATTTGCTTTAAGACTGTTTTCAATGAAACATTTTTCAAGTTTAAACTCAAACGGGTGTTCTGAGAATATGAATCAACTGCAAATGCCTGATAGACAAACAAAATAGCAATAAAAAAAGTCATTCTCATAATTCGAAATAATTTCGATTTCCACAGTGAACGGACTATGGGAATCAATTGACTACCATTTTTTTTCATAAATTTGTAATGATTTTGATTAACAATACTTACTATGAGTGCCTCTTTATCAAGAATCTGGCACTGTCAAAATTCAGGGAGAAGGTGTTGCCGCACCTTCTTCTTTCGTTTTTTAATCACTAAACGTGCGGTTTTGTCATAGGCAAAATAATTTTATTATTTAGTTAGTATTACGTTCATCCGGGATGTCCCGTTTCCACCGGTTACCTTATAATTAATCTGACACGAAAAACGGATATAGTCTAAAATCTCGTTAAGGCTTTCTGTCTTAAAACTGGCATTGAAAACCGACTTATAAACCGTCGGGTCCTGTACAATAAACTCCACTCCAAATCTTCGTTCCAGTTGTGTGATCACGTCCTTCATCGGGGTATCAGTAAATCTCAACTCCCCATCTTTCCACGAAAAATAATCGCTTTTTGCAGCCTCCTTAATGCTTACAAACCCCAATAAAGGCTTATATTCAGCAATTTGTCCCGGGTTCAATTCAAACTGAAAAGATTTATCGGCAGCATTCAATAACTCTACTTTTCCTGATTCTAAAAAAACATGAACCGAACCTTCTCCGGGATATGCACACACATCGAACCGGGTTCCCAAAACTTTAACCCTTAAGTCGCCGCTGGCAACAACTAAAGGCAGGGTTTTATTCTTTTTTACCTGAAAAAATGCTTGTCCACTCAGGTTCAGGTTACGGTTTTTATATGAATAATTATTGTCGTAAGTCAATTTTGTACCGGCATTCAGCCATACCACGGAACTATCGGGCAAAATAACCTTCGATATTTGCCCTTTATCTGCCACAATCGAGGTAAATTTCAGTTCTGGATTTTGCAATAATGAATTTTTCTGTCCCAAATAAAAGGCAACACCCGCAGTACAAAAAAGTACAATAAAAAAAGCAGCATACCTATATAAAGATCTATAGGAAAAAACTTTCTCCTTCAAAAATATTCTACCCCGCAATGCCTGATAGGACTCCTCAACTTTGTAATCAGGTATTTTTCGTGTCGCCGACATTAATGCCCAGACAATTTTCAATTTCCGATATAAATCAAACAAAGCAGAATCATCCTTTACTTCAGAAAACGCTGCCCTCTTTTCTTCAGGGACCATGCTCCCTGCAATTAAATTCAATATATCGTCCGGATTTTTCATCGGGTCCTTTTTCAATTTAGTTTAGAAACATTTACCTCCCCCACCGAAATGGATTCAATAATAAAAGGCACAAGTCCGGCTTTCCCCCCCCCTGTAAAATTCAGATTTTTAATTTAACGCAAAATTGACCCAATATTAGGCTGCAATTCCATTGTGATCAATAATATCCAGTTTTTCAATGGCATCTTTGGTAAAAAAGAGTTGGCAATCAATCCGAAGAGTAAATTGGCCAGGAAGAGTTCAAAGCTTCAGTACACAGAATGTTTGATCCGGTAGATGTTCTTAACACACAAATGTATATTGATTGGTATCATGAAACCTGATCATAATATCCGAAGCGAATGCTTTAAGGAACCAACAGATATGCCATAAGAGGCAAATAGTCTTTTAAAGCTTCCCTGAATTTTTTCAATCCTTTGGAGATATGCTTTTCAACCATTTTTTCCGATATATTGAGTTCTTCGGCAATCTGCTTATTTTTGAGTTCCTCAAACCGGCTAAGTATAAAAACTTTTTTACACTGGGGCGGAAGTTCTTCCAGCGTCCTGACAATAATCTGTTCGATCTCTTCAAAGGTGTACTCTGATGGATCCACTGATGCCAATACGTTTTCATTAATATCCAATTCATTGCTGTCTGCATAATTTTCAGCAAAAAGTCGTTGTCGGTAACGTTGGTCCCTTAATTTGTTGAGGCAATTATTTTTTACGACGGTAAAAAGATAAGCGTTCAGGTTTGAATTTTTCTTTAACTCATTACGCTTATTCCACAAGGTAATAAATGTGTCCTGTATAATATCTTCAATGATATCGTCAAACGGAATAAACTCACGAACAAAATAAAACAGTTTGGAGTAGAATTTATTGAAAATAACCTTAAAGGCAATTTCTTCGCCCTTTTTTAGCCTTTCCAATAAATCTGAATCACTGCTTGTCATCTTTTGAGTTGAAGTTAAGAAGCAAATCTATAAAATTTTGAAGATTAATCGGGATCGGCTTCTACGGAAGATTTAAGATGCTAGCATAACCCTCCTTCCTCCCCCATCCGTAAAAATCCGTAATTTATCCAAATTCAGACATATTACCCCAAAATTTTATACTCAAACATTGGGCAAATAATTTTAAACGTCTTAACTTGATATAGAATTGATCCTCGGATAAAAATTTTTGGAACGGGATAATATGACAATTGACAGGAAAATCCCGCATGAACTTTGTTTTTTTGTAACGCTCAAATTTTATCAAAAACAATGAGAGTCATACTTCAAAATATCGCCGAGCTGGTGCAGGTCGAAGATCGTGTGCGCCCATGGGTTGCAGGACGCGAAATGTCTGAACTGAAAACCATTAAAAATGCCTTCCTCTACATCCGGGAAGAACTAATCGAAGATTTTGGTCCAATGCAAGACCTGACCCGGCTCAATTTCGAAACCGACGACCTGGTTATGGAAATCGACTGTGCCGGAAAGCTCGTCTTCCCTTGCTACTGCGATTCGCACACCCATCTTGTTTTTCCCAAAACGCGCGAACAGGAGTTTGTCGACCGGATCCGGGGGCTTTCATACGAAGAAATATCGAAGAATGGCGGCGGAATCCTGAACTCGGCCCACCACCTTCAGGAAATGAGCGAAGACGAACTTTACACCCGGGCGCTGGAACGAATCGAAGATATTATTGCAACCGGGACCGGCGCTGTCGAAATTAAAAGCGGGTACGGGCTCACCCCCGAATCGGAACTGAAAATGCTGCGCGTGATCGACCGGCTGAAAAAAGTATGCCCGATTATGATTAAATCGACCTTTTTGGGTGCCCATGCCGTCCCTGCCGAATATAAAAACAACCGTCAGGAATACATTAACATCCTGATTCACGAAATGCTCCCCCTGATTGCTACCGAAGAGCTGGCCGACTATATTGATGTTTTTTGCGACAAAGGATTTTTCACCCCCGAGGAAACCGAGCAAATCCTGATGGCCGGAATCAAATACGGACTGCGAGCAAAGGTCCATGCCAACGAACTGGACTATTCGGGCGGCATTCAGGCTGGCGTTAAATACAATGCCTTATCGGTCGATCATCTGGAACATATCTGCGACGAAGAAATTAATTCATTACTTTCCGGAGAAACCATGCCCACCATTTTGCCCGGAGCCGCTTTCTTCCTGAAAATGCGACCAGCCCCGGCCCGCAAACTGATCGATGCCGGGTTGCCCGTTGCCCTGGCTTCCGATTTTAACCCGGGCTCCTCACCCACCGGAAATATGAACCTGATGCTCTCGCTCGCCTGCCTGCAAAACGGCATGCTGCCCGAAGAGGCCATCAACGCGGCAACCATTAACAGCGCCTATGCCATGGGCATCAGCGAAAGTTACGGAAGCATTGCCCGAGGCAAAGTGGCCAACGTTTTTATCACGAAAAACCTCGACAATTACCAGCAGGTTCCGTATTTTTTTGGTACAAATCCGGTAGAATCGATAATTTTGAACGGCCAGCTGATTACCGACCTGGCCTTGTAAAAGAACGTTATTTAATCCTGAAAAATATGACAAACCGATTGAGCGGGTTGGAACCGCAACCGCTTTGGAATTACTTTGAACAAATTTGTCAGATTCCGCGGCCCTCGAAAAAAGAAGAAAAAATCATTGGATTTTTGCTGGATTTTGCCCGACGGCACCAACTCGAAGCACGACGCGACGAAATTGGCAACGTACTTATCGCTAAACAGGCCACGCCCGGCAAAGAACACCTACCAACCATCATCCTGCAATCGCACACCGATATGGTTTGCGAGAAGAACAGCGGGACCCTCCACAATTTCGACACCGACCCGATTGTTCCGGTTGTTGATGGGGAATGGGTCCGTGCCGAAGGGACTACGCTGGGCTCCGACGACGGTATTGGCATCGCCGCTTCGCTGGCCATCCTTTCTTCAAACGATATTCCGCACGGGCCAATTGAATGCCTGTTTACCGTCGACGAGGAAACAGGCCTTTCCGGAGCTTTTGCCCTGGAACCTGGATTCATGTCCGGAAATATCCTCCTGAACCTGGATTCGGAAGACGAAGGCGAACTGTTTATTGGTTGTACCGGAGGCATCGATACGGTTGCAACATTTCGGTTTTCTCCGGAAAAAACACCGGAGGGCTATTTTGCAATCCGTCTTGATGTTAAAGGACTGCTTGGCGGCCATTCGGGCGACGATATTCACAAAAACCGGGGTAATGCCAATAAAATCCTGAACCACTTTTTGCTCGAAGCCCACAAAAACTTCGATTTGCGGATCGCTGGTATTAATGGAGGCAACCTCCGGAATGCCATTGCCCGCGAAGCAAATGCCATTGCACTGGTTCCCCATAGCCAAAAAGAACAATTAATTGCGGAGTGGAACATGTTCACCTCCGACCTGAATTTTGAATATCAACGCAACGAACCGAATTTATCATTCAACCATCAATCCGTTGAGGTACCTGAATTTGTGATCGACCTGGCAACTCAAAAGAACTTGCTCCGCGCGATCCAGGCATGTCCGCACGGCGTGCTGGAAATGAGTAGCCGCATGGACGGAATGGTCGAAACATCGACCAACCTGGCATCAGTAAAAATGACAGACAACGAGATTGTGGTTACCACCAGCCAGCGCAGCGAATTAGAAACCCGCAAGTACTGGGCTGCTTCGGCCGTTCAGTCGGTTTTCGAACTGGCCGGGGCCGAGGTTGAACATTCGCCCGGCTACCCGGGTTGGGCCCCCAATCCGGATTCGAACATTCTGAGAACAACCGTGGCTTCGTACCGGAAATTGTTCGGGAACGATCCGGTTGTCCGCTCCATCCATGCCGGACTGGAATGCGGCCTGTTCCTCGAGAAATATCCGCAACTCGATATGGTTTCGTTCGGCCCAACCATCCGTGGCGCCCATTCACCCGACGAACGGATCGACATCCACACGGTCGGGAAATTCTGGAAATTATTAGTTGATGTTCTCGAAAACGTGGGCGAAAAATAAATACGATATCTTTTAGCCCTGACAGGGTCTTGAACCCTGTCGGGGCTGACAAACACACAAGCTCCCGTCTTTCCGAATTCTTTCCTTTTCAATCAGAGTAACAAACTAATATTTGATTTGTCCTAAAAAAGTTTGCAGATTATTGACCGAAATCCAATTTCAGTTCCAGATAACAAGCTCACCTTTCAAAAGTCATCAACAATCGGATATAATATTAATCAAATACAATATTTGGATTCTTGTCCGGCTCTCAGTATTTGTAATCCTGACGCTTTTAGCCGAGGATTCGGAGGGGGAGCTTACAACAAAATAAACGACTCCCGCTTCACAATAATTATAATCCCGTATAAAGAAGATTTCAATCCAATAATACAGGCTTTAACCGACTGCACTTGGTCCAATGAATGTTAAGTCATCTAATCAATAGGATGGGATTTAGAAATGCGCCTGCCGGCGAATTACTTCCTTCAAAATATTCTTCATCGAAACCGCAGGTAGCTCTTCCAAATCGAGCTCTTCAGGTTTGTAAAATTCAAATGCCGAAATATCATCCATCGGCCTCATCTGGTCGAACGAACTGGTTCGGGCATAAAAAGCCAGATCGAGGGTAAAAACCGATATTCCGGAGTAAACATACTCGTTCGGGAACGAACAAATGTATTTCAGCGAATGAATTTCGATGCCCAGTTCTTCCCGTATTTCGCGGATTGCAGCTTGTTCGGCTGTTTCCATCGGATCGATAAAACCGCCCGGTAAATCCAACTTTCCTCTGTGGGGCTCAACGGCGCGGCGGGTAAACAACAGTTCGCCTTTTTCGTTAAACAACAAAACGGCCACGGCTGCCGACGAGTTTATATACCACTCGAAACGGCAGGAGCTGCAACAAAACGAGCGACTGCCCGTTACCCGGAATTCCGGAGAACCGCACTTTGGGCAGAATTTAAAAACATTTATGGGGTACGTATCGGTGTACATAGGTTGGTTTTGTTGGAATGATGAAATAGCCATAAAAGCCATCGCTCATACAAACCGAAAATGTACAAATGGCTATTCCATCTCGTTGAAAAACTAGTTTGAAAAACAGAAATAGAGACGAAAATTGTACGAACCAACATTGAAAATTTATACGGATGAAAAAATGGAACGATGTATTGGGGACATTTCCATTGATCCATCGTTCCATTATCCTGATGTTCGTTTTATTTTTTAGTAATTCCCATCGAATCGAGCCACTGGACAAACAGTTCTGTCCACTGGTCAACCGGGTTGCCATTTTTGCGCATGCCAAAGCCATGGCCCCCTTGCCTGAAAATGTGCATTTCGGCTGGGACATTGTGCTGTTTTAATGCCATATAAAACTCGATGGAATTACGCGGAGGAACAGCCCCGTCGTCATCGGCCAGCACCAGAAAGGTTGGAGGCGTTTGCCCGGTCACATGCAATTCTCCGGAATATTCATGCACTATTTTCATGTCGTTGCCGGGGCCAATCAGGTTATTGCGCGAACCCAGGTGTGTAAACTCTTCGTTCATGGTGATAACCGGATACAAAAGCAACATAAAATCCGGACGGCTGCTGATCCGGTCGATCGGATCGCTGGCCGAAGGATTGCCCATGTCGAATTTCGTTCCGGCAGTCGATGCCAGATGGCCTCCGGCTGATGAGCCGGCAATACCAATTTTATCCGGTTTAATGCCCCATTCAGCAGCTTTCTGCCGAACAATCCGGATGGTGCGCAATGCATCTTCCGACGGAATCTGATGATGCCCGTAAGGCAGGCGGTATTTCAGTACAATCCCGGCAACGCCCCGTTCGGCAAGCCATTTGGCCATATCGTGCCCTTCGTGGTCCATGGCTTCGATCAGGTAACCACCTCCGGGACAAATAACAAGTGCTGCTCCGGTGTTAATTTCCTTTTTAGGAAGGTAAACATACATTTCAGCTTCCGATACGTTCCTGACACGGATCCCGTCGTATTTTTCTTCCGGTTCGGTCATCCCGTTACTGTCGGGCGCGCCGTTGGGCCATACTTTTAGCGTAACGTTTTGAGCCACAGTCATCATACTTATTATAACGAACGATGAAATAACAAATAAACGTTTCATATAAGGTATTTTTAGGTTTATGATTTTGCCCCGACAAAATACTGGTCTTTCTCGGCAAACAGAATATTGAAAGTAGTCAGCGAACCGTAAATGCGGGTAATATATTGCTGAAGGTTTATTTTCTCTTCATCGGTCAGTTTTTCGTGACTGTTGATGTTCTGCTCCAGCACGCGCAGGCGGTCACGCAACATCACAATCTTGTGAAAAAATGTTTCGATCGGAATGTCTTTGGGTTTTAGCGACTGGTTGGCCGGCTGTAAAATCATTGTTCCGCCGACCCATTTATCGCCCAGGGGCACCACCTCGTTCAACGCGCCCTGCTCGTCGAGGACCAACCGAAGCACCTTTTCGATTTCAGCGAGTGTAAGCGAATTTTTCGGGAGCGGTTGTGCCGAAGCTTCCAATACCTCCAGGTCCGGATTGTGCTTGGTCAGTTCAACTTTACCGCCTCGTTCAAAAAAAATCTCGTATGTTGTTAATTTATTTCGGCTGATAATACCTTCGCCATAACGCGGATGCTCCACCCTCGTTCCAACAGCTAATTCTTCCATAAATTTTAATTTTTAGGTATAGTTGGCTAAAAGTAGCAATATCCGGAGAAAAGTTTTCGTTGAATGTTAAAAATTTCGTTAAACGGAAAAATGAGGTTTGCAAACCAACGAATTGATTTATTTTTGCATCCATGCTGATCAAGTTGTTTATACACGGTATTATCATCGGGTTCCTCGTTTCGCTTCCACTTGGGCCGATCGGGGTTTTAGTTATACAACGAACGGTGAACAAAAGCCGCAGGGCCGGCTTGTTCTCAGGAGCCGGGGCGGCTCTGTCGGATGTAATATATGCCATGATTGCCGGCTTCTCACTGACCATCGTTATTGATTTTATCCGGCAATATCAGATGCTTTTTCAGGTTGTTGGGGCAATCGCCGTAATGGGGCTTGGCCTGTTTATTTACACGAAAAACCCGGTAAAAGACCTGCGCCGGCACCGTCGCCGTGGCAGTACCCACTTTCAGGACTTGGCATCCACATTTTTGCTGACATTTTCCAATCCGCTGTCGATTTTTGTATTTCTGGCCATTTTCGCCAGCTCCGGGATCGTTTTGAATATCGACCGCCCCTATTATTCAGCATTCATCATTTTGGGAATATTTGTAGGTGCCATGAGCTGGTGGTTCTCGCTGTCCGGGGTCGTCAGCTTGTTCCGTCATAAAATAAACCTGCGACTGCTGTGGTGGATTAATAAGGTAGCGGGTATCCTGATTATTTTGTTTGTCATTGTCAGTATTACCGTAGCAATCCACAACCACCTGACCCTGTAAAATAATCCCATAAAAAAAGCCATCCAAATTTATTCAGATGGCTTTAATGTCATGATCCAACAACCTCATAGACCAACAATCGTCATCCTGATCAGCTAATCAACGTGAATCAACCTAACTATAAAGTGAGTTCAACACAAGACCATCAAGATAAACACATTCTTGTGGCTGGCCAAATAACGTTATTGTCGAATCTTAAACGCCACTCACCTTACGTCCGCCAGAGCCGAAGGTTGCTCCGCTATCCGCAGAAGAAATAAGGCGAGCACTGCGATCTGGAGTGAGTCAACACTGATCGATTATAAAAATGCGATATCCTTCTTCTTAATTAGCTTACCTTATTCAGCAAAAACTTTTTAAACCCTTCGAAATCTTTACCGAGTTTAACCGAACGTTTTTCGCCTTTCATAAACTCAGCCAGTTTGACCGGAAGCGGAACATTTCCCTCTCCGATAACCGCTTCAACCGTTGCGGTAAATTTCGCCGGATGGGCTGTTTCGAGGAACACACCTGTTTCGTATTCCTGCAAATCTTCTTCCAGGGCCCGGTAACCAACAGCCCCGTGCGGATCGCAGGTATAACCATAATTCAGATAAACCTCTCCTATTGTCTGTCGGATCTCGGCATCCGAATACCGATAGCCTTTCATATCGGTCGCAATGGCTGCGTGCGAATGGTTGTACAAATCGAGGATGCGGGCAAAATTGCTCGGGTCGCCTACGTCCATCGCATTGGCAATGGTCGCGATTGAGGGACGCGGCTCATATTTGCCGTTCTGCAGATACTGATACACAATGTCGTTTTCGTTGTTGGCAGCCACAAACCTTTTGACGGGCAATCCCATCCGTTTGGCAAACAAGCCGGCAGTAAGGTTGCCAAAGTTTCCGCTGGGTACGGCAATCACGATGTCGTTTTCAACTCCCTGCTCCCGCAAACGGGCATAGGCGTTAAAATAATAGAATGCCTGCGGAAGAAAACGCGCCACGTTGATTGAATTGGCCGAAGTGAGCACCATGGCCTCATTCAACTCCCGGTCCATGAAAGCTGATTTAACCAACCGCTGACAATCATCGAACGTACCATCAATTTCAAGCGCGGTGATGTTGTTGCCCAGGGTCGTAAACTGCTTTTCCTGAATCTCGCTGACCAGTCCTTTCGGATACAGGACGAATACCCGGATGCCCGGCACTTTGAGGAACCCGTTGGCAACAGCACTTCCTGTATCTCCGGAGGTGGCCACCAGCACATTTACTTCCTCGTTGTTCTCTTTCAGGAAATAACCTAACAACCGGGCCATGAAACGCCCGCCTACATCTTTAAAAGCCAGCGTAGGCCCGTGAAAAAGCTCGAGCGAATAAATATTGTCGTTCACATGCACCACCGGACAATCAAAGTTCAGCGTGTCATACACAATCTCTTTCAGGGTTTGCTCCGGAACATCTTCGCCAAAGAATTTTTTAGCTACTTCAAAAGCAATTTCCTGAAAGCTTAATTTGTGTATGTTTTCAAAGAACTCAGCCGGAAACTTGTCAATCCGTTCAGGCATGAAAAGGCCCTTGTCGGCCGCCAGTCCTTTGGTTACCGCTTCCATTAGCGAAACTTCAGGAACTGATTTATTGGTACTGTAGTATTTCATAATAAGCCCCCTTTTAGTTCCCCCAAAGGGGAAAATATCCCGGGTAAAGGAATTAAATTATACTCACTTATAAAGAAAACTTCAAATAATGGAACCCCAATTTCCCCTCCGGGGGATTAAAGGGGGATCCCCAGCAAGGCCTTCATAAATTCATCGCCTTTCAACAGGCCATACGAACCTTGAGCTACCTCAAACTCGTCGTAAAACTGAGCGGCATCAGGCTGTTCTCCAGGACGGTAAATCAAAAATGGAACCGGATCTTTGGTATGAATCCGGCTGGCACAGGGTGTCGGATGGTCGGGCAAAACAGCAATGGCAACCGGCTCTGCCATCTTCGCAGTTTCCTCAACCAGGTATTTCACAATGCGCTGGTCGAGATATTCAATGGTCCGGATTTTCAGCTCAACATCGCCTTCGTGCCCGGCTTCATCACTGGCTTCGACGTGCAAATATACCAAGTCATGGTCTTTCAGCGCCTCAACGGTTGCCTTTGCTTTCCCCTCGTAATTGGTGTTATACAAACCGGTTGCGCCTTCTACCTTAATCACATTCATTCCCGCATACACACCAATACCCTGAATCAGGTCGACGGCCGAAATAACTGCTGATTTTTCAATTCCGAAAAGTTCTTTCAACGTTGGCATCTGCGGTTTGTAGCCTGGCGACCATGGCCAGATGGTGTTGGCCACATCTTTTCCGGCTTCTTTACGTTTCAGGTTCACCGGGTGATCGGCCAGCAAGGCCTGCGAACGTAAAATAAGGTAATTCAACAATTTAACGGTCTGGTCGGCCTCTGCCGCCAGGCTTTCTATCATATAGTTCCGGAACGGTTGCCCCGGTACATCGTGAGGCGGGGTGCATTTCATCTGTTTTTTCCCTCCTTTAATAACCAGCAGGTGGCGATATGAAACTCCCGGATGAAACTGAATGATATCATTCCCCAGTTTCTTGTTCAGGAACGCAATCAATTCGTGGGCTTCTTCGTTCGAAATATGGCCGGCCGAATGGTTTTTGATGTTACCGTTTTCCAAACAAATCAAGTTGCAACGCAGGGCCAGGTCGCCATCCTGAAGCGTTACGCCCATGCTGGCTGCTTCTAATACGCCACGACCTTCAAACACGTTTTCTACATCGTAACCCATCACCGCCAGATTGGCAATCTCGCTGCCCGGGGGCATGCTTTCGGGTACTGTGATTAGCCGTCCGGTTTTTCCTTTTTGGGCCAGACTGTCGATCACTGGTTTTTCAGCCATCTGGAGCGGAGTTTTTCCATTATGGCTGGCTAATGGCTCATCGGCCATCCCATCGCCTAAAACAATTATATACTTCATAATAAGGCCCCTTTCTTATTCCCCCGAAGGGGAAAGATAACAGCCAGGGGAAAAGCTTTTTAAATTATCTCAATTCTATATTGCCAGTATAACAAAGAACCTATAGTCTTTTTTTTATTTCCTTAAAGGGATGAAAGGGGGCTTCTTAAATATTCGACACGCGAATAATATCGGCAAACACGCCGGCTGCCGTTACTGCGGCACCTGCGCCATACCCTTTGATGATCATCGGAAATTCCTGGTAACGTTCGGTTGTAAACATGACTAAATTGTTTGAGCCCTGCAGATCGTAAAATGGGTGTTCTTTGCCGATTACCTGCAACCCGATTTCGGCCTTTCCATTCTCGAATTTGGCAACAAAACGCCAGCATTTTCCTTCGGCGGCCAATTCTTTGCGGCGCAGTTCAAATTCGGCATCTACCTCCGGGATTCGGTTCCAGAAATCATCAACACTCCCTTCAAAATAGCTGTCGGGAATAAATTTATTGATCTTGATGTCCTGCATATCGAATTGGTAGCCCGATTCACGGACCAGGATCAGCAGTTTGCGGGCCACGTCCACCCCGCTCAAATCGATGCGCGGGTCTGGTTCGGCATAACCTTGCTCCTTAGCCATGCGGATGGTTTGGCTCAACGGAACCGTTTCGCTGATGGTATTGAAAATAAAGTTCAGCGTTCCGGACAAAACGGCTTCGATTTTCAGGATCGAATCGCCCGAATTTACCAGGTCGTTCAGCGTGTTAATGATCGGCAACCCTGCGCCCACGTTGGTTTCGAACAGGAATTTCACACCTTTGCGCTTGGCTGTCTTTTTCAGCAGGGCATAATTTGTGTATTCTGACGAAGCCGCCACCTTATTGGCCGTAACCACCGAGATATTTGAATTCAGTAAATCGTAATACAGGTCGGCTACTTTACTGTTGGCCGTACAGTCAACAAACACCGAGTTATACATATTCAGTCCAATCAGCTGGTCTTTGAATTTCTCCAGATCAGAAACCTGACCTTCCGAATCGAGTATCTCTTTGTAATTTTCGATGTCGATGCCATCGCGGTTTAGCAACATTTTTTTCGAATTTGCCACCCCGGCAAGTTTGATTTTTAGGTGTTTATCTTTTAGTAGTTTGGGCTGTTGTTGCTTGATCTGCTGAAGCAAATTGCCGCCAACCAGTCCGATCCCCATCAGAAATACGTTCAACTCAACATTCTCAGACAGGAAGAAAGCTTCGTGAACTACGTTTAGTGTTTTGCGCAGATCAGCGTTCTTTACAACCCACGAAATATTTAACTCCGAAGCGCCCTGGGCAATTGCAATTACATTCACCCCATTTTTACCAATAGTATTGAAAAGCTTTCCGGCCACACCGGGCGAATGTTTCATATTCTCGCCCACAATGGCCACAATCGACAAATTATTTTCGATTGTGATTTTATTGATACGGTGTGATTCGATTTCACGCTCAAATTCCTGATGGATGGCAGCCTCGGCTTTCTCGCAACTTCCGGAGTCAATGGCAAAACTAATCGAGTTTTCCGACGAGGCCTGCGAAATCAGGATCACATTGATATTTTGTTTAGCCAGGGCGCCGAACAAACGCATCGAGATGCCGGTAACGCCAACCATGCCAAGGCCCTGAACCGTCATCAGGGTAATATTCGAGATCGAGGAAATACCTTTGATTGGCAGATCTTTCCCATTCAGTTTGCTTTTGGTGATCAGCGTTCCTTCGGCTCCGGGGTCCATGGTATTTTTAATCCGGACGGGAATACCTTTCTGGTAAACCGGCAAAATGGTCGGCGGATAAATAACCTTGGCGCCAAAATGAGAAAGTTCCATGGCCTCGGCGTAACTCAGTGTTTTAATAGTATATGCCTTGCTGATAACGCGCGGGTCGGCAGTCATAAAACCATTTACATCGGTCCAGATTTCGAGCGAGGCAACGTCTAAGGCAGCCGCGATGATGGCCCCGGTATAATCCGATCCGCCACGCCCCAAGGTGGTATAATCGCCAGCCTCGTTGCTCGCAATAAATCCCGGGACAATCGCTATTCCGGAAAATGAATGAAATGTATTCTTAATCAACTCATTGGTTACCTCGAAGTTCACCAGCGCCTTCCCAAAATCACTGTTTGTCCGGATAAATTTGCTGGAATCGAACCACTGGGCGCCCGGAATGTATTCGGAAATAATCAGCGACGATAAACGTTCTCCAAAACCGCCAATTTTATCCAGTGTTTTGGGCGTCAGTTCACCAATGAGCGATACCCCGTGAATAATGCGCTCCAGTTCGTCAAGCAGTACCTGAACTTTTGCCGTTATTTCGGTTCGTTTTTCTTCTTCAGTGAATAATTCGTTGATAACCGTATAATGCCGCGTATGGATGTCTGTTATTTCTGACTGAAAGTAGCCTGTTCCGATTGCAGCCATTTTGGCTGCATTCAACACTTTGTCGGTAATTCCGCCCAAGGCAGAAACTACCACAATTGCATCGTCATCCTGATTCTTCAAGATTTCCTTCACTCGTTTAATATTTTCAGCACTCCCGACTGAAGTACCTCCAAATTTTAAGACTTTCATACGCTTGTTTGTTATTTTTTAATTGTTGTCTGAAATTCACATGACCACTTATTCTGCTTGTTGTTTCGGACCATGCTCCCTTTCATATAATTAATTTTGCGGCATAAGATACGATATATAAAAAAACTGGATGAAACAGCTAAGCCATTTCATCCAGCCTTCACTGCTTATTTAAAATTCACTTAATTTACGGTTGTCGTGGTGGTTATGGTCTCCATAATTTTCGATTCAAGCTCTGCAGCAAGCTCCGGATTGTCGCGCAAGATGTTTTTCACAGCGTCGCGGCCCTGTCCCAGCTTGGTTTCACCATAACTGAACCAAGATCCACTTTTCTTGATAATATTAAACTCGACACCCAGGTCGATTATTTCACCAATTTTAGAGATACCTTCCCCGTACATGATTTCGAATTCCGCTTTTTTGAATGGCGGGGCCACTTTGTTTTTCACCACTTTTACACGGGTCTGGCTTCCCTGAACTTCTTCCCCGTCTTTGATCTGTCCGATGCGACGGATATCCAACCGAACTGAAGCGTAAAATTTCAACGCGTTTCCACCAGTTGTTGTTTCCGGGTTGCCAAACATGACGCCGATTTTTTCGCGCAACTGGTTGATAAAGATGCAGCACGTACGGGTTTTATTGATGGTGGCCGTCAGTTTACGCAGGGCCTGCGACATCAAACGGGCCTGTAAACCCATTTTCGAATCGCCCATTTCACCTTCAATTTCAGCTTTGGGGGTCAAAGCGGCAACCGAGTCGATGACAATAATGTCGATCGCTCCGGAACGGATCAGGTTGTCGGCAATTTCCAGAGCCTGTTCGCCATTGTCGGGCTGTGAAATCAAGAGCTCGTCGATATTAACACCCAGTTTTTGGGCATAGGTTGGATCAAAAGCATGTTCGGCATCGATGATAGCGGCAATCCCCCCGGCTTTTTGAGCCTCGGCAACTGCATGGATTGCCAGGGTTGTTTTACCCGACGACTCGGGGCCAAAAATCTCAATAATACGTCCTTTCGGATATCCTCCAACTCCCAGCGCAATATCGAGGCCGATAGAACCAGACGAGATAACCGGAACTTCTTCCACTATCCGGTCGCCCATTTTCATGATAGACCCTTTACCAAAACTTTTCTCGATTTTATCCATGGTGAGCTGAAGCGCTTTCAGCTTTTCTTTGTTCAGGTTTGCCTTTTCTTCGTTTGCCATTGTTTGTTTAAATATCTAATGCTTTTATAATCTGGTTACTATGATCTGATGTCCGGACCTTTTCGAACACTTCTTCAATAAACCCCTGTTCGCTGATCACATACGTTGTTCTTAAAACACCCATGTACTTTTTTCCATACAGGCTTTTTTCGCCCCAGGCACCATAAGCTTGAAGGATCTCTTTCTCGGTATCAGCAATCAGGTTGAACTTAAGCCCGAACTTATCGGCGAACTTTTTGTGTGAAGCCACACTGTCGGGACTAACACCAACCACTTCATACCCTTTGTCAATCCATAGCTGGTAATTGTCGTTCAAATTGCACGATTCTGCAGTACATCCCGGCGTATTATCCTTGGGGTAAAAGTATAAAATAAGTTTCTTCCCGCTAAAGTCTGCCAGCGAAATAGTTTCTCCATTTTGGTTTACCCCTTTAAAATCAGGAGCTTTATCACCCTTACTTAGAACAGGCATTTTCTTCGGTTTTTAAGTTAGACAAATATACTCGAAATAATGAATTAAATCAGGTTTCGGTGTTGCGATCAAATAAAATAATGATCCGGGAAATTCAGAGCGTCCGGCACATTTTTGTATTTTTACGTTTGAATTTTAATTCAGTTCCGACTATGTTAAACGCTCAAAATATCCACTTAAAAACAACACTCGCTACGCTATTGTTTATGGTTTTTGTACAAAATCTGATGGCTGCAAGAATTACCCAGGACAATACAAAAAGCATGGTTCGCCAACTGTTCAGCGAAGCGAAATACACGGCAGTCCTTCCTCTTGTTTCTGATCTACTGAAGAGCAACCCGGCCGATCCGGAGTTAAATTATTTTTATGGAGCCTCGTTAATCGAAACCGGACAGTTTTCTCCAGAAGCCAGACGAGCGCTCGAAGCTGCCGGAAAGAGAAACGCATCAGCCCGAATTGCCTATTATTTCGGGAAAATATATCAATCGGAAGGGAACTGGGGCGAGGCGTTGGCAAACTATCAGAAGTACCGGCAAACCCTGAACGAGAGGGAAGCTCAGGATCAGGGGATTGACGAGTTGATCCAACAATGTCAAGCACATCAAACACCGGGCATTGCCAATACCCCGGAGTCAAATTCAACCATACCGGCAACTCCGGATCGTGAAACCACTGCCCTGCAAACAGAAATAAGAACCGAGCCCCGGGATACTGAATCCACTGCCGAACCAGCCATTCAGGAAGCTGAAAGCAACCCGGATACCCTGATCGACTTTCAGGTCAATGCCTATGTAAGATATGTGCAAGTTTCCCAGTTCAAATATCCGGAATCGAAAGAAAAGTTTCTAGAAGGGGTAAGTAAAGACCGCCTATTAAAGCAAATGGTCAGGAATACGGATAGCTTGCGGAAAATTTACGATTCGGCATCGCTCGAACAACGTGAAAAAATTGCCAGCGAAATTTTGGAAGCCGAACAAAATACGATCAACCTGAACCGTGAAATTCCCGATCTGTATATGCAGGCCCGCGTAAAAGAAGACCAGTACTGGCAAAATGCCTCGCCCGAGCTGATTGAGGCGTTCCAGAAAGAAACACAGCGACTGGCCGATAGTATCAAACAAGCGCAGATTGACTGGAAGCGGCGGCATGATGAACTGGTTCTGAAAGAAAAGCAGAAAGATACCATCTTCATCGAACTACCTGCATCGCCCATCAACCCGGTTAGCCAGGATCCCAAATCAGGAATTGTTTACAAAGTACAGATTGGCGCCTACAGCGGAAAACTTCCGGACTATGTTGACCGTACCTTCAAAAAACTGGCAGTTCTTCGGAAAATTGAAACATACAAAGATGAAAAAGGCGTAACAATTTATACCACAGGGAACCTGAAATCATACGACGAAGCCGTAACTTTGCAGAAACAGGTCCAGCAGGAAGGCGTTAAAAATGCACAAATTGCTGCTTATAAAAACGGAAAACGAATAACATTGGCCGAGGCCCGGCAAGAAAATATTAAGCCATGACAGCAAAAGAAGACACCCGGAAAGAAACCAGCAAAAACTCAAACGAAGAATCGAAAAACGAACGGTTCCTGATTTTGCACAACGACGATTATCATAGCTTCGACTATGTCATAGAAGCGCTGGTTGAGATTTGCGACCATGATTATACACAGGCCGAACAATGCACCATGCTTACACATTTCAAAGGGCAATGTGATGTAAAAAAGGGAAGTTTTGCCTACCTTAGTCCGATGCGAAAAGCTTTAATTGCCAAAGAGCTGAAAGCAACCATCGATTAAACCCTGGCTATGAACATATTAATCATCTTTTTCCTGATTATCCTGGGGGTCATCCTCCTTTTGATCGAATTCACCGTTTTACCCGGAATTACCATTGCAGGAATTGGCGGAACACTCTTGTTAGGGTACAGCATTTATCTGGCCTTTGTAAAATACGGAACACTTGCCGGATTTCTGACGCTTGGATTTGTTGTACTGATAACTCCCATCCTGTTGGTAAAGCTCTTTAAAGGCAAAACCGGGAAAAAACTGATGCTGGATACCGTTGTTGGCGGGAAGGCCAATCTAATTAACGAGCAACTGGTAAAGCCGGGTGATACAGGTGTTTGCATCAGTCGCCTCGCCCCTATGGGAAAAGTAAAAATTAACGGAGAAACAGTCGAAGCCAAATCAACCGGCGCCTTTCTTGACCCGGGAACACCGATCCGCGTGCTTGAAGTAGTAAAATCGCAAATCATTGTAGAACCAATAAAATAATTGCCATGATTGAACTTTTCGGACCTATCGGACTTATCGCAGGAATATTTGTCCTGCTGATTATTATTCTGTATTACATCCCGGTTGGCTTGTGGTTTTCGGCCTTGGTATCCGGTGTACGGATATCGCTTATGCAACTGTTCCTGATGCGTTTCAGGAAAGTTCCGCCATCGGTTATCGTACGGGCGTTGATCGAAGGGACCAAAGCCGGGCTCACCCTGAACCGAAACGACCTGGAAGCCCACTATCTGGCCGGCGGTCACGTCGAGAAAGTTGTTCATGCCCTGGTTTCGGCCGAAAAAGCGAACATCGACCTCCCGTTTAATATGGCCACAGCAATCGACCTGGCTGGCCGCGACGTATTCGAAGCCGTTCAAATGTCGGTAAACCCCAAAGTGATCGATACTCCTCCGGTTGCTGCTGTAGCCAAAGACGGTATTCAGCTCATCTGCAAAGCCCGCGTAACAGTCCGGGCCAACATTAAACAGTTGGTTGGGGGCGCTGGCGAAGAAACCGTGCTGGCCCGTGTCGGCGAAGGCATTGTTTCGTCCATCGGCTCATCGCATACCCACAAAGCAGTACTTGAGAATCCGGATTCGATCTCGAAAGTAGTACTCGAAAAAGGTCTGGATGCCGGAACAGCGTTCGAAATTCTTTCGATTGACATCGCCGACATCGATATTGGCAAAAACATTGGCGCAGGTTTGCAGATCGACCAAGCCGAAGCCGACAAAAACATTGCCCAGGCCAAGGCCGAAGAGCGCCGCGCTATGGCCGTTGCCCTCGAACAGGAGATGAAAGCCAAAGCCCAGGAAGCCCGGGCTAAAGTAATCGAAGCTGAAGCCCAAGTCCCTCTGGCCATCGCCGAAGCGTTCCGTACCGGAAATTTGGGAATTATGGATTACATGAAATACAAAAACATCATGGCCGACACGGCTATGCGCGACTCCATTGCCGCCGAAGAACAAAAGAAAAACAATCCTCCGAAGAAGTAACTAATTTATGAAACGAATCACTCTTTTTGCCCTGATATTCTTTTTAGGTCAATTTACCTTTGCTCAGGGCACATTTAAATATGTTATTGTCCCGACACAATTCCCAGATATCGGAAACGGGTTTAATCCATACGGCGTGAGTGCAGAGATTCAAAAAATTCTCAACTCGAAGTCGATCAAATGTGTATTTGAATCGCCCCAAAAACCAGCTGATTACTGCGATGCGCTGACTGTCTCGTTAACCAAGACCTCCAGCATGTTCAGGAACAAATTAAAAGTTGAGTTAAAAGACTGTATCAACAACGTGGTTTGGTCGAAAGAAGGCGAAGGACAATCGAAAAACTTTCAGGAAGGATACGCCCAGGCCTTGGCAGATGCATTCGCCGGCTTGAAAGAGCTTCCGGTTAACCAGGGCCAAAGTCAGTTCAACATTCAGCCGGTCGTTTTGACTGAACCTGCCATGCCGGAAAAACCAACCGAACCAGTGATTGAGAGACCTGCGGTGAAAGCACCGGATATTTCTGCTCCTGTTCAATCAGAAGTCGTTTATAAACCACAAAACTTGTATTGGAACAGTACCTATTTTATCGATTTGATATCGGGCGACTCAGGCAAAAAGCTTGTCATCCTGAACGGTAAACTTCTAAAATACAACGACTTTCAGGAGATAGCTACCATGACTCCGTCCGGACTGGGCAATGTGTACAACGTCCAATGGGTTACCCCGGAAGGGAAGAAGATAAACGGAGTTGCCAATCTGAGCGAAAAAGCGTTGGACATCTCGCTCAATTCGGGCGACAAACCAATTGTAATTAGCCTTCAAAAATATTAAGCGGCACGAACTTTACGAAAACAGGCTGAACAGATCGATTCTTTTCAGCCTGTTTTCATTTTTGGCCAAATTCAGCATCCGATCAAATTGTGTTTCGTTCGAGAAATTCAGCAATAATCAGCGCATGGTCGAAGGCTAATTCAGGCAACTGGTCAACCGGAAACCATCCCGCATTTACCGCATCATCTCCGGCCAACTGACCAGCGGGAATATCGGCCATCCCCCAAAATACAACCGATATGGTACGACCGCGAGGGTCCCGGTCAACGGCATCGTACGTTTTAAACTGCGTCAGGCTGCCCATCCTGATTCCGGTTTCTTCTTCAAGTTCGCGCCGGCATGCTTCTTCCAAAGTCTCGTCCATATCCATAAAACCACCCGGCAATGCCCATTTGCCACGAAAAGGTTCATTTCCTCTCTCAATCAGGAGAATAAAATTTTGTCCCGAACGTTTAGCAAATAAAAGAGCATCAACAGTAACCGAAGGTCTTGGATATTTATAGCTATACATAAAATCAATCTATTGCGTTCGAACGAAAATATTTAATTTACGACAAAATTAGCCAGCCAAACTGAAATAACTGCCGACAAACCGTATTGGGCTTTGATATTCGGCAAAATATTGCAATTTTTATAACTGTTTTGAACACATTTCCGATCTCATGATAAAACATTCCAATCCGTTTATAATACTGATATGCTTTCTGATATTCAGTTTTTCAGGCTTTTCACAAGCGCCCCAAAAATATTTTGTGATTACCGGAAAATTCGAACCGGAATCCGGGTTCATTGAAAATGCCAAAGTTGAAATATCCAAGAACGGTAAAACGCCAACCGTCCAGAATATACCCAAAAACGGACGGTTCCGTTTCGAATTTGAATATTTTAACGACTACGAACTGACATTTACCCAATCAGAACACTTTTCAAAGAAAATTCTTGTTTCAACCCAGATACCGCAATCGGTTTGGGAACGCGATAACGACTTCCCGCCCTTCCCTATCGTTGTACAATTGTTCCGTGAAATTGAAGGCCTGGATAAAAGTTTTACCCAAAAGCCGATCGGCAAAATTTTCTATAGCGAACAGGAAGACAACTTCACCAAAGAAAGTTATTTCTCCGATTTGCAACTGGTTGAACAAATCGAAGAGGCCAAGCAGCAAAATGCCCGCCTGAATAAAGAAAACAACGGACTTTCGAAAGAAAACAGACAAGACAATGCCCAATTGCAAAAAGAATTTGACAAGGCAGTAAAAGAAGCCGACGAAGCCTATCAGCGCCGGGACTACCTGGCTGCGTTGTCTAAATATAAAGAGGCCAACAAACTGATCCCATCGAATGCCTATCCAACCGACCGGATTGCGGAATTGCAGGACCTGATTAAGGCGATGGAACTGGCCCAGGCCCAGAAAGCGGCACTGGAACAAAAATACAAAGATGCCATTGCCAAAGCCGATGCTTCGTTCGATCAGAAAGCATACAAACAGGCAATGCCTTCGTATGAAGAAGCTCTGGGTTATAAACCCGGCGACGCTTATGCCACAGGCCGTATCCAGGAGATTAACAACCTGCTGGCCCAACTCGAAAAACAGCGTCAGTACGAAGCCGCAATTGCCGATGCCGATAAAGTTTATAACGCCGGGAAACTCGACCAGGCCATTCCGCTTTACCAAAAGGCAAGCGCCATCGATGCCTCCAATCCATACCCGGCAGCCCAGATCGACAAAATCAATGCAGAAAAACAGCAGTTAGCTGAAATAGCGCAAAAAGAAAAAGCGTATGACGATGCCATCAAAGAAGGGAATAAACTGCTGAAAGATAAAAACTATGACAAGGCCATCGATGCGTTCAACATCGCGCTGCAAAACAAACCGGAGGACCAGCAGGCACAGTCGCGCATTGCTGAAGCCCGGCAAGCTCTGGATAACATCGAAAAAGAAAATAACTACCAAAAAGCCATCGCAACAGCCGATGCCGCTTTGGCCGGTAACGACCTTGAAAAAGCAAAGACAGAATACAACAATGCATTGCGATTCAAGGACAACGACCCGTATGCAAAGGATAAACTGGCTACCATCGCAATCACCGAAGCCAACAATGAGAAATTTGCCCGTCTGATTGCCGACGCTCAAAATGCCGTGCTCAAAAAAGATCTGGCAGGTGCCAAAGATTTATACAGCCAGGCCCTGTCCGTAAAACCCGATAACAAAGAAATTCCGGCTAAAATTCAGGAAATTGACCAACAACTGGCCCAACAAAAACTCGACCAACAGTATGCCGAGCTGATTGCTGCGGCCGACAACAGTTTCAACACCAGACAACTGGAAGCAGCCAAACAAAGCTACGCCAGTGCTCAAAACCTAAAACCAAAAGAAGATTATCCGAAGCAGCAAATCCAGAAAATCGATGCCGAGTTAGCCCGTATTGCCAAAGAAAAAGCCGATCAGGAACAATATGAAAAAGCTTTGGCCAATGGCGATTCACAGAAAAACGCACAAAAATATTCCGATGCCATTTCAGCCTATCAGCAAGCATTGAAAGTACGTCCAAACGACCCGGCAGCCAATGCCCGGATTGCCGAGGTACAGGAGATACTCGCCGGAATTGAACGCGATAAAAATTATCATGACGCAGTTAAAACAGCCGATGCTGCATTGGCTGCCAACAAACTGGAAGATGCCAAATCGGGATACAACAAAGCCTTGCAGTTTAAATCGAACGATGAATATGTGAAAAAACAATTGGCACTCATTGCTGAGACCGAAGCCAACAATGAGAAATTTGCCCGTCTGATTGCCGACGCCCAAAATGCCGTGCTTAAAAAAGATCTGGCAGGTGCCAAAGATTTATACAGCCAGGCCCTGTCCGTAAAACCCGATAACAAAGAAATTCCGGCTAAAATTCAGGAAATTGACCAACAACTGGCCCAACAAAAACTCGACCAACAGTATGCAGAGCTGATTGCTGCGGCCGACAACAGTTTCAACACCGGACAACTGGAAGCAGCCAAACAAAGCTACGCCAGTGCTCAAAACCTAAAACCAAAAGAAGATTATCCGAAGCAGCAAATCCAGAAAATCGATGCCGAGTTAGCCCGGATTGCCAAAGAAAAAGCCGATCAGGAACAATATGAAAAAGCTTTGGCCAATGGCGATTCACAGAAAAACGCACAAAAATATTCCGATGCCATTTCAGCCTATCAGCAAGCATTGAAAATACGTCCAAACGACCCGGCAGCCAATGCCCGAATTGCCGAAGTACAGGAGATACTCGCCGGAATTGAACGCGATAAAAATTATCAGGCAGCCATGCAGCAGGCCGAATCAGAATTCGGGAAAAACAACTTTGACCTGGCTATTGCCTCATTCCAGAAAGCGCTGTCGATTAAACCGGCCGAAACACTACCGTCCGAACGCATCCGGGCTATCGAAGCCATTCGGGAGCAACAGCGACAAGCCCGTATCCTGGACGAAAATTATCAGGCTGCTATCGCCCGGGCCGACAAGGCATTCTCGTCCCAGGATTTTGCAGCAGCGCTGACTGCGTATACCGACGCAATCAACCTGAAAGCGACAGAGCAGTACCCGAAAGACCGCCTGGAAGTGGTGAAAAAAGCAATAGCCGAGAAAGCCGAGCAGGAACGAATCAACCAGGCTTACAGCGACGCCATCAGGCAAGCCGACCAGTTGCTGGCCAGCAAATCGTACCGCGATTCGCGCAACAAATATCAGGAGGCTGGCCAGTACAAACCGGCAGAAACATATCCCAAACAACAAATCCAGAAACTGGACCAACTAATTGCGGAAGAAGAAAAAGCGAAAAAAGATGCTGCTGACTACGCCCATGCCATGGCAAAAGCCGACTCGCTGTTTAAATTGGATGATTTGTTAGCCGCCAAACAGAGCTACCAGGCTGCTTCGAATATTTACCCCAAAGAAGTTATTCCTCCTCAGAAAATGAAGGAAATCGACAATCTGCTGGCCGAACGGGCAAAACAAGCCGAGGAAAAAGCAAAACTGGAAGCTCAGCAACGAGCCATCAATGAAAAATATACGGCCTCAATCCAGAAAGCCGATCAGGCATTTGCAGCCAAGGATTATTCTGCCGCAACCAATGCTTACAACGAAGCTTCAGGTATAAAACCAGAAGAAAAGTACCCTAAAAATAAATTGGCCGAAATCGAACAAATACTTGCCAAGCAACGGGACGATGCCTATCAGCAGGCCATTGCTGCCGCCAACGCTTCATTCAATGGCAAGCAATGGAACGATGCGCTTGACCAGTATAACAAAGCGCTAACCATAAAAGCTAACGATGCCTATGCAACCAAACAAATTGCTGCAATTAATGCAGAACTGGAGAAATTAAAAATGTTAGACGGTCAGTATAACACAGCGATTGCCGAAGCTGACAAGTTATTTACCAATAAAGATTACGCCAAAGCGAAAGAAGCTTACCAGCGCGCCGGAGCCATTAAACCGGAAGCGGAGCATCCGAAACAGCGAATTGCGGCAATCGACCAACTGCTGGCCGAGGCTCAAAAAGCTGAAGAATTGAATCAGCGTTACGCCAGCGCCATCCGGTCGGGCATGGATTTGATGAACAACCAACGGCTGGAAGAAGCCAGGGCCCAGTTTGAAAAAGCACACGAATACAAACCAACAGAACCCATTCCTCCTCAAAAAATCGCGGAAATCGAGAAACTGATTGCACAAAAAACCGAATTGGAACGACTGGCAGCCTTAGAAAAAGAACAACAAC
This sequence comes from Bacteroidota bacterium, assembly GCA_029265715.1. GTDB lineage: Bacteria > Bacteroidota > Bacteroidia > Bacteroidales > Prolixibacteraceae > Aquipluma. Next base: position 39,267 of record JAJUGZ010000028.1, read on the forward strand.
TGGCCAAAGAAAAAGCCGACAAAGCAAAATACGAAGCTGCAATTGCAGCAGCCGACCGGGATTTTAGCAGTCAGAAATACGAACCCGCCCGCAAAAACTACGAAGCAGCCCTGTCGGTATTTCCACAGGAGCAATATCCGAAGAACCAGATTGCCCAGATCGAACAGATCCTGAAAGATCAGGCAACAGCCAAGCAACTGGCTTTGGCAAAAGCCCAGCAAGACTCGATGAACAACGCGCGTAAACGAGCGTTTGATTTAGCGTTTGCCAAAGCTGAAGCCCTGGAACAAAAAAGCCAATTCGAACCGGCAATTGCCCAGTTTCGGGAAGCTGAAAAAATCATTCCTGAAAATAAAGGAATGGTTGATCAGCGAATAGCCCAAATAAAGGAGCGCATGCAGACGCTGGCCAAACAGGAACAAGATTATCGCGCAGCGTTAGCTAAAGCCGATGCCCTGTATGCCAAGGCATCTTATACCGAAGCTCTTCCGGCCTACCAGGAAGCAGGGAGAATAAAACCGGAAGAAACATATCCGAAACAACGGATCAGTGAAATTCAGGCCTTGCTGACAGGCAAAGAAAACGACTATCAGGCTGCCATTAAACTGGCCGACAGCTACTTCTCGGCTTCAGACTGGATCAACGCCAAATCGAAATATACCGAAGCATTGGCGATCAGGCCAACCGAAACGTACCCCCAGAACCAGCTCAAAGAAATTGACAAGAAACTGGCCGATGCAGAACTGGCAAGGGCCAACAAAGAAGCTCAGGATAAAGCATATAACAATGCCATCGCCAATGGCGAACGATTGATGGCCGACAACGACCTGGCAAATGCAAAAATGCAATTCCAGGCGGCATTGACCATCAAACCCCGGGAAGTTTACCCGGCTGACAAAATTAAAGAAATTGAGCTACTGCTGAGTGAACAACGCGCCAAAGAAGAGTTAGCTGCCCGACAAAAACAAGCCGACGAGAAATACCGACAGGCCATTGCCACTGCGGATAAAGAATTCAGCAACAAGGCTTATTCGGCAGCGCGTATACGCTATCAGGAAGCGTTGGCCATTAAGCCAGCCGAAACCTATCCGCAAAGCCAGATCGCTCGGATTGATCAGTTAATCAGCGAAGAAAATCAACGGAAAGCTTCCGTGCAACCGGTTCAGGAAGCTCCTGTAGCCCAAAAAGCAGAGAAAGCTAAATCGGTTCCGGCAACCAACAAAACGGCATTGGCCTACGATGAAGCCATTGCCAAGGCCGATGATGCATTTACCCGCTCCAGGTACTCCATTGCCCGGTTCTACTATTATAAAGCGCTTGATATCAAATCACAAGAGCAATACCCTAAAGACAGGATTGAAGAAATCCGCCGTTTGACCAACGCCCGCCTAACCGAAAAAGAAGAACGCGAATACAGTGAAACAATTGTAAAAGCCGACGAAGCCTTCATGGCAAATAATTATCCGATCGCCCGTTTTTACTACAACAAAGCCCTTGAGATGAAAGATACAGAACAGTATCCCAAAGACCAGTTGACTGCAATCAATAAAAAGATTGCAGAAAAGCAACAAGGCTCAAACGATCAGGAGTACAACAAATTGCGGGAACAGGGAGACCAGGCATTTTCTCAGGGGAACCTCAGCATTGCCCGGTTCTATTATACCAAAGCCCTTCAGCTTAAGCCAGATGAAACTTATTTGAAAGATCAGTTAAAGCAAATCAAAGAACTGGTAACCCAGAAAAGCAAAATAACCGGAGATGTTTCCCGATGAATCATTTGATGTGATTGATCTGCAACCGAAACGTTCCAAAATTAAGCGGGCCCCTTTGTTATTTGTCAAAGGGGCCCGCTTGCTGAATGAATAACTGAACTCTTCGTTATTTTATCCCGGAAACTTTAATTGTCCAAACACCCTCGCATGGTGGATTGTTCCGAAGCTTTTCAGGAATAAAAACTTTAAACCCGTTACCAGCTTTCTCCCATTTCAAATTCCCTTTGGCTCCAAGCAATTGAACAGTTGCTCCCCGAACTGGCTGGTGCGACGAAACGATCATTTCGGCAGGCATGCTTTTTTCATCTTTATCGGTCATATACAAAAAATAAACATTCCCGTTTGCCTGCCGGGTCATGCAAATGTTCTTCTCTTTGAAAGGCTCGATCGGTTTGCTGTTATAAATTGCTTCCCCGTTTATTTTAAGCCAGGCACCGAATTGTTTCAGTAAATCATAAGCACCGGGCTGCCAGTCGCCATCGGGGCCAGGCGCCACATTCAGCAGCAAATTGCCGCCTTTGGCCACAATATCAACCAACATCTGGATCCCTTCTCTTGCCGTCAGGTATTTGGCGTCGGGCGTGTACGACCAGCCACCTCCTGAAATAATACACGACTCCCATGGATAAGGTAATGTTTTGTCCGGAACACGGTTTTCAGGGGTCAGGTAATTCTGGTTCTTTCCGTAAACCGCGCGGTCAACAACGATAATACCGGGCTGTTTCTCACGGACTTTTTTAACCAGGTCGTCCATCCGGATATCCTGATTAACGCAGCGTTCCCGGATAAAACCGCTCCGGGTTTCTTTCAGTTTAGCTGCATACGAAGCATCAACCTCTTCTTTCGATTTTTTGGCAACCCAGCCACCATCCAGCCACAGAATGTCCATCTTTCCGTAGTCGGTCATCAGCTCCATGATCTGGTTTTGGGTATATTCTACAAACTGGTTCCAACGTTCCGGATAGGTTTCCGGATCGTAATTTACATTGCGGTCGAGCGGCGGAAATTTCGGGTCCCAGTAATACTCCGAATGCCAATCGGGCTTTGAAAAATAAGCGCCGGCCCATAACCCTTCTTTTCGGAAAGCGTCAAAAACTTCTTTGGCTATATTGGCTTTCGGATTGGTATGAAACGGACAAGCCGCGTCGGTTACCTTGTAATTGGTGTATTTCGAGTCGAACATGCAAAAACCGTCGTGGTGCTTGGTTGTAAAAACCACGTATTTCATTCCGGCTTCCCGGGCTGCTTTCGCCCATTTATCCGGATTGAAATTTACCGGGTTAAACGTGTTTTTCAACCCTTCATATTCATTTCGGTAAGCAAAATAATCGCCGGGGTTTTTGCCTTTGACCCGTTCACACCAGCCATAGTCTTCGGGACAAATTGACCACGATTCAACAATGCCCCATTGACTATAAGTGCCCCAATGCATCAGCAACCCGAATTTAATGTTCTGCCATTCGTTAAGTTTCTGGTTAACCAGCGGATCGGTTTCCGGAACGTAACGTTCATCTTCATAAATAGCCTGTCCGAAAGTTTGAATAACGGCCAGCAGCATAAAAAGAAATAATGCCTTTACTTTTCTCATAAAGCTTTGCTTGAATTAAAAATAATACGACTAACGACTGTTCAAATTTCGGAAAGTTTCAGGACACGGCTCAAGGCCGGAAATGTGTTTTAGGTTCGGCTAAAATACCGAAATCCGTGATTTTTCCAAAAGAGCGCATCAAAAAATAAGCAACTACCCCGGGTGCAACCAATTCATTTATGGGCATCTCTAAAAACCCCTTTTTCTCTGTCTATAGTTGACGTCTTTGTTGCCTAAGGCTGGGCCATGCTTCTTGTTGTTTTTTTATAAAGCACACATAATCAGTGTTTTATGTTATTTTTTGTTGATTAATGGA
>JAJUGZ010000130.1 GCA_029265715.1 Bacteroidota bacterium
ATAGCCCTTGAGAGTCATACTTGAAATGAATCTGGTAAATTCTCTTAAGATACTGATTCTCAGGGGTTTTACCAAACAAAAATCAAGTTATTTTGTTGATTATCAATTATTTAACACAACTCTTAACGGAGTGTTGTATTAATAAATTTTGATTTTCTGAATTAATGTCGTTTAGCTATACCGCCGACCGGTCTTTTGGTTGCCCAGACAGTGGTTAAACCACAAAAACCTTATCTAAACGGTACCGGGTCCCGAATATATAACCACACTGATTAACAGAAGGTTCAAAAAAAATAGAATAGCCATAAGAGCCCAAGCTCATACCAACCGAAAATGTACAAATGGCTATTCCATCTCGTTGAGAAACTAGTTTGAAAAACAGAAATAGATACGAGAATTGCAAGAAACAACTTTGAAAATTTATACAGATGAACTAATCCATGCTGTCTGGTATCATTAATACATAACATAATAATAGTGAGTTGAAAATATTTTATCTTTAGAATCTGAAATTGTGCACTTTTTTGTTAACTTAGGGTTCGTGATTAAACAAAAATCCATGAACTACATTGCTGATTCGACCCGTTATCAAGCGATGCCCTACAATAACTGCGGGAAATGGGGCGTCAAACTACCAGCCATTTCACTGGGACTCTGGCATAACTTCGGAGGAGTTGATGTCTTCGAAAATGGCCGCGCTATCTGTCGGAAAGCTTTTGACCTGGGCATTACCCACTTTGACCTCGCCAATAACTATGGTCCCCCTCCGGGATCGGCCGAAGAAAACTTCGGAAAAATTATGAAATCAGACTTCAAAAGTTACCGCGACCAGCTGATTATTTCAACCAAGGCGGGTTATCTGATGTGGGAAGGCCCGTATGGCGACTGGGGCAGCCGGAAATATCTGATCGCCAGCCTCGATCAGAGCCTGCAACGAATGGGACTGGAATATGTCGATATTTTCTATTCGCACCGCCCTGATCCAAACACCCCCTTGGAAGAAACAATGATGGCACTGGATCAGATTGTCCGCCAAGGGAAAGCCTTGTATGTAGGACTGTCAAATTATCCGGCAGAAAGAACAGCCGAGGCAGCCAAAATTCTCAGAGAACTTGGAACACCCTGCCTGATCCATCAGCCCAAATATTCGATGTTCGAGCGCTGGGTTGAAGGAGGCCTGCTGGACACATTAGAGCAAGAAGGTATCGGTTGCATCCCATTCTCGCCACTTGCCCAGGGCCTTTTGACCGACAAATACCTGAATGGCATCCCCGAAGGATCAAGGGCCGCCAAATCGTGGGGATTTTTAAAGCCGGACCAGGTTTACCCGGCTATTGAAAAAGTAAAATTGCTCAATGAACTCGCCCTGCAAAGAAGCCAAACATTGGCACAAATGGCGCTCGCCTGGATTTTGAAAGACCACCGGATAACCTCGGTACTGGTTGGCGCCAGCTCGGTTAAACAAATTGAAGACAATGTAGCTGCCATCAAGAACTTGAATTTCACAGAAGAAGAACTTCAACAGATTGAACGCATCCTGCAGGGCGAACATGTTTATATCGCCCCAAAAGTTACACCGCGAAATCTGAGTAATGCAGTTCCCAAAATGAAAGAAATCCTGTCGAAAAAAGCAGAAAATCAATTTATTGACACAACCAGAGCAAAATCAAGGACCGATTTTATAAAAGGGCTGGCCCAAAAATTAGGGGGACAGGATGAATAAGAGTCCGGCTTCTTCCCTACATTCAGATATAATGCCGGTCGTTACTTCCCAAAAGCCCGGGTTATAACGACCGGTTTATTTCTCAGGATTCCCTTGGTTCAGTGCGTTGAGACCTGCCATTCCCGGTTTTATGTCTCCTTCGTTGTTTATTCCGGCCACTTTCAGGTTTTGCAGAAACGACCCGATTCGTATTTTTTCTCCGCCCCTGGTCATTCTTCCGGAACAAAGACTGATCGACCTCCCCTACATTCATCATATTTACCTTCGGCTTGTCTGCTTCCGAAAGTTTATTTACCGATGGTTTCTTCCCCTGCTTATTCAGGTTAATGATCCGTTTTACATCTTCCAAATCAAGGGCAAAAACAGCTCCCCCAACCGAAGATTCGTAGGTGTACCAAATTTTCTTTTGAAGAATGTCTGTTTTAAAATGCTTTGCCCATCCTTTATCGGTCTCCAGATCAAGTAATTCGGTCGGAAAGTCTTCCTGGGCTTCCAGGTAATGGTCCAGCTCGTACATCAGGCAGCATTTAAGTTTTCCGCAACGACCAGCCATTTTCTCGGCATTGGGCGAAATGCCCTGCCGGATGGCCGCTTCTGAGATAACGCTGGCAAAATCGGTACGCCAGGTCGAGCAGCAAAATTCGCGACCACACGAACCAATCCCTCCAATTCGCCCAGCCTCCTGGCGAACGCCAATCTGCTTCATTTCTATCTTGATGCCAAACTCGCGGGCGTAGCGTTTTATCAGCTCCCGGAAATCAACGCGGTCATCAGCGATATAGTAGAAAATAGCCTTGTTGTTGTCAGCCCGAAACTCAACATCCCCAATTTTCATGTCCAGCCCAAGCTCGGCGGCAATTTGCCTGGCCCGGATCATCACGGCATATTCACGGGCTTTGGCTTCTTCCCACTTAATGACATCAAACGGCGTGGCTTTTCGGTATATCTTGTTCCAGGGGTAACGCTCCGGTCGCTTAATCTTTCGTTTAAACTGCAACTCGGCCAAGCGCCCCGTCAGCGAAACAACACCCACGTCGTGGCCGGGAGAACAGGCAACCACCACCAGCTCATCCCGCTTTAGTGGCAGGTTTGAATCATTCAGGAAAAACTCCTTGCGAGTCCCTTTAAACCGCACCTCAACAATGTTGCTCAGGTGCGAGGTATCCGGAATATCCTGTAACCAGTCGTAAGTTCCCAGCATAGCCGGGCGGTCATTTATATCATTATTCAACGAACATCCGTTGCATCCCATAATTCTCGTTTTTGTTTTCCCGACACAAGTATATATATTTTTGTACTACAAAGCTATTCTTATTCAGTCTAAATAACAAAAACATTTTATCCAAATATACGTTAGAAGAATTGATAATCAGTCACACATAAAACAATACAAGCGACATGAATATTATCGAAGCCATCATAAATATAAATTACTGGAGCATTCTTGTTGCCGGTTTGAGCACGCTGTTTCTTGGAAACCTCTGGTATTCGCCCATCCTGTTTGGACGGAAATGGATGGAACTGACCGGGTTTACCCCCGAAGAAATCAGGGATACCAGCAACATTCCGGTCATCCTGAGTTCATCGTTCATAACGTCAATCCTATCGGCTTTTGCCTTGGCAATGTTTCTGGGTCCTGAGTCAAATGCACTCTTTGGCATGTTTGCCGGGTTCATGATCGCCGTCTTCTGGATTACAACCTCCAAGCTGAACAATGTTCTTTTCGAAAAGCAAAAAACCGGTTTATTCCTGATTCACGCCGGATATGACATTGTTTCTTATCTCATCATGGGTGCAATAATCGGCGCATGGCATTAGAATTATTTTCGTACTTTCGAACATCAGGAATAACTTTGTTTTTCCTGATTTTTTTTTTTTGCCCGATTCTCAAAACATAACCGTATGAACCGAACATGTTGCTTCACAACACCCAGGCGAATGATAATAATTTCAACAACATGTGAGCTCCATACTACCATTTAAAAACAAATTATTTATGAAAATCCGCATTCTTGCCCTGTTTGCATTCACGCTGATCGTTTTTCAGAACGTTTCATTTGCCGTTAAGCTCTCGCCCCAGGCAACCATCAGCATTTTAACGTGCAGCCCCGGCGAGGAAGTTTATTCCATATATGGCCATTCTGCGATCCGGATCAACGACCCGGAACAGGGAATTGATGCCGTTTTCAACTACGGCGTTTTCAGTTTTAACGCGCCTCATTTCATCTATCGTTTTGCCAAAGGCCAAACCGACTATTTGCTTGCGGTGGAAGATTTCCGGCATTTTCTGCCCCAATATCAGGAAGAAAAACGCAGCGTTTACGAACAGGTCTTAAACCTTTCGCCGGAAGAAAAGCAACAACTGACCGATGCCCTCATTTTAAATGCCCAACCTGAAAACCGGGAGTACCGCTACAACTTTTTCACCGACAACTGCTCGACCCGCGTACGCGATATGATTGCCCGGAATGTGCCAACCATTGCTTTTCCCCAGAAACAAACGGCCATGACCTATCGCAACATGATTAGACTTTATCATGATCATTTCAGGTGGATTGAGTTGGGCATTGATTTGTTGGTTGGCAAAAAAGCAGAACAGATCGTTTCGCCCGACGGAGAAATGTTTTTGCCCGATTTCCTGATGTCCCATTTTGCCCAGGGCTCCGTTAGTCGCAACGGGATGAAAGAACCCCTTGTGTCGTCTACCCGGACGCTCGTTGAGTTTCCGCGCCCGGGAGTTGCCGGGTTTTCCCTCACTTCGCCGTTCGCAGTATTTGCATTCTTGTTCCTGGTTATTGCAGTCATTTCCATTCGCGGATATATCCGGCGAAAACCAGCCACGTGGCTGACAAACACGTTGCTTGTCCTGTCGGGACTATCCGGCGTTATTATAGGCTGGTTCACCTTGTATTCGGAGCACCCGGCCATGAGCCCAAACTATAATCTGCTATGGGCATTTCCGGCAAACCTGCTATTTGTTTTTATTTGGAACGTTAAAAAGTGGCGTACCAAAACCCATTGGTACTTTTTCCTCCCATCCGTTGTGTTAATGCTCTCTTTTTTCTCCGGACAACAGTTCAATCCCTCTGTTTACTTCCTGATGGCCAGCTTGTTGATTTGTTACACGACACAAATCGGGAGCCATTATCGCAGAGCAACCTGTGAATAACTTTCGGGAAAGGAAAGCCTGAAAGGTTTCGTTTCAAAAACCAGAAGGAGTATATTTGTTGCTCATCAACCTGAAACTGATTTGGCAGAAAACAACCGATATGTCGAAACGCCTTTGATGAAGCAGTATTATGCCGTCAAAGGCAAGCACCCGGACGCTGTTTTGCTGTTCCGGGTTGGCGATTTTTATGAAACGTTTGGTGAAGACGCCATCAAAGCATCCGGCATTCTGGGAATAACCCTGACACGCCGGGCCAACGGATCGGCCAGCTTTGTAGAGCTGGCCGGGTTCCCGCACCATGCGCTCGATACCTATCTGCCTAAACTGGTGCGCGCCGGCCAACGGGTTGCCATCTGCGAGCAGCTCGAAGACCCCAAAATGACCAAGAACATCGTCAAACGCGGCATCACCGAGCTGGTAACCCCCGGAGTTTCTATTAACGACAACATCTTGGAGAACCGCGAGAATAATTTTCTTGCATCGGTTCATTTCGACCGCAAAATGGCCGGAGTGGCTTTCCTGGATATCTCGACCGGCGAATTCATGACAGCACAGGGTTCGTTCGAGTATGTCGACAAACTGCTGAATTCGCTCAAACCCAAAGAAGTCCTTTTTCAGAAAGGCAAAAGCAGCGAATTCATGGCGCTGTTCGGAACCAAATTTTACACCTTCACCCTTGAAGACTGGGTTTATACCGACGACGCGGCAATCGACCGGCTCCAACGCCATTTCGAAACCAAATCGCTGAAAGGGTTCGGGGTTCAGGACCTGAATTACGGGATCGTTGCGTCCGGTGCAATTCTGCATTATCTGGATTTAACACAGCATCATCAGATCAAGCACATTACCAGCCTGGCCCGCATTGAAGAAGATCGTTACGTTTGGCTCGACCGGTTTACTATCCGGAACCTGGAATTATTTTCAAGCCTGAACGAAGGCGCCAAGACCCTGGTTGATGTGATCGACCAGACCATTTCTCCAATGGGTTCACGTTTGCTGAAACGCTGGATCGCTTTGCCTCTGAAAGAAGTTTCGGCCATCAATAACCGGCTCGATGTGGTACAGCATTTTATCGAAAACCCGGAACTAAAAGAAGCCCTGGACGAACAGTTGCACCAAATTGGCGACCTCGAGCGCCTGATCTCGAAAGTCGCTGTCGGGCGTATCAACCCACGGGAAGTTGTACAGTTGAAACAGGCGCTGACAGCTATTGCCCCCATCAAACAATTGTGCGAACAAAGCGACAACCCAAATCTGAAACGCTTTGGCGAACAACTAAACCCGTGCGAATCGATCCGCCGCCGCATTGAAAAAGAAATTCATCCCGACCCGCCGACCCTGGTCAACAAAGGACATGTCATCGCCTCTGGTGTTTCGGACGAACTCGACGAGTTACGCAACCTTTCGTACTCCGGAAAAGATTACCTGGCCCAGATGCAAGACCGCGAGTCGGAACGAACCGGTATCCCAAGCCTGAAAATTGCATTCAACAATGTATTTGGCTATTACATCGAGGTCCGGAATACACACAAAGATAAAGTCCCTCAGGAGTGGATCCGCAAGCAGACGCTGGTAGGGGCCGAGCGCTATATCACCGAGGAGCTGAAAGAATACGAATCGAAAATTCTGGGAGCCGAAGAAAAAATCCTGGCACTCGAAGCCCGGTTGTTCAACGAACTGGTAATTGCCCTGACTGAATATATTCAGGCCATTCAGCTCAACGCCAACATCGTGGCGCAAATCGACTGCCTCTTATCGTTTGCTACCACCGCCCGTCAAAATAATTACTGTCGCCCGGAGGTAAACGACTCGCGCACCATCGAAATCAGGGAAGGCCGGCACCCGGTTATCGAACAACAATTGCCCATTGGCGAAAGCTACATCGCGAATGATGTGCTGCTGGACCCCGACCAACAGCAGGTCATCATCATCACCGGCCCCAACATGGCTGGGAAATCAGCCCTTTTGCGCCAAACCGCGCTGATTGTGCTAATGGCCCAAATCGGGAGCTTTGTCCCGACCCGAAGCGCGCAAATTGGGTACGTCGACAAGATCTTTACCCGCGTTGGAGCTTCCGACAACATTTCGCTGGGCGAATCAACCTTCATGGTCGAAATGAACGAGGCAGCCAGTATCCTGAACAATCTGTCGGACCGGAGCCTGATACTGCTCGATGAACTTGGGCGGGGAACCTCGACCTACGACGGAATTTCCATTGCCTGGTCAATCGTTGAATACATCCACGAGCATCCGAAAGCCTGCGCCAAAACCCTTTTTGCCACACACTACCATGAGCTGAACGAAATGGAAAAATCATTCAACCGTGTAAAAAACTACAACGTGACAGTAAAAGAAGTGGGCAATAAGGTCATTTTTCTCCGGAAGTTAGTCCGCGGCGGAAGCAACCACAGCTTCGGGATCCATGTGGCCCGGATGGCCGGAATGCCGCCTTCGGTGGTAAACCGGGCCAACGAAATACTGAAAGAACTGGAAGATACGCACCGAAAAGATGCTCTTTCGAAACCATTAGAGGGTATGGCCGAAAAACGCGAAGGCTTTCAAATGAGCTTCTTCCAGCTCGACGATCCGGTGTTGACCCAAATCCGCGACGAGATTAAAAATCTGGATATCAACCAGCTTACACCACTTGAAGCCTTAAACAAACTGAACGACATTAAACGGATCACCGGACTGGACAAACCAAAGAGAAAATAGTGAATTTCTTCCATCGACCTCCCGTTTTAATAACGACCTATCGAAGAAATGACATTTGGGAAATTGACTAATTCTTTCGATGGCAATTAAAGCGGATTCAGTTATGCCAAAGATATCGCCTCATTTTATTTTATTTTTTTTGCAAGGAAAAAAAATAGCTCTATATTTGCACCACTGTTTTGGAAAACAAAAAAAACAAGGCGTTCTTTAAAGCAAAAGCAAACATCAAGCACCTTTTGCCAAATACATTTTGAGCCACGGATTTTAATTCCAAATTCAAGAAAATGCGAGAATAGCTCAGTTGGTAGAGCACGACCTTGCCAAGGTCGGGGTCGCGAGTTCGAGTCTCGTTTCTCGCTCACTTTTTTTGAAAGATGCCCGGATGGTGGAATCGGTAGACACGCAGGACTTAAAATCCTGTGGCCATTAGGCTGTGCGGGTTCAAGTCCCGCTCCGGGTACTTTTAAAAAACGTTCAAGATAATAAACACATATTGCGAGAATAGCTCAGTTGGTAGAGCACGACCTTGCCAAGGTCGGGGTCGCGAGTTCGAGCCTCGTTTCTCGCTCATTGAAAAGCACTTCAAAATTCGCGAAGTGCTTTTTTATTTTCATAACCTCTGCGAAAAACAGAACTTCCTTAGACAAGCTCAGGACAGGTGTAAAACATTACAATGTGCCCGCAAAGACGTGAGTTATTTCCCATTTTAATGTTGCCACAATTTGCAGTTTAAGCATAGCCACTTCATTTTATTTGTAAAAAGTGAGTGACTGTCGTCTCGCATGAAATAGCCATAAGAACCATAGCTCATACCACCCGAAAACGTACAACTGGCTATTCGCTTCGCGGATTTCACTGCGTGGATCGTTGCTTCGCTCCGGTTCGCAAGCTCAATTCCATGTCGGTGCTAACTTGATTGAAAAGCAAAAGCTGTTACGAAAATTATTCGACCCAACATTGAAAATTTATACGTGTGAAACACAAAAACGAGTCAACTCATAAAACTCCTACCGCAAATACTTATTTTTACCGGCACAAATCCTAAACACTAATAAATAAAATCAACCATAGAATCTTCACGGATTCTTAAACCAATTAAATCATGAAGAAGTATCTTTTTTCGGCCATGCTTGTTGGCCTTTCCCTGCTAACTACCTTTCAGGGATTCTCTCAATCAGTAAATCAACTCTCAAAAAAAGAAAAGAAAGATGGCTGGGTACTGCTTTTCGACGGTAAAAGCTTCGACGGATGGAGACAATACAATGGCACGACAATGCCCGCCAACTGGACCATCGACGACCAGGCCATGAAAGTATTTACCGCTCCCGACAAAAAACCGGGTCAGGGCTCTAACGGCGACATTATTTTCGCGGGCAAAAAATTCAAAAATTTCGAACTGTCAATTGACTGGAAGGTTAGCAAAATGGCTAACTCCGGAATTTTTTACAATGTGCGCGAAGTGCCCGGGAAACCGGTTTATTATGCCGCACCCGAAATCCAGGTGCTTGACAATGTTGACGCAACCGACAATAAAGTCGCCAGCCACCTGGCCGGATCACTTTACGACATGATTCCGGCCGACCCCAAAACGGTAAAACCAACCGGAGAATGGAATACCATTGTCATCCGCGTCGAAAACGGCAACGTTACCCACACTCAAAACGGGACGAAAGTTGTTTCGTACACGCTCTGGACTCCGGAATGGGACGCCATGGTAGCCAATAGCAAATTCAAAGATTTCCCCGGATTTACGGAAGGAATCTCCAAAGAAGGGTACATCGGCCTTCAAGACCATGGTTACGACGTATGGTTCAGAAACATTAAAATCCGCGAATTATAAGCGATTGACTCAATAAATCGAGGAGCCCGTCTTTTGTCGTTAAAAACGACAGCCAGCTTACCCCTCGTCACCGCTTACGCTAAGACGAGGGGCAGTGCGGGAAAACTCTTGATTCATTTCCTCTCGCTGCCAAATATAATTCGAACGAGGGTCGTGAGGAGATTTTATTACTGCCATTCATTTTTTAATATCCTTCTAAAATAGAATGGATTATATAGCCCATTTAGAAAGAATAATAGTAAGCCCCCTGGCATCTGCATCTTTTCCGGATTGAGAAAGCCGAGTACTTTGCGGCAAAAAAAACATGACACTTCAGGAAAAAAGGACATGGATGCTTTCCTTGATTGATAACTGGAAAGAGAGCGGCATGAGCCAGGTTGAATTTGCACGGGAACACCAGATCGGCCTGGCCAAGTTTCGTTACTGGATCAACCAACAACGAAAAGGCCAAGCGGCGGGCCCGGCCTTTGTCGAACTGAAC
>JAJUGZ010000090.1 GCA_029265715.1 Bacteroidota bacterium
CAAGAAGTGGTTCGTTTTTAAACTTTATAAAGAAATGACCGAAGAACAATTCTTTGACCAAATGTACAATCGACACCTTATCAGACAACGAGACATAAACAGCTCATATCTAAAAATTTAAATGTGTTAAAGTAGAAATAACAATACAAGTATTGTTTCTGAAAAATCAAATATCTGTTGCTTCTAAAAACTATTATTAAACTGATCATGATAAAGCAAGCGCGATTTATTGTTAGTAATACGGATGTTTCAAAATGTCCTCCTCCGGATAAACCTGAGTATGCTTTTATTGGTCGGTCGAATGTTGGCAAATCGTCGTTGATTAATATGCTGGTCGGACAAAAAAATCTGGCTAAAACATCAGCCCGCCCCGGGAAAACACAGCTTATCAATCATTTTCTAATCGACGAGAGTTGGTACCTAGTTGATTTACCCGGATACGGCTACGCGAAAGTCGCAAAAAGTGCCAAAGAGAAATTTCAAAAAGTCATAACACAGTATATCCAGAAACGCGAAAATCTGTACTGTCTTTTTGTTCTGGTCGATGTCAGGCTTGAGCCGCAAAAAATTGACCAGGATTTTATCACGTGGCTTGGAGAATCGCAGGTGCCCTTTGTTTTGGTATTCACAAAAGCCGACAAACTGGGAAAAACAGTCGTTGAGAAAAACATGGCCTTTTACAAGAGAGAGCTCAAAAAACAGTGGGAAGAGCTGCCCCAAATGTTTCTAACTTCGTCGGTCGACGGAACTGGTCGAGATGAGATCCTATCATTCATTAAGTCAATAAATGAGTCATAATTCCCCGGCATTATTACTCCGGAAGTATTGGCTGGAGGGCCAAAAAAATATAACTTGTATATGTTGTAAAGGATAAATCTTAAAGATTTTTTTACCTTTGCGCGCAATTCCAGGAACGTAAATTAAAAGAAGGAAGAAATGTCAAAAAGAGCTCCTCTTAAAATTTTTTCGTGTACAAAAACTTCGTATTTAACAACCAAGATTTGCGATAGTCTTGGGGTTGATTTGGGCAAATCTTCGTGCCCGGTTTTTGCCGATGGTGAGTTTGAACCTTGTTTTGAAGAGACCATTCGTGGCGCCCACGTTTACATTGTACAATCAACACCGCCACCGGCAGATAATCTGCTGGAGCTCTTGTTGATGATTGATGCCGCCAAGCGTGCGTCTGCGTATAAAATAATCGCCGTAATCCCTTATTTTGGTTTTGCCAGGCAAGACCGTAAAGACAAGCCCCGTGTATCAATCGGAGCAAAATTAATCGCCGACATGCTAACAGCTGCCGGAGTTGATCGAGTCATTACGATGGATTTACATGCCGATCAGATTCAGGGCTTTTTCAATGTACCAGTCGACCATCTGTATGCCTCAGCCCTATTTATTCCCTTCATCGGGAAAATGGGACTTGAAAATGTGGTTGTTGCCTCTCCGGATGTAGGTGGGACCAAACGCGCCAATACGTATGCAAAAATGTTGGGAACAGACATGGTTATCTGCCACAAGTCGCGCGCAAGGGCCAATGTGGTTGGCAGCATGACTTTAATTGGCGACGTTACAGGTAAAGATGTAATTATCGTTGACGACCTGATTGATACAGCCGGAACAATTACCAAGGCAGCCGACCTGATGATGGAAAAAGGAGCCCACAGCGTCCGCGCTTTTGCAGCCCATGGCGTTTTATCCGGCCCGGCTTACGAGCGGATTGAAAAATCAGCATTAAACGAAGTGTATTTCACCGACTCAATTCCACCAAAACAAGAATCGTCGAAAATTAAATATATTTCTGTTGCCGACGCATTTGCCGAAGCCATTGAGCGGGTTTATAAAAATCACTCAATCAGTTCAATGTTTTACGGTTAATATTTATATATTTGCACCGCTTTTTCCTAAAGCACATGTTATGCATGCTGTTTGCCCTTTCATCGAAAAGGGAGGACTGAGTACCATATCAATTATTAAAACAAATTAAGATGAAATCAATTTCGATTAGCGGTTTTAAACGCGAAGTTGTTGGGAAAAAAGAAGCCAACCGATTAAGAGCTGAAGGACAAGTTCCTTGTGTTATTTATGGCGGCGATGAAGCTATTCATTTCTATGCCAGCGCCAAAGATTTTAAAAGTCTGATTTATACACCAAATGTTTATCTGGTTGACGTTAATATCGACGGAACAACATACCAGGCAATCATTAAAGACTCTCAGTATCATCCTGTTACCGACGAGCTGATTCACGTAGACTTCCTTCGTGTTTATGAAGATAAACCAGTGAAAGTTGAAGTTCCGATTCGGATTGAAGGTTATGCAGTTGGTCTTCGCAAAGGGGGTAAACTGAAATCAAACCTGCGGACACTGCGTATCAAAGCACTCCCTAAATATTTGCCAGATACCATCACAATCAACGTCGAATCGTTGGATTTGAACCAAAGCATTCGTGTTGGCGCATTAAAAATGGAAAACATCGAATTCCTGAATGCTAAAGCAGTGCCGGTTGTAGCTGTTGAAATGACACGTGCCGCAAGATCTGCTGCTAAAGGAGGTAAAGGTTAATCTTAAATTTAAGACGATTTGAAGTACCTGATAGCAGGATTGGGAAATCCGGGTGACGAATATAAAAACACCCGGCACAACATAGGATTTAAAATATTGGACGCTCTTGCAGATGCGTCCAATATTGTTTTTAGCGACCATCGTTACGGCTGGACGGCTGAATATAAATTTAAAGGGCGCACCTTTATATTGCTGAAACCATCCACGTATATGAATCTGAGTGGCCGTGCTGTGAGTTTTTGGCTTCAAAAAGAGAAGATCCCGGTTGAAAATTTGCTCGTTGTTGTCGACGACCTGGCTTTACCGCTTGGCACCCTCCGGTTGCGGGGCAAAGGAAGCGATGCCGGCCACAACGGCCTGAAAAACATAACGGCAGTACTGGGAAGTCAGGATTATGCCCGCTTGCGGTTTGGTATCGGCAATAACTTTGGCCGTGGCCAGCAGGTTGATTATGTGTTGGGGGAATGGACAAAAGATGAGCAAGCTGAACTTCCGGGACTGATCGATACCAGTATCGAGATAATCAGGAGCTTCGGCACGGTTGGCGTCGCTCAAACAATGAACC
Source organism: Bacteroidota bacterium (assembly GCA_029265715.1). Classification (GTDB taxonomy): domain Bacteria; phylum Bacteroidota; class Bacteroidia; order Bacteroidales; family Prolixibacteraceae; genus Aquipluma. Next base: position 3,127 of record JAJUGZ010000090.1, read on the forward strand.
AGTTTAACAACAAGGGAAAATAATGTCGGAAGGTACTCGTGTCGATAAATGGCTGTGGGCTGTCCGGTTGTATAAAACGCGCAGTCAGGCAACCGAAGATTGCAAGAAAGGCCGCGTTTCGATCAACGGGATGCCGGTCAAACCATCACGGGAGCTCAAAGTGGGAGAAACCCTGCAAATAAGAAAGCCCCCGATAACCCGGTCGTACCAGGTTTTAGCATTGACTGAAAACCGGATGTCGGCAAAATTGGTGCCCGAATACATGCTGGAAACAACCCCCAAATCGGAACTCGAAGTTTTAGAAATGCAAAAGTACATGAGTTTCTTCCAGAGAGAAAAAGGAACCGGACGCCCCACCAAAAAAGAACGCCGCGATTTGGACGATTTCATGGATGTTTATTGATATGCTGATAGCCAGAGAAAAACGCAAGACGAATATTGCCGAATATATCCTCTACTTGTGGCAGGTCGAAGATCTTATCAGAGCCTGTAAGTTTGATATGGGCACCATCGAGAACCAGATTATTTCCCAATTCCAGGTTGAGGGGACTATACGCAAAGAATTGATCGACTGGTATTCCAATTTGACCCGAATGATGGAAAAAGAACAAATCCAGGAAAAAGGTCATCTTCAATTTCTTGTTAATTTGGTCAACGACCTGAATGAATTTCACATCAAACTTTTTGAAAGCCGGAAAGACCCGCTGTACCTGGCATTGGTTCAGACCAATGAGCCCAATTTGGCTGTATTGAGAAAGAAATCAGGGAATGAGAACCTTAATGATGTGGAAATCAGTTTGAACGCGTTATATGGGTTGGCATTATTAAAAATGCAAAAGAAAGAAATAAATCCGGATACCTTGCTGGCCGTTAAAGGTTTGGGAAGCCTGATGGGACATTTATCAGCGCGCTATTTGCAATTTGAAAAGGATGATTTTGAATTTTAAAGAAACCGGTCCTGATATTCCGGAGGTGGCACGAAACACGTTCTCGAAACTCCAAACCATCGCTTCCTGTTCCTGGCAATCCAATCGTAAACACAATCTCTCCATTTTCGGGGCAACATCTTCCCGAGAAAAAGAACACTAAAAATTCCGCCTAATTCTTTTGCAATTATCAATATTCCATCCGATTTATAGTAAAGAATCCCGTTTTGGCAAACCACAACTGAATCAATATGGTCTGAAATATCGAAAACCCTGAACGGTTGAAGCGGAGCAAACACAAAAACGTTGCGCTTATCATGCTTCAGTATCATCCTGACAGTGCGGCTGCACAACAAACAGGTTCCATCAAACAAAACCAAAATCTTATCCGGAGAAATCTGATTAATCATTTGCAATTTTTGTAATCTTTTATTAACCCCTCGGCCAGCCAGTTGGCCAGAGCCTGACGGTTATCGGGAATAATTAGCCGCTGCTGGTCCCGATAATGGTTAATATTTCCTAATTCGATAAATACAGACGTGGGATACGAATACTTCAAAACATATAAATTGCGCGGAGAAACGCTTCCCTGATAACCCCGGTTAGGCTGAAAACGATCATATTTTTGCCTGAATGTTTGCTGAAGCGTGTTGGCTAACTTCTGCCCTGCTTTACTCTCAGGATCGTGATAAAAAAACACATCAATATTCTGTCCGTGAGCCCTCGAGTCGACATGAATGACCACAAGCCGCTGGAATTTGCCTTTATTTTTGGCATACAAATCATTAATGGCATCTGTCCGTTGGCGCAACCGGCTTAGTTGATTTCGAGGGATCTTCAGGTTCGGGAAACAGACCTCATCTTTATCCGGAGCCAGATATTTCTCGTTCCGGATACCATCGTCTGGGTCCTGAACAATCATTTGAACATCCGCCCCATGTTCCATCAAAACTTTTGCAAGCCGGATCGTAACATCATAGGCATATTCATCTTCGCACAACGTATGTCCGTTGAGCGACCCCATCGCCCCGGGATCGGGCCCCCCATGCCCGCTTTTCAGATAAAATACAGCTCCATTCAATTCCTGGTCTTTCACAGTAACTTCTTTATTCGCTTCTCCAAACAGCGGAACACTGATTGTTTTTTTTGCACCTTTATCCGGAGCCGAAGCCGGTAACGGCGCTTTGTCGGTATTGGGGTCAATGGTTTTTTCTGCTACGGGCCCGGATAGCGGTAACCGGTAAGTTTTTCCTGTGATGAGTGTATTATCCTTCCCCAGATGAGCCTTATTCAGCTCGATAAAATCATTCATATATTGAGACGGATTGAGCCCATTGCGTTTCAATATGGTATAAATTCCATCTCCAGGCTGGGCTTTGTCGGTTTGGTACTCCTGAGAAAAAACCGAATGTGAAATAATTAACAAAAAAAGAATACCAACGGTCGCTTTTATTTTATCAGCCCGGGATTTTCTTAACTTTATTTGGCTCATTGATTTATTTTTGATGTCAGAAAAACGAATTTCTGGTTCGATTGTTTTACCGATTTTCGTTCGAATTCTTCAAATTATTGTTTGATTGCCATGTCCAAAATTAACAAAACACGGTGCTGGGTAGCACTTTTTTTCATTCTTTTTTCCCTCACAACGGGATGCGTAAGTCAATATATAAAGTCTGGATTTGATTATCAGAATATTGCAAACGACAAAAATGTTACTATCTCTGACCCCGGGATTGAAAGGATTATTTCACCCATCCGACAAGACATCGATAAACAAATGAACCGGGTTATTGCTTTCTCTGTCGAACCAATGATAAAAGACAAACCGGAAAGTAATCTGACAAATTTCGTTGCGGATCTGATGCTGAAAGAAGCCCGCGACTTTGCAAAACAGAAACATATCGAACTGGGAGCATTAGTATCGTATACCAATTATGGCGGATTAAGGTCGGCATTACCCCAAGGTGAAATTACAGTGGGCAAAATATTTGAATTGATGCCCTTCGAAAATGAACTGGTTTTGGTAAAAATAAAGGGATCCAATTTGTTGCAGTTTGCTAACGTGGTGGCCGAAAAAGGAGGAGATGGCGTAGGAGGAATCCGCATCGGGATCAAAGAAGGTAAAGCGTCTGCAGTTAAAGTTGATGGAACCCCTGTCGACCCGGAGAAATCGTACTGGGTGGTTACCAGCGATTATATTGCCAATGGCGGCGACGCAATGGATATGTTTTTGTCGCCGCAGCAAATGGTTAAAACCGGACTAAAAATCAGGGACGTAATTATCAGAAACTTGGAAAAACAATATAAGCAAGGCGAAAAACTAATGGCAAAAAAAGATGGGAGGATTTATTATGAGTAGCCGCAGGAAATTTATCAAAAATACCATGTTTGCCGGATCTCTGGTTGCCTTAGGCGGATTTCAATCTTTCATAGAAGCATCAACCACCCAGATCAGACTTACAATCCTGCATACCAACGATATGCACTGCCACCTTGATCCATTTCCGGACACCAGTCCGGAGTATGGCGGCAGAGGCGGAATGGCGAAATTGGCAGGCCTGATCGAAAAGTTTAGGAAAGAAAACCCCAACCTGCTGTTACTGGATGCCGGAGATATGTACCAGGGAACCCCCTATTTTAATTTTTATAAAGGCAAACTCATTTTTGAAATCATGAACAAAATGGGTTATGATGCGGCAACTATCGGCAATCACGAATTCGATAATGGAATCTCCGGAATTGCTGATTATCTAAAATATGCCAGATTCCCGCTTGTCAACAGCAATTACGATTTCACAGGGACTGCCCTTGATGGCAAGACACTGAAATACAAAACATTTAACAAAAAAGGGATAAAGATTGGCATTTATGGGTTGGGTATTGAGCCAAGAGGGTTGGTAAGTCCGTTAAACTTTGACGGAGCCAAATATCTTGACCCGGTAGAAACGGCTCTTCGAATGGAGAAAATACTGCACCATGAGCTGAAATGCGACTTGATAATCTGCCTGTCACACCTGGGGCTGCAATACGAAGATGATAAAATTTCAGATCTTACGCTGGCCCCTCAAACACGATATACCGATCTGATTATTGGCGGCCATACTCATTCGTTTATCGACAAGCCATTCGAATTAAAAAACAATTCCGGAAATACCATTTTGGTAAACCAGGCAGGTTGGGGCACGCTGATGTTAGGCAAAATTGATTTCATTTTTGACCGGGTTAAACAACAAAAATTCGCAGTTGCAGAAACAGCACGTTTGTAAATGAACAGAAAAATCCGCTGGTCTTTAGCGATTTCATCAGGAGTACTCCTGGGCCTTCCCTGGATCTTGTCGTTTGCCGGTCCAATTGTTTTCATTGCGCTTGTCCCGCTAATCATCTTATCCGATCATCTGATTGAAAAACAAGAAAACCTGGGAAAGTTGCCGGGTTATTACTTTCTGAGCTTCCTGATATGGAACCTGATTTCCACCTGGTGGATTGTATTTGCAACACCAATCGGGATGATTCTGGTCGTTTTTCTGAACGCTCTTTTTATGACATTGGTTTGGGGGCTCGGTTTCGAAGTAAAACGATTGTTCGGCCAAAAAACAGGCTTTTTTGCACTGACCGTATTCTGGCTTGGCTTTGAATATTTGCAATTAAACTGGGAAATACAGTGGCCCTGGCTAAACTTGGGAAATGCCTTGGCCAACTCGGTAAAAATGGTGCAATGGTCCGAATATACCGGAAGCTTGGGCGGATCGCTTTGGATATTGTCCCTGAACTTTTTGCTGGCCACTGTCTGGCAGTCATACCGGCACAAGAAGCCATGGAAAGTAAACGTTTCTGTTTTGCTGTTGGTCTTGATTATACCAATCACCATTTCGCTGATTATCTATAAGAATTATTCAGAAAAGGGCAAAAAAATCGAGGTCGTTGTGGTGCAGCCCAATATTGATCCGTATTATGAAAAATTCTCAGCTCTTTCGCCCGAAGAGCAGGTTGCCCGCATCGTGCACCTAGCCGATTCGCTAATCTCACCAAATACCGATTATATTCTCTCGCCAGAAACAGCATTGCCATCATTGATGGCCGAAGATCCGGTAATCCTGAAAAATGAACAGGTTCTGCCATTAAAGATCTTTCTTGACAAGCATCCACACACAAGTTGGATAACAGGGGCCATGACAAAAAGAATATTTCAAAAAGGCGATTCATTGCCCGAAACTGTCCGCCCGTTTCCCGGAGGAGAAAAGTTCTACGACGTTTATAATGCCGCGATACAAATTGACACATCGCTTCATGTGCAATACTATCATAAAAGCATTTTAGTGAGCGGGGTCGAAAAAATGCCGTTCGAAAAATACCTGGGCTTTATGGAAAATTTCATCCTTGATTTAGGAGGAACTTCCGGAAGCCTGGGAACTCAAAGAGAACCTTCAAATTTAACGAACAAAGCAGTTGTTGCGCCGCTTATCTGCTACGAATCGGTCTTTGGCGAATATGCTGGTAAATTTGTAAAAAAAGGAGCCAATGTACTTTTTATCCTGACCAACGATGGCTGGTGGAAAGACACTCCGGGATATAAACAGCATTTCGCGTTTGCCCGGCTTCGGGCCATCGAACTGCGTCGAAGCATTGCCCGATCGGCCAACACGGGCATCTCTGGTTTTATCAATCAGCGCGGCGATGTTGTAAGTAAAACATCCTGGTGGAAGGCTGATGCGCTAAACGAGGAAGTTTCACTGAATGAAAAACTGACTTTTTATGCCGTGTACGGCGATTACATCGGACGAACAAGCATCTTCTGCTCGGCGCTTATTGTACTTTTTTTGATAGCACAAAAGTTAAAACTGGCCAGAAAGCAACCACCCGGGGCTCAATCATATCGGTAACCAAACAACAATCTTCAAAATCAGGGGCCCCGGCTAACCTTCGAATATTCCTTTCCCTTGCCGTACAACCACCGGAATATCTTCGGTACAATCAACAATCGTTGATGGAATATTGCCGCCATAACCGCCATCGATAACCAGATCGACCTGATCCCTGAACTTCTCATGGATCAATTCAGGATCGGTGGTGTATTCTATAATTTCATCCTCGTCGTGGATCGACGTTGACATGATCGGGTTTCCCAGTTCACGGACAATTTCCAAAATAATCGGGTTATCGGGAACACGAATGCCAACAGTCTTCTTTTTCCCTTTGAAATATTTCGGAACGTTGTTGTTTGCATTCAGAATAAAGGTAAACGGGCCCGGTAAATAACTCCGGAGAAGTTTAAAAATCGGATTGGGAAGAGGCTTCGAAAAGTCGCTCAGGTGACTTAAATCACTGCAAATAAACGAAAAGTTCGACTTTTCAATTTTTACGCCTTTCATCCGGGCCACCTGTTCAACGGCACGTGCGTTGGTAATATCGCATCCCAGCCCATAAACCGTATCGGTCGGATAAACAATAATACCGCCATTGCGCAAAACTTCGACAACCTGGCAAATTTCCCGGGGATTCGGGTTTTCGGGATAAATTTTAACTAACATTTTCAGAACACGGTTATTGGTGCTTCAAAATTAGGTATTTTAGCAACGCTGTAAACAAAATCGTAATGCAAAAGCACCTTATTGTTACCGAAGATGGTTCTCATACGTTGTTCGTTCCTGATTTGAACGAACATTATCACTCAACACACGGTGCCATCAACGAATCGGTACACGTATATATCCATGCCGGACTGAAACAGCAAACCAACGAATCGATCAACATATTGGAAATCGGGTTCGGAACAGGACTAAATGCGTATCTGACCCTATGCGAAACAATACAAAATGGCCAGCACATCCGGTATGTTTCACTCGAGAAATACCCTCTTTCGGAAGCCGAATATTCCGGGCTAAACTACGCAGCCCGCATTTTCCCTGCATATCAGGAGCATTTTCTGCAAATTCACCGGGCTCCCTGGAATATCCCGGTCGATATTACTCCACAATTTCAGCTTCTGAAAGTTCAGGCTGATTTGATTAGTTACCGTTTCCCTGAGAGCGATAAATTTGACCTGATTTATTTCGACGCCTTTGCTCCGGATAAACAACCGGAAATGTGGGACAACGAAGTTCTGGAAAAAATTGCAAAAACCACACGCCAGGAAGGAATCTTTGTAACCTACTGCGCCAAAGGCATTGTCCGACGAAATCTGGCCTCGCTGGGATTTCTGATGGAACGATTACCAGGCCCTCCCGGGAAAAAAGAAATTTTGCGGGGTAGAAAGATTTAAGCCGAAGTTATGTATTCCGAAAATTACCCTATCTTCGCAAACTGTAAAAAAAATAAACATGTCTGATAATCAATTCAAAGACGAGCTCGATAAGTTTTCGTATGCATTGGGGCTGAGTATTGCTTCCAATTTAATTCAAAGCGGGGTTGAAACCATGAACCCTCAATTCTTCATGGAAGCGTTAGGCGATGTCTATTCCGGTAAAGAACCCCGAATTTCTCCGGATAACGCCAACCAGATCCTCCAGAATTTTATGTCGTCGCAAATGGAGGGAGAAAGTGCGGCCAATTTGGAGGCAGGTCTGATGTTCCTTTCAGAAAACCGTGAAAAAGAAGGCATTGTTGAAACAGCAAGCGGCCTTCAATACAAAATATTGGTCGATGGGCATGGCGAATCGCCCTCTCCGGCCGATCAGGTAAAATGCCATTATCACGGTACGCTGATTGACGGGACCGTGTTCGACAGTTCGGTTCAGCGGGGAAAACCGGCAGTATTCCCAGTTAACGGTGTTATTCAGGGCTGGGTTGAAGCCCTGCAAATGATGCGTGTTGGCTCGAAATGGCGCTTGTTTATTCCCTCCGACCTGGCTTACGGCGAACAAGGCGCTGGTGGCGTTATTGGCCCCAATTCGACCCTGATATTTGATGTAGAATTACTGGAAATTTTAAATTAATAAACAACAAACAATGAAATTTAAATTCTTTTTCGTAGCCACGGCAACACTTGCAGTGGCTGCACTTTCTGGCTGTCAGGCCGGGAAAAAAGGTAACGTTTCCCTTACCAACAAAAATGACTCGGCCAGCTATGCGCTGGGTGTTCTGATTGGCGAGAACAACAAAGAACAAATGAAAAGCGCGCCGGGTGTTGACCAATTGAACAAAGACATCTTAATCGATGCTTTTGCAAAAGCATTGAAAGGAGAAGAAGTTGCGATGAAGGTTGAAGATGCCAATCAATTCATTCAGAAGTTTTTTACAGAAATCGCAGCAGCCGAAGCTGAAAAAAATCTGAAAGCCGGACAGGAATTCTTGGAAGCCAACAAATCAAAAGCAGGTGTTGTTACATTGCCAAGCGGCCTTCAATATGAAATTATCACTGAAGGTAAAGGGCCAAAACCAACAGCAGAAGACCAGGTTAAATGTCATTATACCGGGACTCTGATCGATGGGACTGAATTTGACAGCTCTGTAAAAAGAGGTGAACCTGCAACATTCGGCGTTTCGAACGTAATCAAAGGATGGAGTGAAGCACTTCAGCTTATGCCTGTTGGTTCAAAATGGAAACTTTACATCCCTGCCGATCTGGCTTATGGCGAACGTGGTGCCGGCGGCGACATCAAACCAAACTCGGTTTTGATTTTTGAAGTTGAATTACTTGAGATTGTGAAAAAATAAGCCAATTGCTGATAACTTTTCAAAAACACCTCTGCCGGTTGTCGGCAGAGGTGTTTTTTTATTCCTATTTTTGCTAACGAGCTACTAAGAAAAAATATTATGAGTTTACAAATTAAAGGAACCGTGATTCAGGTACTAAAGCCAGAATCAGGAGTAAGCAAAGCCGGAAAAGAATGGAGGAAACAAGATTTTGTCATCGAAACCCAGGAACAGTTTCCGAAGAAAGTTTGTTTTACCCTCTTCAATGATAAAGCCGAACTTTTAAACAACATTGGCCCCGGCAATGAAGTAGAGGTATCATTTTCGGTTGAGTCAAGAGATTTCAATGGAAAATGGTACCACAACCTGAATGCCTGGAAAGTGGAACTTGCCAATAGCGCTCCCCAGAGTTACGCGCCCGAGTTTACCATGGACGATATTCCACCAGAACCTGCCGGCAGCGATTTTGGAAGCGATTTACCATTTTAGCAAAAAACGCAGTGGGCTGAATTTTCAGGTTCAGCCCACTGCCCTTTCTAACACATTACCCCGTTTTTATCCCGCACTTATCCGAAATACTTTTTTTGTAGCGGGCCCAATTTTAAACCGATCATCGATTCGCCGGCCAACAACCCAGCAAACCTTATCGCCACTGACTAAAATCCAGGTACTTTCCTTCTCTGGAATTGACAGTTTTTCATCGATAAAAAAATCGCTCAATTTCTTAAACCCGTTCATTCCAAGTGGCTGAAAATATTCGCCCTCCTTCCATTTTCTGAGGATTAATGGAAACTCCAATTTGTCCAGATCCAAATCCGCAATCATTGGGTTGGTCGAAAATCGGAACAATTGTGTCCGTTCAATCTGTTGAAATTTCATGGGCACCGGAAGATGAATTTCCAGACAATCTTCCTCAATATAAACCAGCTCAGGATTTTCAATTTCTTTTCGGGTAATCACCAACTCGCTCCGATCTTTTACCAGGCGGTGTGTCTCAGAGTAGAATTTCCGACCGGGATCACTTTCCAACACGGCCAAAACCTGATCAACCTGCTCAGGTTGAAACCCATAAGGCCTGATTAACTCAAACAAAACAGTTCGTATGGGTTGATGGTTCATCAAGCCTTCAATCGAAATGTGATGCCCCAGACCTGAAACACGAACAACCTGCTGAGAGATCTCTTCAATCTTTTGTTCAAACAGCTGCGATGATTCATTCAGGTTCAAAATGGTCCGCAATACATTTTTCCGGAAAGCCGGGTTTAATTCATCAAATAACGGCAATATCTGATGTCGTATAAAATTTCGATAATAAATCGTTTCCTGGTTGCTCGAATCTTCACAAAACGGAATATCGAATTTCCGGAGATATTCCCTAATTCCCTCACGATTGGTAAACAACATTGGACGAATAATCTTTCCGGTTTTCTGCCTGATTCCGCATAACCCTTTCAGTCCTGTTCCCCGGCTCAAATTAATCAGGAACGTTTCAATGACATCGTCCTGATGATGAGCTGTCGCCAGGTAATCGAACCGCCCGTCGAGCAGCAGTTCGTCGAACCAATCATAGCGAAGCTTACGGGCCGCCATTTCGATTGAAATACCCTCTTGATCAGCAAATTCCTCTGTATCGAAGTGCTGCACAAAAAGCTCAATGTTGTGCTCGTCGCAAATTCGGGTAACAAATGCTTCTTCTTTGTCCGACTCGGCTCCGCGCAACCGAAAGTTACAGTGGGCAACCGCAAATGGATATCCGGCTCGCATAAACAAATCGAACATCGCCATCGAGTCGGCCCCTCCGCTCACGGCCAGCAAGATGCGGCTGGATGAATCAAACAACCGCTGTGATTTAACAAAGTCGATAAACTGTTGTATCATTTTTTTCGTTGCCCGACCAATTCAACAATTTTCAGAATCACGGTTACAGCCTTTTCCATCGATTGGACCGGAATAAACTCGAAGGGCCCGTGAAAATTATGCCCGCCAGTAAATATATTTGGACAAGGCAATCCCTTGTATGAAAGCTGGGCGCCATCTGTTCCTCCGCGAATAGCACGGATAATCGGCTCAATACCCACCTGTCGCATTGCATTCTCGGCTATATCGATAATGTATCTCACCGGTTCAACCTGCTGACGCATATTGTAATACTGATCAAACATTTCCAGCGAAACAGTCCCGCTTCCGTATTGCAGGTTCAACAAAGAACAAATTTCGTTCAACATCTTTTTCTTGGCATCAAATTTCATGAAATCATGATCACGGATGATATATTGAAGCGTTGTTTCCGAAACGTTTCCTTCAAACATGGTCAGATGAAAAAAGCCTTCGTATTTTTCTGTATGCTCCGGACGTTGATTAGCCGGCAACAAATTGATCAGTTGATTCCCGACCAGCATCGAATTGATCATGGCATTTTTTGCCGATCCCGGATGAACGCTTCGCCCCTTGATTACGATCTTTGCAGCAGCGGCATTAAAATTTTCGTACTCCAACTCTCCCACTTCGCTGCCATCCATCGTGTAAGCAAAGTCAGCCCCAAACTTTTTCACATCGAAATGATCAGTGCCTTTCCCGATTTCTTCATCCGGGGTAAAGCAAATCTTTACCGTCCCGTGTTTTATCTCCGGATGTTTCTTTAGCCAGGCCATCGCGGTTATAATCTCGGCAATCCCGGCCTTGTCGTCGGCCCCCAGCAACGTTGTTCCATCGGTTACAATCAAATCTTGCCCGACATATTTTAATAACTCAGGAAAATCCTTCGGAGTCAACATCATCTTTCCATCAGGATCCAAAAAAACATCGTCGCCGGTGTAATTTTTTATAATCCTGGCTTTTACATTTTCTCCGGAATAATCCGGACTGGTATCCATATGGGCAATGAATCCAACAACTGGCACCTCATAATTTAAGTTTGAAGGCAATGATGCAGTCACATAGCCGAATTTATCCACGTCAACCTCATCAAGTCCCAAGCTTTCTAACTCATCGGCCAACTGACGGGCAAAAACTAACTGGCGATCAGAACTGGGATACGTTTCGCTTCCCGGCTGCGATGTCGTATGTATTTGGGTGTACCTTAAAAACCGATCAACAAGATGTTCCATAAGTTTGAAAAATTACATTAAAAATCTGTCTGTACTAAAAAAATTAAACATCGTCTGAGTTAAACTTGAACCCCAGCCGTTTGCCGGTCTGAATCTTTGAATGGCTAATTTCGACCTGCATTTGTTCGACCGTCGCAATTTTCACTTGGTCATACGGAGGCACCAGCAAATCAAAATCAACGGCATAACGAATGGCCGTATCAACAATTGCCCTTAGCATGTCGCGGGTTAGTTCGTCTTTGCCAAAGTCTTTCACTTGCTCGATCGACTGACGCTTGCCTTCAACAAAAAAGTGATTCTCCCGGTTTATAAAAATCCGCCCGATTAAATACCCCAGATCGTCAAACCGGTTATATTTAAATGAATCGGAAAGGAAATTATAAATATTGA
>JAJUGZ010000101.1 GCA_029265715.1 Bacteroidota bacterium
AAATCGGCTGTCCGACAAATTTTATTTCCGTATTTTTACCCATGTTGTGGTTTTTTCGCAAAACAAACTTACAACATGGGGCCAAACCTTCGGGGAGTAACCCCTATTTTTTAATTTTTTACTCGTTCAGTAGTGATATCATATAAACTAAAAAAAAAGGGCCACTGCCAGATTGGAATGGTCAAGATTCTTTTTCAGAAACCCAACAGCCCTGAAGAGGTGGTTTTCAACGGTTCTTTTAGAGAGGTTCAATTTCTCGGCAATTTCGTCGTTACTCAGTCCTTGCTCCTTGCTTAGCTTAAAAATTAACTTCCGCTGAGCTGGCATTTGATCGACCAACAGATTTATCTGTGCCTGCATGTCGCGAAAAACAACCTCGTCCCAGGTCGAATCGATTTCAGGATTAAACTGTGTTTGAATATATTGCTGAAATTTTTGTTGCACATTCTTCTTGCGGATAATATCGTAGATTGCATTAACGGCAATCTTAAACAGGAAGGCCTTTATATTTTGCGAAGAATCGATGTTTTGCCTTGAATTCCACAAGCGCAAAAAAACAATTTGGACCAGTTCTTCGGCTTCAATCCCATCTTTCAAATGGGATTTCCCAAACGTATAAATGCGCCCGGCATAATGATTAAAGATCTTTCGGAAAGCGTTCTCGCTCCCGTTTTTTAGTTGTTCTGCTAATTGCGAATCAATATGTTGTAAGCCGGCGTTCAATGGCAAAAATTAATAAGCGTAAAAATAAAACTTATGCTTTTCATTTCAAGGGCTGCAAAAACAAAAAAGTCCGGCTTCTGATTTATTGTGCCTACCTGCTAATGCAATCATTCAAATTTTGTAACTATTCTGTCGATATCATTCACCCGTGGCAATCAGATTAGTTTTTGCCCCTGATTTTCTGTTGATGAGTTTGGAGTTTGTGTTTGATGGCTATGTTACCGTACACATAAAGTACAAACAATCACAACAATACAGGTTTCGTCTGCAACAAAATGGCGAAGCACGGGATAGTTGCGCACAAAAAAAAAACAGATGAATGGGAAAAAATCTGGGTTGGGATAACATGATTTTACTCAGAAAATTTTACATTTGCACCGCAATTAACGAAAGTTAAACACAAGCAAAAGTTCATCAAAAATCGGGATGTAGCGCAGTCCGGTAGCGTACTTCGTTCGGGACGAAGGGGTCGCAGGTTCAAATCCTGTCATCCCGACCAAAATCTGGTCAACAAAATGAAAGCCTGTAAATTGTTACTATTTACAGGCTTTTTTTACATCTGAAATAGCCATGTGCGCCAAAGTTCACACCAACCGAAAAATGAATTGACCAAAGGGAAATCCGCGAAGCGAATAAATGGCTATTCCATCCGTTGGAATTCAGATTGAAAAGCGAACACGGTTACGAAAATTGTACGAACCAATATTGAAATTTTATACTGATGAAAATGTTTGGCTTCGAGGTGGAACGTGGTATCGTTATCTGCATCGCTAGCGGGAATGCCCCCATCTCAAGCCCCATTGGCTCTTCCCGGCATAGCCCGACCAGTACCATATTCCGGACAAACCGTGCCACAAAAACCACCGGTACTTTCAATTATTCGGTTTATTTTGATTTATTTTGAACAAGACAATTACACCAACTAAGATTAACAAATCAAAAACCTATGAAGAACAGACGTGACTTCTTAAAATTGTCGGCGGCAGGCTCTGCCGGCATGATGTTGCTTGGCCCGCTATCTTCCTGCTCGTCGGGCACACCTGATCTTAAAAAGTATGGCGTTGGCCTGCAGCTTTACACCATCCGCGATGCAATGGGCGCCGACCCGATCGGATCCCTGAAAAAAGTATCAGCCCTTGGATATAAAAACCTGGAGCTTGCCAGCTATACCAACGGAAAGTTCTACGGCTATGCCCCGGCTGAATTAAAAAAGATTGTGGCAGACCTTGGAATGGACATTATAAGCAGCCATACCCAGGTTGAAGCCGCCGGCATATCGCTCGACAATGCCCAAAAGATGGCCGACGACCATGCCGAGCTGGGTGTAAAATACTGTATTCAGCCTTGGGTCAACGAAGAAGACCGTACTATCGAAAAGTACAAGCAAATGATCGGCGACTGGAATAAAGTGGGAGAAATCATGAAAGAGGTCGGCATTCAGTTTGGCTATCACAACCACAATTTCGAGTTCCAGAACATCGACGGGATCGTACCTTATTACGACTTGTTCATGGCCGAAATGGACCCGAACCTGATCACCATGGAAATCGACCTGTTCTGGGTATCCAAAGCAGGCCAGGATCCGATTGAAATGTTCAACAAATATCCGGGGCGCTTCCAACTCTTCCACATGAAAGACATGCATACCCGCCAAGATCCGTTCTTTGAGGTGAATAAAGACGATGTTTGCAGTGTTGGCGAGGGAGTTATCGATTTCAAACGAATCCTTGCAGCCAAGGAAGTTGCCGGCATGAAATACCTGTTTGTTGAAGACGACAACCAAGGTAATGGGAAGCCTTTTGAAGGCATCGAAACCAGCATCAACAACATTACGTCAAAAATTCTGAGCTAATACTCATTCATATAGCAAAGACAAGGTTCAGCCTCTTGTGAAACTGAACCTTTCTTTTTTGATCCCCGTCCGGGATTCACATCAACACATAAAAAACTTCCTGCAGCACGAAAAATGCCGACAGGAAGTCTACCAGATCTCACATAAGCCAAAATTAAATTCCGAAGACTATCTTTTTTTATGCGAATTGATTGATCCTGAAATTATCGGGTCGAAATAACTAATTTCTTCCCTTTTAGCAGGTCGGCATGTGCAACGAAATACCCTCCGATTTTCTTCCCGCCGTAAGTAATCTGAGCGATCTTCTTTCCCGAACCTTTCTTTTCGATCACAAAACTCCGATCGCCCAACGCAAACGCAACACGGGAAAACAGTGGAACCGACACAATATACTCCGGATCGGCCGGAGAAAACGTGTATAACCCTATGGAAGCTAATACATACCACGAAGAATTTTCACCGGCGTCGTCCATTCCGGCATACGCCAGATGGTATTTGCCCATATCGTAGAAATGGTTCATGATGCTATCGAGTATTACCTGCGATTTTTCCTGTTCGCCGATAAAAGTGTACAACCACGGATAACTGTGGTCGGGCTGGTTCCCGTGACAATACTGACCGATAAACCCGGAAAAATTGTAGGCCTCAACCCCATTCCATGGTATTGAAAACAACTGGTCAAGTTTCTTTTCGAACGCTTCTTTGTTTTTATACAAACCGATCAGCCCGATCACATCGTGTGGCACAAAGAACGACGACTGCCAGGCGTTGGCTTCGCGGTACATATATTCGTAGTACGGGAATTGCGGGTCGAAAGGCTCAATCCAGTTTCCGTTTTCTAACTTTCCACGCATCAAGCCAGTCGAGACATCGAACACGTTTTTATAATTCGATGTGCGCTTCATTAGCATGTTGTAGTTATCAGTATCCCCCAACTCTTTAGCCAGCAATGCAACAGCATAATCGTCATAAGCATATTCCAGCGTTTTGGTGACACCGGCAGTCGCTTTGGTTTCAACATTCGGATTTTTAATGTCATACTCCGGGACATAACCTTTCCCGATATATTCGAAAATATGCGGACGGCTTGGATTTTCCATCGTGGCATTGCGCAAAAGCAGATTGTAGGCCCGGCTTACATCAAAGTCGCGGATTCCGCGCAGATAACTTCCGGCGATGAAAGGTGCGGCATGATCGCCATGAAAAAAAGTTGGCATAAAACCACCGGTTTTCTCGCCTTTATCGATCAACGATTTAATGACGTCGGCTGCAACCTGAGGCGACAACATGCCAAGCAAAACCAGTTTATTCCGGTAATCGTCCCACAACGACGGCTCTGTGTAGTAGTTAAACCCCGGGTTTACAACATGCCCGGCCATATCGGTAAATTCGCCGTTCACGTCGCTTCGAAGGGCCGGCCACAAGAACGAGCGATAGAGCGTCGAATAGAACAGGCCTTTTTGGCGCTCTGTCCCTCCTTCTACTTTGATCTTCGACAACAAAGCTTCCCAGGTCCTATCGGCTTCTCCCCTCACCTGCTGAAAACTTTTGCCAAGCATTTCTTTCTCCAGGTTTTCTTTGGCATTGGCCGTGCTGACAAACGAAAAGCCAATCTGTAATTCGAGCGGCCCCGGTTCATCGGAAAAACTCACCACCGAAATCTCATGCTTGTCGCTTTTCTGCGACCCGATGTTTGTAATGGCATGGTTGGCCACAGCATAGAAATACATTTTTTCGCCGGTTTGCTGAAAGCCTTTAAATACGTGTGTACCTTCCTGAACAATTTCCCAATCGCGGACACGCTCGTTTGAGCGGGAAAGATCGGCAATCAGTTTTTCCCCTTTGGGGTCCCGAAATGTGTATTTATGAAAAGCACACCGCAAGGTCGATGTCAGCTCTACATTTACATGGTAGCGGTCCAGATATACCTGATAATACCCCGGATGAGCCGACTCGTTCTGATGATTGTAAGGAGAACAATAATCTTCCGGAGAAAAATTACCGTTGGCCGGAAGCAACGGGATGTGACATAAATTCCAATGGCCTTTACTGGTGTGTGTAAAAGCGTAAATCACAGTATCCTCATATTGGTATCCCGATCCGCTGTGAAACAAAGTAACCGGACTAAGCTGAACCATGGCGTTGGGAAGCGAGGCTCCCGGGAACACTTCGGCGCCCCAGGTACGATGGGTTGGTTTGTAGCCAATATCGATACTATCCCATAAGGTGGCCGTTCCCAAAAACAGATTGACATATTGAGTAAGCGGTTTCTGTGCCCGCGCTGAAAGTATGAGCAACAGAAACAACACAAGCAGGTTATTTATTTTATTCACGGTCTATTAGGTTTTAATTGGTTGGTTCCCGGCCAATTGGTCACATTGTTTGTTTTTTGTCTGAAGCCGTTTTATTTACAACCAGGTTATCGTTTTTACTCACTCCTGAAGGAAAGATCAATTCCCAAGTAGCCTGTTTTTTTCGAGCAAAGCCATCGCTTCAATCAGCATAGCCCCACTGGTTTGGGTAGTCAACTCGCTGGTCGACACCGGCTTGGTTTTCCAGTACGAACCAAAAAGGACAAGCTGCTTATTGGTCCCGGTACGCCAGAGTGTTTCGCCGTTGTGTTTCAGGAACGTGAGATAGCGCTTTTTCACTGAGCTGTCTAAATCGGGCAACAAGATTAACTGCGTAAAATACCTTACAAATATTCCTTTGAACAGTCCGCCATCGCCGTCACCCTCGCTTTTCAACAACCGGTCGTTGCTATCGACCAGATTATTCAACGTATAATCAGCGGCCTTAACAGCATCGTTCAAATAACCTTTCTCTCCGGTAATTTTGTACAATTCGAGAGCCGATCCGAGAAACGTTCCCTGATTGTAGGTAAATATCCACGAGGTCTGAATCGTTCCCGTCCGGCTGTCAACATTATCATACACAGCGCCATTGGCCGGGTTGAATAAGTATTCTTTTTCCCAGTCGTAAATTTTCAAAGCCCATTCTTTGTCGGCGGTGCTGCCAAACTGTTGATACATTCGTGCCGCCAAAATACAAGCCGGCCCGTTTGAACAAGCATTTTTACTATAGGGCTGATCTTTTTTCCACGAAATTCCACCACCGGCATTGGTATTCCAGCCGGTTTGAATATCTGCCCAAAGTTGTTGCGAAGCTGTTTTGAACCGTTCGTCGCCTGTTGCATTAAACGCACGGAGCATCGCCAGGGCATTCCATTCCATATCGTCGTAGAACACATTCAGGAACGTGTTGCCGTTTTTGGCTTTGACACCATCATACCATTGGGTGATGGTCGTTTTATACAAGTTATTGCCGGTGCGCTGATAAGCATCAACCATCACATCGAGGGCATGGGCCTGGGGCCAGTAATTGAAATTTTTCTGTCCGGCATTATTGAAATTAAAATAGGAATCGGCAGCGTTCCAATAAGAAAGAACCATCGTTGAACTGCTGCTATCGGCGGCTGCATTCCAGTTGATGACATATGCTTCGCCGCCGGGGTCCACCTGGTCATCTTCTTTGCTGCATGCCAGAAACAAAACCGAAACGGTAAAAATGAGATAAAAAAATTTGTTCATTGTGTTCATTTAGCACTGAGAAATCTGGAAGAAAGGGCAGGCTCAACGGGCCCACCCTCCTTCAACATTACATATTAGGTTTATTGGTTACCAACTTTTGTCACCGAATGGGTGTATGGGTTGCCGGCCTGGAAGAATACACTTACGTCGACCAAGGCTCCATCCATTTCTCCGGCAAATTTAAATTTACCATCCCACTGGCTGTCGTTCACCCGGTACAGGTAATAATAAGAAGCGGCACTGGAAGCCGTCGGACGGCTATCGGTATTTGGTGTCCCCCACCATTCTTCGACGGTTTCACCGGCGCTTGTCAGGGTTGTCATTTTGAATTTATAACGCTCGTCGCGTCCCCAGCTTTCCTGTTTAAACGTAATTGGCTTACCCGATGCCTTGAATTCGCCATTCCCGACATAAGGCAACGAGAACAGAAACGAGTTTGTCGGGCAGAAGAACAATTGCATGTTGGTGATTTCTGTATACACAGCCGACCCGACATTAAAGTCGAGATTAATCCTGTAAACTCCTGTTTTCGCAACGGTAATCGATGTCGAACCTTCTTTTAACAAGCCATTTTCAACATAAAAGCGGCGTGGCGTTCCCACTCTGGCATCGGTAAAATAATACGATTTACCTGCCGTAAGTTTGGTATAAATTTCAAACTCGCCATTTGCGGTTGCCTTCATTACACTGGCTTTGCTCAAATCGCTACCGCCTTCCGAAGCTTCGCCGGTCACAAATACATCAACCGGAACATCGGCAAAACCGGCCAGACGGGTAATTTCCAGGGTCCTGAATTCTCCAGCTTTCACATCGTTGATCCCTTTCGATGAAAATACGGTCCAGATCAGTTTCCCGGTTTCTGCCGATCCGATTCCGGCCATGCCGGCAATTTTATTCAACTGTTTGTGTGTAATCGTTGCATGATTATAGCCGCCGTTGTTGTCGGAAGCCATGCGGTAAACCGGATTTGAAAAGTCGCCTCCTTCTTTATCGAAAGCTACTTCATAGAGTACCATACCACTGTCTTCAGCCTTGGCTGGTTCCCATTCGAAATACAATGAAGCCGAAGCCGAACTTTGCAAAACAATTGATTTCCCGTCGTTAGGTTCATACAGCGTTTTTACCGCAGTGACCTTGGTATCCTTTAATTCATCGTCGTCGTTGCATGCTGTAAATGCAATGAACAAAGAGGCAAATATGGTTAGTTTAACGAGTAATGATTTCATATTCAATTCTATATTTTGAGTTACTATATTTTACGATTGTATTTTGGATTAATACCCCGGATTCTGGCCCAGGTTCGGATTGATGTCTTTCTGCGACTGCGGAACAGCCCAGAGGTAGTCACGCTGATTATTAAACGTCCGTTTGTCCAGGCGGATGTACCCGTTGTCGATCCCGGTATCGCCGTACTTCGCTCCGTGCGGATACCCATTCAAAACGGTTTCAGCTGTTTTCCAGCGACGAATGTCGAAAATGCGCAAGCCTTCCAACGCTAATTCACAGCGACGTTCGCGACGGATGATCTGCCTCATGTCGGCCTGGCTCAGCGAACTGTTGTAAACCAACGCAGCCGGATCAGTAAAACCGGCGCGGACGCGCAACGCTTTCACGGTTTTATTCCAGACATCTTCGGTCATCTGCCCAAGCTCATTTTTAGCCTCAGCATACATCAGCAGGACATCGGCGTAGCGGATCAAAATCAGGTTCAATCCCGACGTAAAGCTGGCCAGCGAAGTCGGATCGTAGTATTTGCGCATATAATAACCCGTTGACGTTGAATTTGTCCCCTGACCTTTGTATTCATCAACAGCAGCCGCTTCGTTCGGAGCCGTTCCCGGCTTGATGTAAATGGTCTGGATGGTCCCATCTGGTTTCTTCCAGGGAAACTCATGATACACAACGGTGGCAGTCAAACGCGGATCGCGGTTTTTATACGGTGCATTTTCGTTATACTCCGATCCCGGTTCACTAATCGACTTCCCGTTCATCATGATGTAATCGTCGACCAGTTCCTGGGTCGGGGCCATCGCATTAACGCGTGCGCCTACCGAAAGCGGCGCATAATCGTAATAATTGCCCCAGGTACGCAACGACGGGACATAACCCAGGTCCAGAATTACTTCGCTATTGTATTCATTCTCCGGAAGGAAAATTCCGGCATATGAATTAAACAAAGCATACTGGCCGTATTCGGTTGAGTTGATCAGCTTTTCGCAATTAGCAACCACATTGGCCCAATCGCTGCTGTAGAGATAAGTACGGGCTTTCAATGCAATGGCCGCGCCCGAGGTAATACGTCCGTTATCTTCGCTTGAATACTGCTGTTTGGTCGGCAAAATTTCAGCCACGGCATCCAGTTCGCTCCGGATAAAAGCCAGCACATCGGCCTGCGGTGTGCGTGCAATGGTTTTCGACTCCGACAAAGTCAGGTCATGGTCAAACAGCGGAATATCGCCATACCAGGTTGTCAGGCGAAAAAACAGATAGGCCCGTATAAACCTTGCTTCGGCCACCATACGGGCTTTCAGCGTTTTATCCATGTTGGGAACCCGGTCGACATTTTCAAGAAATGTGTGACAGGTTTTAATTCCGGCATAGCAGTCAGCCCATTCGCCTGAGAAACGTCCATTTGAGGCGTCGGCCTGCCCGGACGAAATGGCTTTTTCGCTTGATGACCCGCGCCCCTCATACAGGTTGTCGGAAAGCGATTCGGTTTTAAAGAAATAATCGCTGTTGGTCATTTGGCTATAAGCCATGTTCAGAACCATACTGGCCTTCTCGGCCGAAGTCCAGTAATTGTCTTCGGTAAATTTGTTTGTTGGCGCGAGGTCCAAATCGTTGCACGAAGTAAACAGCATCAGGGCCACACTGGCTATTCCCGCACTATATTGAAAGAATTTTCGTTTCATTCTGATTCTCTTTTAAAATTCAATGTCTAACCCAAATCCGTAGTATTTAAGCGTCGGATAGTTACGTCCGCTGTTTGCGCCCAGACCACCGGTCCCACCCATATTGCTCCCGAACTCGGTCGATTCAGGATCGATAAATGACACGTTCGACAAAGTGAACAGGTTTTGGGCATTCACATTCACGCGGAGCTTCTCAATTCCAACTTTTGAGCTGATTTCTTTCGGGACAGTATAGCCCAGCTGGATGTTTTTCAATCGCAGGTAAGCCGCATTGAAAACGTAGATATCTAAACTTTTCTGGTAGTTGTTGGTATTTGATGCCGATCCCGGGGCCGACAAGCGCGGCCAGCGTGCATCTGTATTGGTTGGCGTCCAGAAATCGAGCTGGTGCGTGTACATCACGTATGAATAATTGGAGTGGAACGGTTCAACCAATTCGCCACGCAAAAACATGTCGCGTTTCCCGACTCCCTGAACCAGCATACTGAAATCAAAACCCTTCCAACGGGTTTCGTATGTTAGCCCAAACGTGTAACGGGGAAATGCATTTCCCAGGATCGTGCGGTCTTTCTCGTCAATAACGCCGTCTTCATGCAGGTCTTTATACTTAACGTCGCCCGGCTGCACTGTTGCCCCGATTGGCAGGGCACTGTTTGCAATTTCTTCGTAACTGTTAAAATATCCATCTGTTTTATACCCATAATACGACCCCAGCGCTACGCCTTCACGGATAATCTTCAACATCTGGTCGCCCGAGTTGATTTGCTCGTTGCCGCCAAAGTCGGTGACTTCGTTCTTCGAATCGGCTATATTAAACGTTACATTGTGTTTAAAAGCCCCGGTTTGGGCACGGTAGCTCAGACTAACTTCCCACCCTCTGTTTTTCATTTCTCCGGCATTCTCTTTGGCAACAGCACCGCCAAACACGCTCGGGACAACAGGTGTCAGCAATATCTGCGAAGTAACTTTGTTGAAATAGTCGAACGACCCAACCAGTTTACCTTTAAAAAATGAAGCATCGGCCCCTATATTAAAGTTGGCCGACTGTTCCCATTGCAGTTCGGCATTCCCGAAATCGAACCCGGTTCCGGATACGGCTTCGTTGTTAAAACCATAGCTGTTGGTGTAAACGGTATAGGTGGTAAAGTAAGAATAATCAGCTACATTCTGATTGCCCAATACCCCATACGATCCGCGAACCTTCAGGTCGCCTACGTTCTCTTTGTACGAAGCCATGAAATTTTCTTCAGACAAACGCCATCCGGCAGTGACCGAAGGGAAAAACCCCCAGCGGTAATCTTTTGCAAATTTCGATGAAGCATCGTAGCGGAAACTAAACTCACCATAATACTTATCCATGTATGAATACCCGGCCCGGCCAAATACCGAGTAGATGCTTCGTTCCTGGGTTTGAGCCGGCGTATTGTAGCTGCCCGGATCAATTTCGGTGTCGGTTTCAGGCAATCCCAAATCGCGGTCGGTGTATTTCTTCTTGATCTCGTTAGCCTGACGCGTATACGATTCATTCGAAACACCTAGTAAACCAGTCACTTGGTGCACCTCTTTAAAGGTACGGTTGTAATCGAGCAGGAACTGGGTATTCAGGATATATTTTTTCTCGTTGTAGTCCTCGGTATTGCGGGTACTGTTGGCATACGAACTGGGAACAGTTGCCGTTTCGCTGGCATAGAAGGGAACTTCCAACCCGCGGATGTAGCGGTGATTGGCGCTCAGGTCCAACCCGATAATACCTTTTGCCGTCAGCCCGTTGGCCACCTTCAGTTCGCCATTTAAACTACCGATAAAGTTGTCGTCGTCTTTTTTCTGGAAACCTCCGGCTTCGAGCAAACCCAGCGGGTTAAATTCTGATAACACATCGTTAATCAGGTAATGCCCATTATCAGACTTCATTTTATAGGTGTAATACGGAGGAATACGGCCACCGTCAACAATCAGGGTCCCGGTACTTGCATTCGGAGCATTTTGCATCGTCCGGTTATATGCCATCAGCGCGCTGATTTTCAGCTTTCCATATTCATTAACCAGGTTGGTCCGGAAGTTATACCGTTCGGCCCCAAAATTCCCGACAAAGTTGCTCTCCTGATTATAGTATCCGGCCGAAATCATGTATGTTGAATTCTCGTTTCCCCCGGAAACACTGGCATTGTAATTTTGCTGAAGCGCATTTTGCAGAATTCCGTCAAGAAACCATTGTCCGTCGCCATGTTCTTGTAAATCGCGGATCTGAGCAGGTGAATAAACTGGCGATGAACCGCCATTTATCAACGCCTGATTTTTCAAAAGAGCGTTTTCGTAGCTTTTAACAGGTTTGTAAAGCACATCTGGCTCCTGTACCCCCACCATGGTATTGAAACGCACAACCGGCCGCCCGCTTTTCGATCCTTTTTTCGTGGTAACCAAGATAACCCCGTTCGACGAACGCGATCCATAAATCGCGGCGCTACCGGCGTCTTTCAGTATCGAAATGTTTTCGATATCAGCCGGGTTTAGTTTGTTCAGGCTTTCCATTTCGGTGATAATCCCGTCGATAACTATCAACGGATCGTTGTTGTTCATGGTGCTGACCCCGCGAATATTGATGTTCATGCTGTTGTCGTTGGGGTTCATACTTTTTTGCTGAATGGTCAGGTTGGCCGATGCGCCCTGAAGGGCCTGCATGGTATTGCCAACCGGACGATCTTCGATGATGCTGGCGCTCACTTGGTCAACCGCACCAATCAGGTTTTTCTTTTGGCGGGTTCCGTAGCCGACAACAACCACTTCCTCGACACCGACAACCTCTTCTTTCATCACCACATTGATGACCGGTTTCCCTTTCACCGGAATTTCCTGAGAAACCAGCCCGATGAACGAAAACACCAATGTGGCATTGTCGGTTACCGACGACAACGAATAATTCCCATCGGCATCGGTAATCGTCCCGGTTGACGTTCCCTTAACCATAACAGTTACTCCGGGAATTGCTTCTCCGTCAGGCGTTGTAACCCGGCCTTTAACAGCAGTTCCCGGTTGGCGCCCCACGGCTGGCGCAGGCGTTTCCTGACTGGTAAGCACAATCTGCCTGTCGTAAATAGCATAGTTAATTCCGGTCGATTTAAAAATCTGATCTAAAATCGCTTCAATTTTTTGGTCCTTCACATGAACATCAACCGTCTGGTTCACATTGATTTTATCCTGATTGTACAGAAAGTAAAACTCGGTCTGGTTTTCAATCTCATTCAGGACGGTCTCCAGTTTTGTTTTCTCAAAATTCAGGGAAAGACGTGTTTGCTGCGAATACGAATCGACGGCAAACACCTGCATAATCCCCAAAAACAGGAAAAACAAACTCCATTTAATCATAAGCAGGAATTTTTTTAGGGCATGACGAGGCAATGCCCTTCGTTCTCGTTTTTTTTCCATAAATTTACATTCGTAGTGTTAATAAAAATGATTACTGCATTTTGTACATTACTCTCAGGAAAGTGGCTCCAACACTTTCCTGATTTTATGTGACCCATATCTACTTTTTCTTGTTAATAATTATGGTCCGGGTATTATAAACCCCGTTGTCATCCATCTTCCGGTCCTCTATTTTATATTCAATAGGGGCTGTCAGGGCAATTAACCGGATGACCTCTTCAAGCGGCTCGTCTTTGAAAGTGGCCCGGTACCGAAAATTTTCCACTTCCGGATCGGAAATTTCAAACCGCACATTATACCAGCGCCCCAGCCGTTTTACAACTTCTTTGAGCGGCTCATTCCTGAATATCAGCAGGCCATCCTTCCAGGCCGTCAACTGTCCGGCATTTACCTTTTTTATTTCACCAGCAAGGGTCGTCTTATTAAATACAAACATCTGATCGGGCACTAATGTGCCTGAAAACGGACTTCGCGTGCCATCTAACTGAACTTTACCTTCTGCAAGGATGACTTCCACATTATCTTCATCGGGCTGGGCCGAAACGCTGAACTTGGTCCCCAAAACTTTAACATCCAACTCGGAGGTATGGACTGTGAAGGGCGACAAGCGATTGTGGACCACCTCGAAAAAAGCCTCGCCCTCCACCTCAACCGAACGCTTGCCTGCAAAATTCGCAGCGTACTTCAGGTGAGTTCCGCTGTTCATGCAAACTTTCGATCCGTCGGGCAATTCAAAGTTGGTGCGTGCCCCAAGCGGAGAAACAACTTCAACCCAGCCTGCGGGCTGCACCTGTTTCCTGAAATTCTGGAATAAACTAACTGTGAAATAAAGCAGCAATGGAAGTAACAAGATTGCTGCGGCCCGGGTGTAAACCCGGATGAACTTTTCGCGCGGGCTGATCTGCGCTTTCTCGGCCAGCACCTGCTCTTTTAACCGGGCAAAAATGTGCGATAAATCTTTCGCTTCGCCCGGCTCAAATGAGAACTCGTCCCAATGCCGGCTAATAACCGACTTCAGTTCTGCCTGGTAACGGATATCCTCGAACCAACCGGCTATTCTCTTCAAATCACGGAATGCGTATCGGCCTTCCGTAAATCGCTTTATCAAATCAAAATCGACCCTATCCTTCATCGTTAGGCATTAACAGGTAAAATTCACCCGTTATATCCAGAACCGCAAAAAACCCCCATGCCAAAAACTGATTTTTTTTCAGGAAACGAAAAGAATATAAAAGAGTAAGCTGCTCAGATCGTCCGACGAAAAGGCTTTTTTCAATGCATGCATGGCCTCGGTTATCTGATTTTCAACCGTTTTAGGCGATACGCCCAATTCATTGGCAATGTTATTAACCGACTTTCCCTCCTTTTTGCGCATCAAAAATATTTTCTTTCGCCGCTCCGGAAGTTCATCGATAAGCCGGTCAAGCTTTTCCAGTAGTTTTTCAAAATCGAGCCGCGATTCCAGCGAGGGCACATCGCCGGCTAATGATTCAAAGATGTCATAACGGTATTGCTCCGCCTTCATCTTCTTATTGAACTGTTTTTTGATGGCGTTAAAGGCGATGGTAAACAGGTACGACTGAAAGGATTTTTCAGATTTCAGTCCCGTCCGGTTTTCCCATATTTTCATAA